>CANJZW010000036.1 GCA_947479475.1 Chthoniobacteraceae bacterium
CACAAACGATGATTTTCGCAGATGGGCATTCGGCGTTGCGAAGTTCAAGGTTCTCTCCTGGCAGAGAGACCGGATGCGAGACCGCCACGTCTTCGGCCTCGAAACCACAGACCTGCTTGCCGGCGAGGCTGAGCAATACTCTGGCAGAATGGAGAACCAACGGGAGGCGCTTCGGAATTGTTTAAACAAGCTGCCCGAGGGCCAGCGGACTCTGATTGATTCCGCCTATGCTCCCGAGGTTCGAATTGATGCGCTCGCACGACAGTTTGGAATGACTGCGATGGCTCTGTATAAGAAACTTCACCGCATACGCATTCTCCTCACAGAGTGCACCCAACGCGTATTAGCTCAGGAGATTGAACGATGAAAGACGATCCCCGTTTTGAATGGATTCAAGAATATAGAGAGGGAACAGCGAGTGCTGAAACGACCTCTAATTTGGAAGGGGCGCTTCGCGATGATCCAAAGTTTCGTCTGCATTTTTTAGAATACCTCAATGTGGATGGAGCTCTTGCGGCTCGAACCGTCGCTGTGTCGGCAGAAATGCAGGCGGCAGGCGGCTCATTTTCTCCGAGAAAGGAGCGTGTGCGAAGGGTTCCCTGGCTGCCAATGGCGGCAAGCATGGCGCTTGCGGGATTGATTGGCTGGGGTGTACAGACGGTGCGAATTCCATTTGCCACGGTCACGAGTAGTGCGGGATCTGGATTGTCACAGGGGGCTGCTTTGCGAGGATCGGCCCTGCGATTTGATGTTGGAGTCGTCGAGTTCTTAACAAGAAAAGGGGCCCGTGTTGTGGTGGAAGCGCCGGCCGAATTCCGCTTCGAATCGGCAGAGCGACTGCGTGTTTTGCGAGGCAAAGTGGCTGCCGACGTGCCGCCGGAAGCCAAGGGGTTTACGGTGGTGACGTCCAATGGCAGCGCCGTGGATCTTGGCACGCGGTTTGGAGTGGATGTGTCAGCGTCAGCGGAGGCTGAAATTCATGTTTTTCAAGGTGAGGTCATCGCGCAAGCAAAAGGAAATTTAACTAAACAGAGCCTGCACACCGGGGAGGCTTTGATCATGAACCATGGCGTCGGGACCTCTCGAGACCTGCGCTCCGCAGCTTTTATTCAACCGGACGAAATGCCTCAGCTTGCAGCGGGGCTTTCCTCTGGTCAGCGCAGTCGTGCGCAGGCAAGTCTCGCGGGCGTAAGGAAGGATCTGGCGCTGATTGCGCTGTTTGATTTTACAGCCCCAGAGCCTTTTCCTGGCGTGTTTCGAATGGCGCAGGGAAGGTGGCCGGGCTCGCGTGCTCCCGAATTTGTGCATACTGGCGATCATCTCAAAGTGAACGTTGGCGCGGAGCAGGAATGGGCACAACTCACCCTCGCCGCGTGGGTGCGAATCGATCAATTGGGGAGTCCCTACCAATCCTTGTACCACACCGATGGATGGCAGCAAGAAACACCGGGGCAGGTCCACTGGATGATTACCAGGGACAGTACAATGCGTCTGGCGCTGAAGGGAAACACACTCGCCCCTGGATCGATCGAGAACGCTGGCTACCCCGATTCTGTGACCTCCGTTATGCCGGAAAGAGGTCGCTGGGTGCATCTCGCGACCGTGTACAATTCCGAGACTAAAACGGTGCGGTTTTTTCTCAATGGCCAGTTTGACAAGGAGACACGCCAGGAGATTGCTTATCCAGCGCGCTTGGGGGCTGCGCAAATCGGAAATTGGAACCGCGAAGACCGAAAGTTGAGCGGCCGTATGGACGAACTTTTGTTGCTGGGAAGGGCGCTGAGTGACTCAGAAGTGCGGGCTCTTTTCCAAAGCGGGAATCCCTACCGATGATCTTCTCAGTCGCTTAAGTTAAATGATTCGTAAGATTTTCCGGCAAATACCACGCTCCTTTGGAATCCTTTTGTTAAATGAACGTAAGAACACTCCCCCTGTTTTTTATCTATGCCGTAGGTCTTGGGAACGCCCAGGGAGAGCCTGTAGATTTCGTGCGTGAAATCCGGCCCCTCTTGGAGAAGCGGTGTTATTCCTGTCATGGAGCTGAGAAGCAGAAGGGTGGCTTGCGTCTTGATATCAAGGCGGCGGCGTTCAAAGGGGGAGAGGACCATGCTCCCAACATTCTGCCCGGAAAACCCAAAGACAGTTCGTTAATCAAATTCGTGAAGGGGGAACAAGAGGATCTCGTGATGCCGCCCAAGGGAGAAAGACTGACGGCAGAACAGACCGGCCTTCTCTCTCGCTGGATTTTGGAAGGCGCAATCTGGCCGGATGGCGTGGACCTCGCAACGGTCGAGGACAAACGTGAGCATTGGTCTCTCCGTCCGCTCACCACGCCAACCCTGCCCGCGCCCAAAAATTCGCGTTGGGCGCGAGGCGTGATTGATGGTTTCATTCTTGAGAGACTCGAAAAAGAGGGCTTAACCCCGAGTGCGGAAGCTGATCGGCGTGCTTGGCAGCGGCGCGTTTTCTTTGATCTGACCGGCCTTCCCCCGAGCCCTGAGGAGGTGGAAGCTTTTGTGAACGAGTCGGGTGAATCGTCTTACGAGCGTGTTGTCGATGGTTTGTTGAAGTCGCTCCGGTATGGGGAGCATTGGGGGCAGCATTGGCTGGATGTGGTGCGTTACGCTGACACTCACGGGTTTGAGGTGAATACGGAACGCCCCAATGCTTGGCCCTATCGCGACTATGTGATTGAGGCGTTCAACAACGACACGCCGTACGATCAATTTATCCGCGACCAGATCGCGGGAGATGCCACGGGAAAGGATTCGGCAACGGGGTTCCTTGTGACGGCATCGGTTTTATTGCCGGGGCAAATCGGGAAAGACGATGTTTCAAAACGCTTGGCTCGGCAGGATTCGATCGACGAAATCGTCGTCAACACCAGCCAGACATTCCTCGGCCTTAGTGTTGGATGTGCTCGATGTCACGACCACAAATTTGATGCGATTTCAGCGCGGGATTATTACGCGATGCAGGCCTTTTTCGCAGGCGTGGAATACCAGGACCGGGAGTTGAATACGCCCGCGGCGCTGGCCGCGAGGAAGGAAGCGGCACTTGTTAAAAACAAAATTGTGGAGCTTGATAAAAAACTCGCCCGCTTTGTGCCGCTGGCGAATTCGGGTGTGAAGCGGAAGGCCGTGAGCGCGAGGACAAACATTGATCGCTTTGCCCCGGTCAAAGCAAAACGGATTCGGTTTAGTATTCAAAAAACCAACAATCTGGAGCCGTGTATTGATGAGCTTGAGATTTTCAACACCGACGGAGTAAACGTCGCCCTCGGGCTTTCGGGGGCGATCGTCTCTGCCTCTGGGCAAATCCTTGTCGCAGGGCGGCATGATTTAAACTTCATCAATGACGGTCGCTACGGAAACTCGAGCAGCTGGATGTCGAATGAGAACGGAAAGGGCTGGGTGGTCGTGGAGTTTCCAACACCACAGATCATCGAACGGGTTGTGTGGGGGCGGGACAAGGAGGAGAAATTTAAAGATCGTCTGGTCACGAGTTATCAGATCGAAGTGGGAGAGACCGTTGAGGAGTGGCGCTTAGTCGCAGAATCTGCAGACCGGGCTCCCTTTGACGGCAAAGAAACACCTGAAGGCGCATTTTCAGTCGCGGGACTGGGCCCGGAGGAGGCCGTGCAGGCTAAACTGTTATTCTCACAAAAACAGGCTTTAGCCCCCCAGTTGGCCGCTCTCAATAACTCGCAAAAGGTGTTCGCCGGAGTCTTCCGAAAACCGGACGACATCCACTTGTTATACCGGGGTAATCCGGAGCAACCGAAGGAAGCCGTCGAGCCGGCAGTGCTGAGCGTTTTTGGGGATTTAAAATTGCCTTCTTCCATTTCAGAGCAGGAGCGCAGAGTCGCTCTTGCGGGTTGGATTGCGGACGCAAAAAACCCTCTGACGGCACGCGTGATGGTGAACCGAATCTGGCAAGGCCATTTTGGGAACGGACTCGTGGCAACCCCGAGTGATTTCGGTCGGATGGGGCTGCGGCCTTCTCATCCGGAACTTCTGGATTGGTTGGCTCAGGAATTGATTCGGAGCGGTTGGTCTCTGAAGGCTTTGCACAAACAAATCGTGCTCTCGGCGACGTATCGGCAGGCGTCCACCTTCAATGAAATGGCGGCGAGTAAGGATGTGGAAGCACGCTGGCTGTGGCGCTTTCCCCCGAGGCGTTTGGATGCAGAAAACATACGGGATGCCATGCTGGCTGTGAGCGGAGAGTTGAATCTAAAGATGTACGGAAGCGGGTATAATTTGTTCAATCAGCGCGGGGGATTGAGTGGGTTTAATCCGGTGGAGAAGTTCACTGGCGACGGCCTTCGGAGGATGGTTTACGCCCACAAGGTGCGGAGGGAACCCGAGGCGGTGTTTGGTGCATTTGATTGTCCAGATGCGGGGCTCAGTACTTCACTCCGGCGTGAATCGACGACTCCAATTCAAGCGCTAAACCTTTTAAACAGCGGGTTTACATTGGATCGCAGCGCCGCCCTTGCCGCACGGGTCAAAAAAGAGGCGGGGGAGGATGTGGCCAAGCAGATTCAGCGAGCCTATCTCCTGGTGCTTGGTCGCCAGCCTGGTCCGGGTGAGCTTTCCGACGCCCTAGCCGTGGTCGGTTCCCATGGAGCCGCTGCGTTGTGTCGGGCGATCCTAAACAGCAACGAATTTTTATTTATCCCCTAACGCAGACTGCAATGAATTCTTCCAACCCAGAACATTTATCCGCGCCGGGGCGTGTCCTTTTGGATCGGCGTCAATTTTTATCAAACTCCGCAACGGCGCTTGGGTCGATTGCGCTTACGAATCTCCTGGGGTCGGACGGGTTGCTTGCGGGAAATGCCGGGTCGATCATTGATCCCGCGCATCCCTATGCGCCAAGGCCGGCGCATTTTTCGGGCAAGGCAAAGAATGTGATCGTGATTTTTTGTGCAGGGGCGGTCAGCCAACTGGAAACGTGGGACTACAAGCCCGCCCTTATTCAGTGGGATGACCAACCGCTGCCCGGGGGGCCTTCTGTGACATTTCAAGGGCCGGCTGGAAATCTTGCGCGCCCGCAATATGAATTCCGGCAACGCGGTAAAACAGGGAAGTGGGTATCGGACCTCATTCCGCATCTTGCCGAGCTCACGGATGATTTTGCGTTTATTCACTCGCTGACCAGCAAAAGCAACACACACGGACCGGCGGAGAACTTTCTTTCAACAGGGTTCAACCTCGACGGATTTCCGAGTCTTGGCTCATGGGCGACTTACGCTTTGGGGAGCGAGAATCAGAATTTGCCGGCTTATGTTTCGATCTCTGATCCACGCGGAGTGCCTCAAAATGGGGCTAACAACTGGGGGCCGGGTTTCTTGCCTGCGGCGTTTCAGGGAACGACCCTGAGTTCGCTTAATCCCATCCGGCATTTGTCTGCCACGGGTATTTCGCCGGGTGCGGACGCTGCGGCCAAGGATTTATTGCAACGCATGAACGCGCGGCATCTGGAGCAGAATCCCGGAAACGGAAAGCTTGCGGCGCGGATTGCGAGCTATGAGTTGGCGGCGCGAATGCAACTAAGTGTGCCTGAGATCAGTGATCTCAGCACTGAACCTGCGCACATCCTGAAGGCCTACGGTGCTGATGATCCATTGAACAAGGACAAGGCGGGATTTGCAAAGAACTGCATTCTCGCACGACGTTTGGTGGAGAAAGGAGTGCGTTTTGTGCAGTTGTTTAACGGGGCGTATGCAAGCGGAGGAAAACTCAACTGGGACGGCCACAACGCGCTGAAGGAACAATACGATGTCCACGCGAACATCCTCGACCAACCGGCGGCCGCTTTGATCCGGGACCTCAAAGAACGCGGGCTTCTGGAGAATACGTTGGTGGTGTGGTGCACCGAGTTTGGGCGTATGCCCTTTTTTCAGAAGGGCGCCAAGGGCCGAGATCACAATCCTGACGGCTTCACCTGCTGGTTGACCGGCGCGGGCGTGAAGGGCGGGGTTTCGCATGGGGAAACTGACGAGTTTGGTAGAAAGGCGATTAAAGACGTCCACCCGCTTTACGACTTCAACGCGACGATTCTCCATTTGCTGGGGCTGAATCACGAAAAGCTCACCTTTGAACACAACGGCGTGCAACGCCGGTTGACGAGCGTCGAAGGAAACCTCATCAACGAGGTGCTCTTGTAGGAGTGGTTTTTCAGGTTAGTTTAAGCGTTGGTTACTTACGCTTAAATTGTGTCCGTGCGTATTCTTGTTCGGTTTACACATTCAGATGCATGTCTTCGGTGGCCCCCTCAGGACCAAAGTTTTCCGATGCTTGGTGCGGTCTTGACTCCTCGCCGTGCATTTTTAACCGCCGCCCCTCGGGAGTGCTTCCTGGTACCGGGAAGGCCTAACGTAGGGAATTGCCGGTCGGTGACTTATTTTCCTTGGGCGTAGTCCTGAAATCTTGAATCAAGGGACTCTGCTTTTGGCTGCCCTTTGGCTAGATAATAACGGTAACGCAAAGTGAGTGATTCGCCCTTTTTGATTGTGTGGTCGCCAGCGCCAGCGGGTTTATCGGGCTCGAAATCATGCACCCCGAATGGATTCACGGCAAAAAGTCCGTAATCGCGGGCGTGCCAAGTGGTGGGGGAATGGAGGTTGTCTGGATGGCTGAAAATCACCACACCCACAGGATTCCCCTTTGGGTCGGGGCCGTAATAACAAACCCAGTTGCCGCGTTTGCCCCAGATGTCCTTGTCCTTGTCTCCGCGACTGTTGAAGGCGCGTCCTGTGGAGGCGCCTGTACTGACTCCGCTTTTTGAACTGTTCATGCTGAGGGAGGGGCACAAGCGTAGGGCCATGGTTCCTTCCTTGGTGTCACCGATGAGGACGTCGCCCTGGGTGGCCATGAGGGTGATATTAAAGTCCAACGTTTTTTCTCCCTCCGGCAGGGCTGTGATCACGATCCGGCGTTCGTCGGTGAGGACGGTGTCTCCTTCAGGCGACACCCACTTGGTTGCGGCGGAGAAGGAGCCGTGATTGCCAGAAAACTCCACTCCTCTGAAACTCGTGTGGACCTGCTTTCCGAAGACTTGGGTCTCCGCCCAGAAGTTGATCTCGTTGATCCTGGCATGCCCAAACCAGAGGGACCGGTGATGAGGGTGATCGACAAACATTTCTTCCCCGGCGACGCCCTTTTTCATCGGAAAATCGCGCACCACACTTTCTCCTGCCGCCCCCACGAGTGGGTAGAGGTAGGGGCGAGGTGTGTCTTTAGTAACGTATTCAGTGAAAACTTTGCCGTCGATTTCAACGCGTAAACCCGCATCGCTTGGGGTGAGTGTCACCTTCTGGGCATAAGCGAGCGGTGTGAGAAAAAGCAGGGGCAGCAGGTAGAATGAAGATCTCATAAAGGGGGGTGAATGCTGATGGCAGGGGTGGAGGGATGTTTGGTTTAGAGAATAGCGCAAACAAGCGGAAACGCTGCCATATTCAGCGTTGAATTAACGTGTGGATTGACTGTGCAACCGTCCAAGTTTCAGGGCTCTCGCGCTGACTTAAGGCTATGGTTTCGGCGTAAATTACTTTCAAGTGTGCTTCGCAATAGGCCGCATAAACGAGATTCGGATCGACCGCTGCTGGCGTGGTTTTGTGTGCACCCACCCTGAGAACGTGTCCATCCCCGGGCTCTGTCGAAGGGGGGTCAAGCGGTTAGTGCGCTGGGGTTTGATTCCAGAGAATCTGCAGGTTTTTGGTCTGTCGGCCTGCCAGGACTAGGTCAGGCTTTCCGTCGCCGTTTAAATCAGCGCTTTTGATGTCCTCGATCGCGACAGCTTCTCCGGAAATTTCTGAAGTGCGCCATTCTTTACCCGCGCCGTCGAGTGGTGTGAAAAGACGCACTCCGGGCACCCCCTTGGGATTCATCCCCCGCCAACCGGCGACGACTTGATCACTGCCGGCCCCTAGGAAATCAGCCGCAACCACTGCGTGCCCGTCTTTGAGGGAGTCATCGAGAACTTGCCGTTTCCAAATTCCTTTTCCGGAATCCGGTGCAGTGTAAACCGCCACGGTGTTGCCGTGCATCGGTTCAATGGTTGCCAAAAAACGGGCGCCGCCTGGGAGTTTGCCATCGCGAACCTCGCCGGCCCAAGTGTCTGTGATCTGCTTTTTTTTCCAAGCTCCTGTGCTGCGACCAAACCAGAAAACGCCCTCTTTGGCGGCGGTGAGCAGTTCGTGTTCGGGGTCGTTGTCCCAGTTGATGGGATGGAAATTGTGGCTTGCGTGGGTGAAGTCGCTTACCAGGGAAAGTGTCCAAGGGTCGCGTGGATTTGGCGGCATGCCATAGGCGAATACTTTGCTGCCGTCCCCGGCATTGTTGCGGTTGCCCCGCCCGTGGAGGGGTTTGACGATCAGTTCCCACTTGCCCGAGGGCGCTAGGACCCAGTGCATCCGGTGAACAGTGGGTTCGTGGTGCAGTTTGACCGCTTCCCAGCGCTGCGTGCGGTCCGCGGGAGGGAGCAGGTAAAACACGCCGCCGCTTTTTTCTGCGTCCAGAGTTTCCCCTGGGTTCCACTGGGCTCCGATGGCGACCTCCGCCTTGCCGTCTCCGTCAATGTCTTGGGCGGCAATACACACGTTGTCCCGTTCCGTGATGTTTTCGACCATGATATGCTTTTTCCAGGTCGGGTTTTCGTACCACTGAACCGTGTGCTGGTCGGCGAGGAGGATGTCGGGTTTTCCATCGCCGTTGATGTCGGCAATGGCGATGCCGTAACCGATCTGGATGTCGGCATCGATGATTTGGACGCGGAAGGAGGGCTCTGGCGGTGCGGCTAAAACGGGGCCGGCCAGCAGAAGGGAGGAAAGCGCAATGCGCTGCAGTGAGGGGGTGCTCATGGGAGGGGAGGTGTCGGTGCAGGGGGAAAAGAGGGGGCAGCGTGTGGTGTTTGGGCGTTTAAAGCAAGGGGAGTGAATACGCCAGGACCTGACTGACGACGGGGCGAGTGTCTTACAGTGCAGGCAGACACATGGCTCTCAGCCTTTCAAGACCTGCATCGGAGGGAAACGCTCGGAGACCCAGTTCGACAGTACGCAGGGCTGGTTCGCGCGCCCCCGCTTCTAATTGGCTGACGGCCATAAACCGGTGCCACAAGCCGCTCCCTCCATTTGGAAGCGCGGCAAGAGCCAGGGCGGCATCCTCACCAGCGCTTTGAAGGTGCCCTCTGGAGGAACTTAGCTGGATGAGTTTTGTGTATAAACCTTCCTCCGTGGGATTGGCTTGAATGGCCCGCAGCAGGGTGCCCCGCGCCGCCTCTGGAAATCCCAGCCTAAGCTTCACGTCTGACAGGAGGAGGTGCGGCACTATGTAGCCTGGTTGGATTTCGATCGACCTCTGCAAAAAGACGCAAGCCTCACTCAGCTTGTCCTGCAGGATCAAGCAGGCCCCCTTGTCCGCAAGCGCCCCCGCGTGCGCCGGTTCTAGGAGAAGAGCTTTTTCAATCCAGTGCAAAGCGTCGTCGAGATCTCCGCGGTTCCGGTGGCAGGTGGCGGCAGTCAGGAAGACCGTTGCGGGAACGTTTTTTTGAACCCGCGTAAACGCCTCAGCCGCCTTTAAGCAGGATTCCCATTTTCCTGCGGCTCTGTACTGCATCATTAAATTAAAAAGCGTTCGAAAATCATTCAGATTTTCTACCGCATCCTTTTCGCAAAGGCTTAGATAGAAGTCTTTCTTGTAGGTTTGCCTTTGCTCATCCAGCTTTCCAAAGTGGTGCAGGATCGCGGGGGTGACTCCGACGGCCAAACCGCGCGACTCAAAATAAGGGTCGACCACTTCGTGTACACGGCCCGAAAATGAGACGTCAGGAAATCGGCGAAAAATGCGCGCGTTGATCACGTAATCCACATAGTGGGTGAATTCGCTTCCGATTGAATATGCCGAGGTATTCCGGACGGGTAAAACGTCCAGAATCGTGTGACCTGAGCTGCGTAGATAGTTGCGCATGCAGATGCGGAATGCCTGGTTCCCATCTTCAGTGAGAGCGGACCGGATGACCCCGTGGTCCGTGGGGTCGATGGCTTCGTCCGCATCGAGGGCGAGAACCCAGTCTCCGCGGCAATGCGCGATGCTGGCGTTGCGGGCCGCCGCGAAGTCGTCCACCCAGTCAAAATGAAACACTTTCGCCCCAAATTCTCTGGCGATTGCGACGGTGCGGTCGGTGGAACCCGTATCGACGACGATGATTTCCTCCGCCAGCCCCTGAACGGAAGAGAGGCACCGAGGGAGGTTTTTCTCCTCGTTCTTAACGATCATTGCAATACTCAGGGACATCATAATTGAAGGCTATAACGAGGGGAGTCTCTTTAATTGCAGCGATGGGGTGGCAAGCCGATTTTGATTGAGCTGAATAACGGCGCCGCAAAAGGCCACGGCACTTATTTTTGAGCCAAATTTAATACGTACGCAAACCAGTCTATGAATAAATTTCTAATGCAAAGAGGAGAAAATTTGTCGTTACCTCTCCCGTCGACTCCCCTATGAGGAGGTTTGTATGTCCCTTTTCCAAAAACTTCTCGGTAAAGATGACCGTTTTTACAGCCTCCTGGACCAAAGCGCCGCGTGTGTGGCTCAGGCCGCCGGAATTTTGCACAAACTCAGCGCGCAGATTGAGCTGCCGGCAGCCAATGCTTTGCTGGCGGAGATCGGGCAGGTGCGGCGTCAAAACAAGCAGTTTTCGCTGGAGGTGACCGAGGCGGTTTGCAAAACGTTTGTCACCCCTCTGGAGCGCGAGGACATCGAGGCGGTTTCACGGGCGCTGTACAAAATCACTAAGAACATCGAAAAAACAGCGGAACGGCTGATGATCTGTCCGCCAGGCACTCACACCGAGACGCTCACCCAGCAGGTGCAGCTGCTGGAGCAGGCCACCCAGTTGATTGTCAAAATGGTGGCTTCTTTACGGTCCCAGTTGCATGCGGAATTGATTCGCGAAAGTTACGAGCGGATTCAGGCCATCGAGGGGGATGCGGACAAGGTGATGAACCAACTTCTCTACACGCTCTACCATAGCGAGGCCGATGCCCGGTCGGTTGTCTTCTTCAAAGACATCTACGAACTGCTGGAAAAGGGCATCGACCGGTGTCGCGACACGGGTTCGGCGCTGTTTGAGATCGTCCTTAAAAACTCCTAGCGGCTGCGTCTCCACCCTTTTTTATGGGCCTGCTTCTGACGGTTTTGATTGTGGCGTTGGTGTTTGAATACATTAACGGCTTCCACGATACCGCAAACTCGATTGCCACGGTGGTTTCCACCAAGGTCCTGCATCCACGGCAGGCCATTTTTCTGGCGACGTTCACCAACCTGGCCGGCGCTCTTGTGGGGACGGCCGTCGCCAAAACCATCACCTCCGGGCTGGTGGACGCCAAGTTTATGGGGCCCGAGACGATTATCTGCGCTCTGCTAGGGGCGATTCTCTGGAACCTGCTCACTTGGTGGTTCGGCCTTCCGTCCAGCTCCTCTCACGCTCTTGTGGGGGGCCTATGCGGGGCGACGCTTGCCTCCGCCCACGGTGACTGGAGCGCCATCATCTGGTCGAAGGTGGTCGAAGGCGGGCCGTGGTGGAAAAACTCGGGGATTCTTTACAAGGTGATTTTCCCGATGCTTCTCTCGCCTGTGGTCGGGCTGGTTGTGGGGTTCCTGATCATGACGCTTCTGTATTTGCTGCTCGCGCGGGCGCGTCCTGCGTTTGTGGCCTCGTTTTTTGGGAAGGGACAGCTGCTGAGCGCCGCTTTTATGGGCTGGAGCCACGGGAGCAACGATGCTCAAAAGACGATGGGGATCATTGCGCTAGCCCTCGCGGCCGCCACCAAAGCCGGCACGCTGGACAACACGCCGGCCTTTCTGAGTTTCCTGCGGGTGGACAGCGCCGCGGCAGCCATCCCAGTTTGGATCAAGGTTGTCTGCGCCGTTGTGATGGCGGCGGGCACCGCGGCCGGAGGATGGCGGATCATCAAAACGATGGGCCATAAAATGGTCAGACTTCTGCCGGTGCACGGTTTTGCCGCGGAGACTACTGGCGCAGCCGTCCTGAGTGTGGCGGCCCACTACGGAATGCCGGTATCCACCACCCACGCGATTACCACGAGTATCATGGGGGTTGGGTGCGCCAAAAGTTTCTCCGCCCTCGATTTGAGTGTCATCCGCCGGATTCTCTGGGCCTGGGTATTGACGCTTCCCGTCACCGCCTTGCTGGGATGGTTGATTCAACGGCTCTGGCTCCTGTGTGCGTGAGGCGTTTTGGGACCGGGTTATTGGGGAGGCGCCTCTTCCTCCGGCGCAGTCTTGACCGGGTGTGGCTGGCCTCTAATCTGAATGGAGTTTCTCCCCCCCGATGAAAATTTCACCTGTCCGCGGTACAAACCGGCTGTTTGGCCGAGTCGGGTCAGCCTTCGCTATCGCTTTGTGTCTTTATGCGATTCCGTGTCGCGCCCCAGCAGGGTCGGATCTGGTTTCAAAACTCGAGCCTGCGGTGGAAAAGGGGGTGCTCTCGGGAGCCGTTGTTTTGGTCGCACAAGCGGACAAGGTTCTTGCGTTGGAGGCTGTTGGTTTTTCGGACCTTTCGACTCGGAAATCGATGCAAGGTGATGACTTATTTTGGATCGCATCCATGTCCAAGGCCGTCACGGCTGCAGCCTTCATGATTCTTGTGGATGAGGGACGGGTGAAATTGGACGACCCCGTTCAAAAGTTCATTCCTGAGTTTGCCACTTTGAAAGTTGCCGATTCGGGCGGTTCGCTTACGCCACCGGTCCACCCTGTCCTTGTTCGGGAAATTTTGAGCCACACCGGCGGGCTGCGGTTTTTAAATAGCAAGGACCGTCAAAAGATAGACTCGGTCCCGTTGGCCGTTTCTATCGAGCACAACCTGCTTGAACCGCTGGTTCACCAACCGGGGACGGAGTACCTCTATTCCAACGAGGGGACGGACACGGCAGGACGAATCATCGAGGTGGTGGCCGGCATCCCTTACGAACAATTTTTACAGGAAAGGTTATTCGGGCCGCTGGGGATGAAAGACACCACGTTTACGCCCACGCCGCTCCAACTCAAGCGACTCGCCAAGAGTTACAAAACCAATCCCGAAACCAAACAGTTGGAGGAAGTCCAGATTCCCTATCTGACCTATCCGCTCGACGCTCCGGGCCGTTACCCAGCGCCAGGGGGCGGATTGTTTTCTACGGCTACCGATGTGGCGCGTTTTTGTCTGATGCTAGCCAATGGCGGGGTGTTGGAGGGTAAAACTTACCTTTCCAAAGAGGCAGTGAACCAAATGACCATCAAGCAGACGGGGGAAGCCGTGGCCGAAAAGTATGGATTCTGTCTTAAGGTTGAAGGCGCGGGAGTCTTTGGGCACGGAGGAGCGTTCCAGACTTCGATGATGGTGGAGTACGGAATTGTCCGGGTATTTCTGGTCCAGCACACGGGCAAGTGGGCGGAGGGAGATCCAGGAGCCGATTTTTCAAGGGCAGTGAGAGCTCTTTATCCATCGCGGAACCCCTAGTGTCCAAGTGAGACCCTGCGTTGTGGGGGGCAACGCGCGAAAGTTGCCGAGGTCGCTGCCGCCTTGAGAAACTCGGCTCGGCTAACCCGGAATCGGGACTGGAGGATGCAATTGGAGAACGGTGACAGCAGGGGGTGCGAGTCCGATTCGGGGACCTACCTGTCCCTGTCACGGTTGTCTTCTGCGATTTTTTTGAAAGCGACCATTCGAGTATTTCTGGTCTTCAGGAATGGCTCTTGAAGGATGGTCTTGAGATCCTCTTCCGTAAAAAGGCGGCTGACCGGTTTGCGCACAAGGCTGAGGAGGCGGCGGAGCCATGGGTTTGGAAGGGTTTCACTCACGGAGGCGTACTCCTCATAGCAGGGTAAGGTGTTGAGGAAATCAACGGCACACCGGGCCGGGGTTCGAGAGAGGGAGTCCAGGACGAGATAGCCGCCGAGTCGGAGCAGGCGGGTAGCGTAGAAACAGTCCAAAAGGGCGTGGTCAAAGGTTTGAGAGCCTTCGACGAATACAAAGTCGAACTGGCCCTTTTCCTCCTGTAGCAGGAGGGGCAGGGCGAATTCTGATTTGGTTTCAATCAGTTCAAAGGCGTCAAACTCGGCGGCATCCAGATTTTGGATGCCAACTCCGTCCCAAAGCGTGTTTTGGAGGGGATCGATGATGGTGTGCCAGGCGTCCTCCCGGCCGTTTGTGGCGGCGCAGATGTGGAGGGAGGGCAGGCCGTAGGCGCAGCCGATTTCGAGGGTTTTTTTCACCGAAGCATCCGCCCGGATGAGGTTGTAGACAAACAGGCCCTCCTGACGGTTGATCGGGGAATGCAGCTTGTGGATTCTACCGCTTTTGCCCGTGACTGTTCCCGTTTTTTGAATGCTGTCGATGACCTTGTTCATAAGACGCGCGGCGGCCTCTTTTCTATGGGAATCGGGCTGAAGTGCTCAAAAGACGCCGCCGAGATGGAATCCCGCGCTTCTTTGGTGGGGGGCGAGTGTGTAGCGTGTCGTCGTTGTGGGAGAGTTTCCTGAAAATACCGCCCCGTTTGGGGTTGCGCTCCGTCGTTTTGCAAAGCTTGCGGACGCACGGGAGAGGGGTCTTGTTTTGTCCGCTAGCGGCCTAATTCATGCGATCGCTAGAGACGGGGAGGAGTGGGTTTTGTGGCTGGCTCCGGAGGATATTCCACGCGCATTTACCGAGTTGGAGGCCTACGAGGAGGAGCTGGAGGCTGCGGCTAAACGCCCGGTGGAGGAGGCGCCGCCGGAGCGGGTGGCATATTGGTCGGTGCCGCTGGTGGCGCTTGTGATCGTAGGGTTTGCTGCCTTACAGGCGGAGGGAGGGGAGGCGTGGCGGAACGCGGGGATTCTTTCCTCCGAGTTGGCTGTGGGGCGAGGGGAGTGGTGGCGCACGGTGACCGCGTTGACGCTGCATGGGGATGTTCCGCACGTGGTGGCGAATCTCTGGGCGGGGCTGCTTTTTGGAGCGTTGCTACTGGCTTCTTTTGGGCAGGGTCTGGCGTGGCTGATGATTTTGGTCTCGGGAGCGCTGGGCAATGCGCTGACGGCCTGGGCGTATTATCCTCAGGAGCACCGTAGTCTTGGGGCTTCCACGGCGGTGTTTGGGGCGCTGGGTTTGCTGGTGGGGGACGCGTTGGGGCGGCTTTTGCAGCGCCGGTCGGGGCGCACTTGGTGGCTCTGGGTGCTGCCCTTGGGGGCGGGTGTTGCGCTGCTCGCCTTCCTTGGAGCGGGGGAGGGCAAGGCCAACGTGGATGTCCTGGCGCATCTCTGGGGTTTTGTCGCCGGCCTGCCGCTGGGCGCGGGGGTGGCGCTGACCAAGCCAGCCCCCAATAACCTCTGTTTGCAAGGCGCTTGTGGGTTGGGAGCTGCTGGGATTTTGGCGCTGGCCTGGTTCCTTGCCCGCTCGCACGGCCTCTGTTGACCGTTGTCCCGTTGCGGTCTACGCTTTTCCCCCCTCCGCTAACCGCCCTTTCCTGTCATGAGCCAGAATTACAAAGACACCCTGCTGCTGCCCAAAACCGAATTTCCGATGAAAGCGGATTTGGTCAAACGGGAGCCCGAACGCCTTAAACGTTGGGAGGAAGAGGGTTTGTACGAACAGATTTTGGAAGCCCGCAAGGGTTTACCTTCCTTCGTGCTCCACGACGGCCCGCCCTTTGCCAATGGCGACGTCCACATGGGCACCGCATTAAACAAGATTCTCAAGGATCTGATTGTGAAGTCCCGCAGCATGGCTGGCTTTCGCGCTCCGTTTGTCCCCGGCTGGGACTGCCACGGATTGCCGATTGAATTTAAAGTCGTCAAGCAGGCGCAGGGCCTCGCCCCGGCAGAAATCCGGCGCCGCTCGGCGGAGTACGCTCTGAAGTACGTGGACATTCAGAGGGGCCAGTTTCGCCGTTTGGGAGTGTTGGGGTCGTGGGACAAGCCGTATTTGACGATGGACGCCGCCTACGAGGCGGACGTCCTGCGCGCCTTCGCCGGCCTTTTGGAAAAGGGCCTCGTTTATCAGAGTAAAAAGCCGGTCTACTGGAGCACTGGAGCCCAGACCGCGCTGGCAGAGGCTGAAGTGGAGTACGCCGACCGCGAAGATCCGGCGATATACGTCGAATTTCCCCTAGTGAGCGGCCCGCTCGCGGGGCGCGCCTCCATGGTGATCTGGACGACCACCCCGTGGACTCTGCCCGCCAATGTGGCCATCGCGCTACACCCGAGGGAGCGCTATTTTGTCGGTCGTTTTGAAGTAGGCGGACGTACCCGCACGCTGGTGGTTGCGGAAAAATTGCTGGAAGCCTTTGTGGCCGCCACCGGGGCTGTGGCCGTGGAGGATCCTGCCGCTGTGTCTCCGGAGGAGCTGCCTTCAGGAGTGGGCGACCTGCCGCTGCCCGCTGGAATTTTAAGCGTCACCACGGGGGGCGAACTGGCCGGTTCTGAAGCGCAACACCCTTTTCTTCCCCGAACCTCCTTGCTGATTACGGCGGAGTTTGTGACCACAGAATCCGGTACGGGCCAGGTGCATGTGGCCCCCGGGCACGGGGCGGACGATTACAATGCGGGGATGCAGCACGGCTTGCCGGTGCTTTCCCCCGTGGACGACCACGGCCGCCTCACTGCCGATGCCGGCGTGCCGGCTTGGGAGGGGGTCAATGTTTTTGAAGCCAACAAGCTGGTGGTCGCGCACCTGGCTGAACTGGGTTTTTTGGTGGGGGAACACGTTTACAAGCACAGCTATCCACACTGTTGGCGCTCAAAAACGCCTATTGTTTTCCGCGCGGTAGAGCAGCTTTTCATCCGGGTCGAAGCGATCCGGGCGGGCGCCATGGAGGCCATCAACGGGGTGGAGTGGTTGCCGCAGTGGGGCAAGAACCGCATGGGCGGTACCGTGGAGGCCCGGGCGGACTGGTGCATCTCCCGCCAGCGCACCTGGGGCGTTCCCGTGCCGGTTTTTTACACCCCGGAAGGCGCGCCGCTTTTGGACGCCGGCACCGCTTTGAAACTCGCGGACATCGTCGAAACGCGCGGCACCAACGTTTGGTTTGAGCAGGACGATGCCTGGTGGTGCTCCGAGTTGGGCCTGCCCGAGGGCACGATGCGCCGGATGGATACGCTGGACGTGTGGATCGACTCCGGGGTCTCCCACCAGGCCGTGTTGCGCCGCCACCCGGAACTCCGCTTTCCCGCCGACGTTTATATTGAGGCGACCGACCAGCACCGTGGCTGGTTTCAGTCCTCGCTGTTGACCTCCGTGGCGCTCACGGGCGAGGCCCCGTATCGCACCGTGGTCACGCATGGGTTTGTCGTGGACAAGGACACGCGCAAAAAGGTGTCCAAATCCGCGCAAGGCACCTACGTCAAGCCGATGGACGCCGCTCATTTCGTGGACAAATACGGCGCGGATGTGGTGCGTTTGTGGGCTTCTAGTGTCGAATTTACGCATGAGGTGCCGTTTTCAGAGGAGTCCTTTTCCCTGCTCACCGACGCCTACCGCCAGTTCCGCAACGTCCTGCGGATCCTGCTCGCAAACCTGCACGATATGCCTGCCGAAGGCGCCTCTCTTGAGGGGGCAACCACGGTGGATCGCTGGTTGCTGAGTCGCCTGCAGACGGTCATTGCGCAATGTCGCGAGGCCTATACGGCGTATGATTTCCGAAAGGTATTCCAGACGTTGAACCAGTTTTGCACGGTCGACTTGTCCGCTCTTTACGTCGACATGACCAAGAACCGGCTTTACTGCGATCCCGCGAATTCTCCCAAACGGCGAGCGACTCAGGCGGTCATGGCGCTGGCCTTCGACGCGGTGTGCCGTCTGTTGGCGCCGATTCTCGTGTATACTGCGGACGAGGCGTGGGAGCACGCGGGCTGTAAGGGGTCGGTGCATCTGACTCTGTTCCCTGAACCCGAGCCTGCCCTGCGCGATGAGGCGGCGGAGAAACGTTTTGAACAGTGGCTGGGTTTGCGCGCGGTGATCGCGCAAGCGCTTGAGCCGGCTCGTCAGCAGAAGCTCATTGGCAACGCCCAGGAGGCGGAGGTCGAGTTGGAGATCAGTGACGATGCCGTTTTCGCGGGTACGGTGGGCATGGGCGAGGAACTCGAGGAGGTTCTTATTTTAAGTCACCTCGAGATTCGACAGGGACCAACGACGCACGCCCAGGTGCGCCGCAACCCCAATGCCAAGTGTTCCCGTTGTTGGCGGCACAAACCGGCGGTGGGCCGTTCGATGGTGTTTCCGGAGCTGTGCGAACCGTGTCAGACTGTCATGGCAGGCGTATGAGTGAATCCCGTTCACCAGAAAGTCCCTCAGGCGCTGTGGAGGCGCCAGTTTCTCTTTCAGCGCCGCCGAAGTGCTGCAGCGGCGCTTGGTTTGCGGCCGCAGCGTCGGTGCTTTTTCTCTATTTGCTGGACCAAGCCACGAAGCTTTGGACGGCGGGGCTGGATTTGCAGCGACCGGGCTGGCCGACCCTCCCGCAGCACGTCGAGTTGGGGGATCACATCCCGGTGATTGCGGGGGTGTTCCACTGGGTGCACTTCAGCAATACGGGCGCGGCGTTTGGGGTGATGCAGGACAGCAACCGGTTCTTTATTGGACTTTCTCTCGCGGCCTTCGCGGGCCTTTTGTGGGCTCTTAAGCGCAATGTTTTCCCCGGCAAGCTCAATTTTGCCGCTGTGCTTTTGCTGCTGTCTGGGATTTTGGGTAACTTCACCGACCGTCTTCTCCACGGCTATGTGGTGGATTTTCTGTTGTTTGACTTTGGGTTTCCGCCCTTCAATCCGTGGCCTGCGTTTAATGTCGCCGACAGCTGCATCTGCGTGGCCGTGGGTTTGCTTCTGCTCGCTTCATTGCAGGAAATGCGGGCGTCAAAGCGCCCCTAAAAAGGGAGGGAGCGGTCCGCTGCCGTTCTCAAGAGGGGAAGGATTAAGTCCCTCTGTATCGCTCGCGATAGGCACCGGGCGTGGTCTTCATCGAGCGGGTAAATTCGCGCACGAGGTGGCTGTGATCGCTAAAGCCAGTCTCGAGGGCGATCGTCGTGATGGTTGCGTCCGCTTCGAGGAGAAGCTGGCAGGCCTTGCCAATGCGGAATTGCCGGATGTAGGCGGTAGGGGTGAGGTGAAAGGCTTTTTTGAAATGGCGCTGAAAACTGCGTTCAGACATGCCGGAAATTTGGGCAAGCGTGTCCACTTCCATAGACGAGGCAAAGTGATCGCGGATGTGGTCGAGCGCCGGGGTCAGTTGGACAAAAGGGGTGGCAATCTTCGCCGCTTGCTGCAGATCCCGCGAGACACCGGCGAGTCCGATGATCCGGCCGCTCTTGTCGCGTAGCGGGGTCTTCGAGGTCACGTACCAGTCGGGGCAGGCGGGGTGGCGGATGACCATTTCGACCCGGCCCCAAATTTCGGTGCCTGCGAGAACTTGGCGATCATCGCGGGTGTATTGGTCGGCGAGGTAGGCGGGGATGAAGTCGTAATCGGTGCGACCGACAACACCGCTTGGGTCGGCAATGCCGTGGGCAAGGTGCATGACGCGGCTGGCGTGTTTGTAGACGCCGCAGGTGTCCTTGATGAAGAAGCGTGTGTCTGAGAAGGCGTCAAAGAGGCGCAGCCCGCCCCCATGGCCGAGCTGCTCGAAAAACTCACTAACAGAGGAGGAATTGGGATTCACGAGGGGTGGAAGGGAGTGGGCGTTGGCAAAATGAGCGGGGAGAGGTCACCTGCTTTTCCGTGGGCAAAGGGAGGAGTGAAAACCATGCGCAACCCCAGCCATGAACGCTTGAATCCTAACGTCGGGAAGGCCGGCATTAAAGGATTAACGGTGAGTTCAGGTTGCTACCTTTTGAGGGGGATTCGGCTGATCTCGATTTCACATTGCGAATCAGATGACGAGTCTTGGGGGTTGTCGCTGAAGGGTTGCCTTTCCCTGATCTCTTTAAAATACTGTGGGATGTTCTCCAATGATGCGCCGCTGAGGCACCTTCTGGCCCTGTGTTTTTTTTCTGCGGCCACGCCCGTCTTCGCTGTGGATTGGTACGTCGCCCCGGTTGGCAATGACGCTTGGAGCGGCCTTCTCGCCGAGCCAAACACTGCTGGGACCGATGGTCCCTTCGCCTCCCTCAATCGCGCGCGGGACGCAGTTCGCATCCAACTGGCTACGGATGCGGCGAAACCCAATGTAGTCAATGTACGCGCGGGAACGTATCGCTTGAAAGCCGCGCTTGAGTTGGGGGAAAAAGATTCGGGCACCGCCAGTGCTCCCGTGGTGTGGCGCGGATACGAGAAGGAGAGGCCGAGAGTGACTGGGACTTTGCCCTTGGTGGATTGGGAACCCGCCGGGCTGGAGGGAAGGCCCTCGGCCCTCAAAATCAAACTCCCCGAAAAACAGGATTTAGCGTTATGCAAGCAGTTGCTTCTCAGGGGTAAGCGTCTGCCTATTGCGCGTTATCCCAACGCCGACGAATCCGATCCCATCACCAAGGGGTGGGCCTTTGCCGGCGGCAAAGATTGGCCGATGTACGCAGATATTCCGGGAGAGGACAAACACACGCTGCAAGTCAGGCCCGCGGATCAGCGTTCCTGGGCTCATCCCGAGGACGCGGAGGTGTTTGTTTTCGCGCGCTTCAATTGGTGGAACGACCTTGTTGCGGTAAGCGCCAAAGATGCAGACACCGGCGTGTTAACCCTTGCAAAAGATTGCAGCTACCCTATTCGCTCGGGCAATCGCTATTTTGTGCAGGGGCCTCTGGAGGAGATGGATGCGCCGGGCGAATGGCATCTGGATCCCCGCACGCGGACTCTCTTTTTTCTGCCGCCAGACCACACGCGTGCGTCCGATGTGGAGCTCGTCGTGGCGGCTGGGCTTTTAAAGGTTAAAAATGGCAGGCACCTATCCATTGAAAATATGGACTGGGACGGAACCAATGGATCCGCAGTCGTGTTTGAAAATTCTGATGGCTGCCGGTTTGCTGGCCACATGCTGCGTTCGGTGGGGTATTGGGCGGGAACGGGTGTGTCCGTTTCGGGCGGAAAAAATGTGGAAGTCCGTAGCAATACGGTGGTGGGCGCTGGCCGCAACGCGGTTTCTGTGTCGGGAGGTGTTCGCGAGACGCTTGAGCGCTGCGAACATGTCGTGGAAAACAACCATCTGCATGACTTCGGCGTGTACTTCAAACAGGGCGTGGGAGTCTCGGTTTCCGGTGTGGGCAGCAGCGTGGTGCGGAACTGGATCCACAATGGGCCGCGCTTCGGGGTGATGCACGGCGGGAACTTGAATCTGATCGAGGGCAATCACCTGCACGATCTCTCTCTGGAAACCGAGGACACGGGGGCGATTTATTCCGGGGGGCGCGATTGGATTACGCCGCGCGGTTCGGTGATTCGCCACAACTGGATTCACGACATCTGGGGGATGGACCTGCATGACGGGAAGTTCATCACGCCCCATTTCTCCTGGGGGATCTATCTTGACGACAATTCCGGCGGCGTGGATGTCATTGGAAATCTGGTGGAACGTTGCGGCCGCGGTGGGGTGCACATGCATGCGGCCAGGGATTGCGTCATCGAAAACAATATCTGGGTGGGTAACCGCCAGTGGCAGGTGGACGTCCACGGTTGGTCGGTGCTGGACCGCTACACCCGCAGTTTGCCCGCGATGATCGAAGGGTATGAAAAAGTCGCCTCGAATCCCGAATGGAAGAAAATGCGCGGCATGGAGATCCATCCCCGGGATGTTCCCTTGCCCAACGGTTTGACCATGCGAGGCAACCGGCTCACGAAAAATATTCTGGTTTCGACGGATCCTGAGGTGCCGGTTATCGACATCAAACAGGTCCCTTTTACGCACAACGAGTTTGACCACAATTTATACTGGGCGCCGGGCGGGAAGGTTCGGACGGGGTTCCTTGGAGGCGGGCCGAACCTCGGAGACGAGCTTCTCGGCGCGTGGAAGGGGGCAAAGGACGCTTTGCCCGAGGGGTGGCGCTTCAGCAACAAGCCGTCAGGGGGCGCCAAGGCCGGCTTGAGCGAACCCCGCGAGGATGGGCTCGCGCTGCGGGTGTACGGTGGAGGGAAGCCTTATCCGGTGGTGTCGGGCGGTGGCCTGCCTTTGGAGTTTGGAGCGGCTTACCGCCTCAGCGCGCGTGTGCGCGGGAGCCAGGACGCGAAGGCGACAGTGGGTGTGCAGTCCTTCTTAAGCGGCGTGTATTTTTGGGCCAGTCCCAAGAGCGAAGTGCGGGTCACTCAGGATTGGGAAGAAAAGGAATGGGTCTTCGTGGTCCCATCCGAAGGTCGCACGGGATGGCATCCAAAGATGGCAGGTTTTTCTCCGAGGATTGAGTGGCGTTCCGAGGACGGCTGGCTGGAGGTCGGGAATCTTTCGCTGCACCGGGTTGAGATGCGATCGGAATGGGAAAGCTGGCGTGCCAATGGCGTGGACGCCCACTCGCTGGTGGCGGATCCGTTGTTTGAGGAAGGCGATCCCAGGCGGCTCTCCAAGGATTCACCCGCATGGGGTTTGGGGTTTGAGCGGATTCCTTTTGAGAAAATTGGCGTTTACCAGGATGCCTGGCGCAGTGCGTTGGCCGAGTGAGCCCGTCGGTTCGGGGCTTCGCGCTTTGGCAGGATTCGGATTGACGCGAACGCGTTTGAGGCTCGAAGTAGACTGCGTCTATGAAACTGCTTCCCCTTCTTCTCACCCTCCTCCTTCCCTTCGCCGCCGTGGGCGCAGAGGAGTCCGGATTTATTCCCCTCTTCAACGGCAAAGACCTTGATGATTGGAAAATCAGCGACAAACCGGGCTCCTTTTCCGTCGAAAACGGGATCCTCATTGTGAAAGGGGAACGCTCGCATCTCTTTTACAACGGGCCGGTTCAAAAACACGATTTCAAGAACTTCCACCTGCGTGTGGAATTGCAGACCCATCCGGTGTCGAATTCTGGGGTCTATTTTCATACGGAGTTTCAGGAAACAGGCTGGCCTTCCAAGGGCTTTGAAACCCAGGTCAACAACACCCATGGCGACCCCAAAAAAACCGCCGGTCTTTACAACATCAAGGACAACTTCACCGCGCCTGCCGAGGACAACAAGTGGTTCGTCATGGAAGTCATTGTGGAAGGAAAACACATCGTCACCAAGGTCGACGGCAAGGTGATCACCGATTTCACCGAGCCCGATCCTGCAGCCCCTCCTGCCAACAGCCCAGGGCGGGTTTTGTCCCACGGAACCTTTGCGATTCAGGGGCATGACCCCGAGAGCAAGGTGGAATACCGGAAGATTGAAGTGAAGCCCTTGCCCTAAGTAAACGGCACGCTCCCAATCAGAAAAAGGCGCCTTCCCGGGCGCCTTTTTTTATGGAGAAACTCAACCGCTCAACCGCACGCTATCCAAAGCAGCAAAGGCGTGGCATAGCTCAACTGCCCCCGCCGAATTCGAAGTTGCGCTTGCGCTCCGGGCGGAGCTGGGTGCGACCGCCGCGGCGTTTGCGCAGGGTGTCGAAGACGACGTCCAATCCGTCCACCTTCATTTGGTGGATCATTTGGAGAAGCACGCCCAGGCGGCCTTTGGGGAAGCCGCCTTTGGCCGCGAACCAGGCCAGATATTCCACCGGCAAGTCGTAGATGGGAACGCCGTTGGGAGGGTGGTGGGCTGGGCCGTGTTTGCCAAAGGGCATGCAGGTGCGTCCGATTTCCTCGAGGTCACGCTGCATTTGCTCCGCCAATTCATCCATGCCGTGTGCTCCGTTCCTTATTTTTTTGCTTTGGCGCCGATGCAGAACAAGCGCGTGTCCGTGCGCAAAAAGAGCTGCCCTTGGGAGGCGACGATCATAGAGCGGACCTGCTTGTCTTCGGCGGTTCCAAAAGAAGTCTGGTGGGAGATTTTCCCATCCTCTGCGTTCACGACGACGACTTCTCCGTTGAAGTTCACCAGATAGACTTTTCCATCCGCGACGAGGGGAGACGCTTCGTACTTAATGCGCCCTGGAGTTTCGAGCGTCCACTTGATGGAGCCATCCGGCGCGACACGCGTGAGTGCCTTGGAGACGTCGGAGAGGACGAAAAAGTCTCCGTAGGCGAAGGCAGGCGAGGGGACGTCGGAAGTGACGCCGCGGTCAGTGCTTGCCCAGGCGAGGGACTTTTCATCGAGGGTGCCGGCGCCGGGTTTGACGGCGTAGACGGGGGCCTTCTTCGGCGCGCAGGCGAGTACGAGGCCCGCGCCGGCGACTGGTGTGGGGACGAGGCGCCAGTGGCCGATGCGTGTGGGGTTCCAGGTGCCCCAACGCCAGATTTCGGTGCCTGTGGCCGGGTCGTGGCCCGAGAGCATGTCGCCGCCGGCGAGCAGCACCTGCCACTTGCCGTCGACTTCGTAAGGCACCGGTGTGCTGAAGGCTTCGCGAGATTCGGCCTGTGCCTCCGTGGGGCGGACGTGGCGCCAGAGGGTTTTCCCGGTTGAGGGCTCGATGCACAGGAGATAAGACTCCCCGCCTTGCTTGCCGCGATTGTGCACGGGTTGATCGCGCTGGAGCACGGGCAAATAGAGGCGGCCTTCAAAGAGCAGGGGACTCGAAGAGAACGTCCACTGAAAGGCGAATTCGCCGTACTCCTTTTCGATATTTTTGCTCCAGAGGCGTTTGCCGGCGGTGTCAAAACCTGCCATCTCGCCGTTTCCGTAGAAAAACACCACCAGTTTTCCGTCCGTGACGGGGGAGGGTGACGAGTAGTTGCTGCGGTCGTCGAACTTGAGGCCGTCGGCGATTTTCTCTTGCCAGAGCACTTTGCCGGTGGCGCGATCGAGGCAGAGAGCGTGCAGAGACTGGTTGTCCTTATCCGCGCTGGAGAGGAAGAGTTTATCGCCCAGAATGATCGGAGTTGAGGCGCTAGGCCCGGTGGTGGCCATGGACCATGCCACGTCTTTTTCCAGGGTGAAGGTGGAGGGCAGGTTTTTTTCGGCGCTGAACCCGTTGAAGTGGGGGCCGCGCCATTGGGGCCAGTCCTCGGCGTGGAGGCAGGCGGTGGAGGCGAGGGTGGCAAAACCGGCGAGGAGTCGGAGGTGGTTCATGGGGTGCATGTAATTTATTTAGAGGCGGTCGCAATCTGGCGGGCAGACGCAAGGATGATTCTCGAAGGCGTAACTTCTTAACGATCTTTTACCAAATTTGTGCCCAAAACGTTGCCCGATCCTCCTTCGACGCGGATGCCGTGGGCGCGGGTGCCTGTGCCCGGGGCCCGGTCGTCCCGAATAAGATTGCCGGTGACCAGAGAATCGCTGACGTTTTTGAGGAACAATCCGTCGCCGTCGCTATCGAGGACGCTGTTGTTGCTGATGACCATCCGGCGGGAGTCGCTGACCTCTAGGGCGGCGACATTTTCAAGGGCGCCGGAGACGATGTTCGCGTTGAGGGTGGTTTCCGAGCAGTGCCGGAAGACCAATCCGTTGTGTTCTGAGCCCTGGAAGCCGTTGACGACGTAGCGCGGGTTGCGGTCGAAATTGTTTCCACTCACGACGATATGCGAAGAGTGTTCGACCAGAAGATCGTGCTGAAAGCCCTCCCAGAAGGTGTTTCCAGTGATCGTTACTCCGCGGGCGTTTTGGATTTCGATGTTTACTTGGACGTCGCTAAAGACGTTGTTGCCAATCGTCACATGCCCTTCGTTGGTGGCGGCCTGACCCGTTCTGCGCTCAAAGCCGGCGTCATGCCCTGCGCCGTGGATGCGGATGTTGGCCGAGTTTGGCGCCTTGTGGGTGTGCTGCAGGGTGCATCCGGTGATGGCCACCTCAGCGATGGAGCCCCCAGTGGAATCCAGCCATACATTGGCTGTCGCAGGCCCGTCGGCGGCATGGTTGGCTTCGATGTCGCTGCTGCCGATCTGAAGGTTTCGCACCTGCCCCCCTTTGCTCACCACACCCCCGCCTCCGTTATAACTGATGTGGCAGTTGGTGATGTTGATCTGGTGCAGGTTGACCGCATCGAGAAAAACGCCGATGCCGGTGTTGTGGTAAAAATGGCAATCAGCCAGCAGAACGTTTCGGTTGCGGTGGACCAGATGAACCGCGTGTTTGGCCTCGCGCACGGTCACGCGGGTGAGGGTCAGTTGCATGGTGCCGTCCGCCTCGACGCCGTCGGCTTCTGGATGGCGGCCGACGATTTCAATCCCACTTGCCATGGGGGTGCGCTCGCGCTCCCAAACCTGCGGCTGGACCGTTGCGGGCGACGCCGTGCCGCCGTGTGAGCCCAGAAAACGCAGCGCCGGGCCGGCTCCCTCCATGAGCAGGGTGGCGGTGCCGTCCCCGGAAACACTCGAGTAACCGAGTTTGGCGAGGTCAAATTCCAGGGTCTGCGTGAGGCGGTAGGTGCCTTTGGGGAAATAGAGGTCGGATTTCCCGTCGCGCAGCGCTTTTTGAAGGGCCGCGGTGTCGTCGGCCACTCCGTCCCCGAGGGCGCCCAAGCTGCGGACATTGGTCTGGGCCTGCGTTTGGACGATCGCGAAAAAGAGGAGGGCGGTGGTGAGTGTGGCTTTCATGGGGGGAGAAGAGAACGCTGAAGGATTGCGGGGGTTCGTCAATGATTTCCCTCGGGTCGACTGATCCACCGCGTCGGTCCCGTCGCGTCCGGATCAGTCGATAAACTGTGAGCCATCGGCAAATCCTCGGTTTCGCGCGACGATCTCGCAAAGGTGCTCAGCGTTGGGTTTCCATTTAAGGAGTGTTTGGTAGTCTCGGCGGCATGTCCCGCATTGCCGCCATCCTGACAAAGATTGCCCCCTCGAGGGATCGGTTGATTAACCATCCCCTCTATTCGCGATTAACTTCGTTACAGTCCGTACAGCAGTTTATGGAGGCGCACGTGTTCGCCGTTTGGGATTTTATGTCGTTATTAAAACGCCTGCAGACGGATTTGACGTGCACCACGGTTCCTTGGATTCCAGTGGGCAATGGAGCTGTTCGTTATCTCATTAACGAAATTGTTTCTGGTGAAGAGTCTGATGTGGATCCCGAAGGCGGGCGGATCAGCCATTTTGAGCTGTACCTTCGTGCCATGGAAAAAGCAGGAGCCTCAACCCAAGCAGTTTGTGATGCAATCAAAAGCGTCAGGGCTGGGGCAACGCCATTTCTGGCCCTCAATGGCGCCGGCGTGCCCGCCCATTCCGCGGCGTTTTCGAGGGCCACCTTTGAGCTGGCCGCCCAAGGCAGGACGCACGAAGTCGCTGCTGCCTTTACCTTTGGCAGGGAGGACCTGATACCGGACATGTTCACCCAGTTTGTGAAACGCCTCAGCCTGGAGCATCCGCACAAATTGGATGGTTTTTGCTATTACCTGGCGCGACACATTGAAGTCGACGGAGGTCACCACGGTGCGATTTCTCGACAGATGATCGAGCTCCTGTGCGGGGAGGATGACGCAAAGTGGGAGGAAGCAGGTGCTGTGGCCCTCGCCACCATCGAGTCCAGATTGGGTTTGTGGGATAGCATCCTTGACTCTCTGGAAAACGGGCGCACGAAGTTAGGATGAGAAGTCGCCGACCCCTTGGAGCCCCAATTCCCCAAATTTGGGCTCGCAAAATCGCCAGGGCCTAAAAATCTATCCACCTCGTTGATCAGCTTTTAAGCTCTCAACGAGGTGGCGAAATTTCAGGAATTCTGCGGCTAGCGGCCGCGTCCGCCGGAGCGCGAATTTCTGCGGTCGCCTCCACCACCGCCGTCTCTGCGGGGGCCTTGGGATCTGCGGCCGCCCTGTTCGGGGCCGCGGCCCCGGCGCTGTTCCTCCAGAGACATGGGGGGTTCGGGGGCGCTGTAATCAAAACCTTCAGCCTTTTTGCGCACGATCCCACGGCCGATGAAGCGTTCGAGGGAACGCAGCGAACCGTGGTCATCCTGGCAGATAAAGCTAACGGCGTCGCCGATGGCGTTGGCGCGGCCGGTGCGTCCGATGCGGTGGACGTAGTCTTCTACCTGCGGCGGGAAGTCGAGGTTGACCACGTGAGAGATGCCGTCCACGTCAATGCCGCGGGCGGCGATGTCTGTGGCGATGAGCACCCGGATGGCCCCCGTGCGGAAATCTCCCAAGGCGCGGAGGCGCTGGTTTTGGGAGCGGTTGGCGTGCAGCGTGCCTGTTTTGATGCCGACGGATTCGAGTTTGCGCGCGACCCTGTCAGCGCCGTGTTTGGTTCGGGTGAAAACCAGAACCATGTTCATGGCGGGGTCCTTCAACAGATGGCAAAGCAGAGAGGTCTTGAGGTGGCGGGGCACCTCGTAAGCCAACTGGGTGACCGTATCGGCCGGGTTGGAACGGCGACCGATCTGCACGATCTTCGGGTTGCTCTGGAACTCGTGGGTGAGGGATTCGATTTCCTTTGAAAGCGTGGCGGAGAAGAGAAGGGTCTGCCTCTTTTTGGGGAGCGCGTTAACGACTCGGCGGATGGCGGGAAGGAACCCCATGTCGAGCATGCGGTCTGCTTCGTCGAGCACCAGGTGTTCGAGGGCTGAAAAGTCCGCGCAGCGCTGGCTCATCAGGTCTAGAAGCCGGCCCGGGGTGGCGATGACCATTTCCGCTCCGAAGCGGAGGGCTTGAATTTGGGGGCGCTCGGAGACGCCGCCGAAGACCTTGGTGATTTCAATGGGAACGTGTTTAGCGTAAGCGCGCACGTTTTCCTCAATTTGCACGACTAGCTCGCGAGTGGGGGCGAGAACGAGGGTGCGTGTGGCCTGCCTGCGGGTGGGGGCCGCCGAATGGAGGCGGTGGAGCAGGGGCAGGGTAAAGGCGGCTGTTTTGCCGGTGCCGGTTTGGGCAATTCCGATGATATCTCGGCCCTGGATGATCTCAGGGATGGCGGCCGCTTGGATGGGAGTGGGTTCGGTGTATCCGGTCTCTTGGATAGCTTGAAGGATGAGAGGATGGAGACCGAGGGCTTTAAAGGGCATGTGAACTAAATAACTATACTTCCAAATCGAGGCCTTTAATAGGCATGCGATCCTGAGGGGAAATGTCTAAGTTAACGCCCCCCCTACGGATCTATACTCCCTGCTAATGGCGGTCGTGCAAAGACTTTTTAATTTGAAGTCATTAGCATGGCCACTTCCTCGGGCTTGTGGAGCGTGGTGCAGAGCGCTGCAAAAGAGCCCAGCGAATCAATAGGGGTTTGCCCATGGCCCCCGGTAAGTTTTCACTCTCCCCATGCCTCACCTGCTGATCGCCACTAAAAATGCCCACAAAACCGAGGAAATCCGCGCCGTTTTGGCCGGGCGCTTCGAGGTCTCCGACCTTTGCTCTCACCCGGAAGTTCCCTCCCCCGAAGAAACGGGAAAAACCTTTTCGGAAAACGCCGCAATCAAGGCGCTTGCAGCCTCACTCGTTTTCGAGGGTTGGGTTCTCGCTGATGATTCGGGGCTTTGCGTGGATGCCCTGGGTGGGGCGCCGGGTGTTTTCTCCGCACGTTACGCAGGCCCCGGTGCGAGCGATGCGGACAACCGGGCGCGTTTGCTTGCGGAGCTCCTCCCGTTTTCAGACTGGCCCCAACGCCGTGCCCGGTTTCAGTGCGTGCTAGTGTTAGCGAAGGCGGGACTGGTTCGCGGCCTGTTTCAGGGGGCTGTCGAGGGCGGCATCCTTTTTGAAGAGCAGGGTGGGGGCGGGTTCGGGTACGATTCTCTTTTCGTTCCCGATGGGCAGGAGGACTCCTTCGGCGTTCTTCCCGCCGGGGTCAAAAATGCAATCAGTCATAGGGCGCGTGCGCTGAACGCGTTCCAGCAGTGGCTTTCGGTCACGCCGGATCTCGACTAAGTATCGGTCTTTTCGCCCAACGCCCGCTCCTTTATAAACCCCGCCATGTTTACTGGCCTTGTTGAAGAAACCGGTGTGATCCTTTCGCTTCAGAGCACTGCGGCTGGCGGGGTGCGCCTTTCGCTGCGCGCTCCGCTCCTTGGCACGGGCGTGCATTTGGGCGACAGCGTAGCGGTGAATGGTTGTTGTTTGACGGTGGCTGCTTGCGAGAGGGATGTTCTCTGTTTTGATCTTTTGCAGGAAACCCTCGCGCGCACCAGCCTGGGTGGCGTTGCCGAGGGCGGTTGCGTCAACCTTGAGCGAGCCTTGGCCGCAGGTGGCCGACTGGGAGGGCACTTCGTGCAGGGTCACATCGACGGCACCGCCGAAATCCTGAGGATCGAGCCTTCAGGCGCAGACGTGCTCCTGGAGATTGCGCTTCCCCCAGAGGGCGCGCGTTATCTCGTACCCAAGGGATCCATCGCAGTGGATGGAATCAGTCTGACTGTCGCAGAGTTACACGCGGACCGCTTTGTTCTTTGGATCATCCCGCACACGATGGCGGCGACCAACCTTGGCACCCGCGAGGCGGGCGACAGGGTCAATTTGGAGTACGATCTGCTCGCTAAATATGTGGAGCGCATGCTCGCACACCGCGCCGTGGGCGGTGTGGCGGTTTAGGCGCCTGCCGAATGGTCTGCCGCGGGGAGTTGTACGCCCTCCGCGAGAAGAACTTCGAAAACGTGCTGTAACACGGTCTTGTAGTGTTGTTGGACAACAAGGTCCCGCGCCTCTTGCTGGAGGGCGAGGAAATCTTCGTAGTCGTCCTTCAACTTAAAGCCCAAGAGGGTGCGCAGTTGGGTGGAGGGGTCCGGCGGCGTGGCGTCGGTTACCAGACCGCTGCTTGCGGCGCGTTCCTCGCTGTCGATGGTGAGTTCATCGAGGCGTGTTTTGAGTTCGGCGTTGCGGGATTCGAGCTGCTGGTTGAGGCGCAGGAGTTCTTCCGTGGAAAGATCACCCGGGACAACGACCGGAGCGGAACGTTCGGCCCGCCGTCCGCGGCGCGGATCTTCCTCGCGTTGACGCAATTGTTTTTGCGAGGCCTGCAGTTCATTGCGCAGGCCGGCCACGTAGCTGTCAATCTGGCGCAGAGTGTCCTGCAGGTTGAATTGCTGCTGTCCGTTTCCGCGACGGGTTTGCTGGCCCTGCTGAGGATGGGCGCCGTGATTGGGGACGGTTTTGGAAACGTAGACGGGCCGTTGTTTTTGAGAGGTTGGCCGTTCGCCTTCTCTGTCGTCGCGTTCGTCTTGGTCCTCCTCGCGTTCATCGTCGTCGTCGTCGTCATCATCGTCCAGGTCGCGTTCCCGCTCTTCATCTGGAGAACCGTTCGGGGTTTCGGCGTGGACGGTGCGCGTGCCATCTTCTTCCTGAGGCGTTTCAGAGAGTTCTTCGTCGCCTCGTTCGCTACGCTCAGTCCTTCCGGTTTGATTACGGGACGGCTGGGGCGCGGTCCTTTGGGGGGCGGCTTTAAGCGTTTCCGCCCAGGATTCGGGAATGGACGGGACCTCTTTGCGTAAAGCGGCCTGCCATTTCCCGCTCCAGCGGGCGATCCCTTTGAGGATCAGGGTTTCGAGCGCCTCTGGGAGGCGGGTGAGTCGTTCTGCGGCTGCGGCCCATTTGAGAATACTGAGCTGGGCGATCGGTGCCTGCGGGGCGTGGAAAGCACCGTGTAATGCGGCGAATACAAGAAGGTCTGCCTCGATGGGTTTGAGGTTTTGAAGAGGAAGCTGCAGAGCCCAAGCCTTGCCACGGCCGATTAAAACGTTGGCAAAAAGCGCGGGTCCTTTTCCTTCCAGTAGACCTGTTTCCTTGTGACGCAGCAGTTTGAGGGTGAGAAGAATCAGCTTTAGGGCGGCCGCTTGGTCGACCTTGAACAGTCCCCGGGCCAGGCTCAAACGGATCCGGGCGGCCTGTTCTCCCTGGGTGCGAGCGAGGCCCGCAAGAAATTGGGTGCGGAAGGAAGGCTTCATCTCGGGCCAGGCCGCGGTGGTCGCCTGGACGCTTACGATCCAGGGAAGAAAAGGCGTGGCTGCCACGGCCTGGGCGACATCGGCTCGGCCTCCCAAGAGAGTCTCTTTGAGGACGATGGTGGCCTCGGTTTCCTCCTCGTTGCTGAGCCGGCCCTTCCGGGCGCGGGCTGCAAAATCTTCGAGCGAGCCTTCTTCAAGCGGGATGAGTTCGACCTCGATCGCGGGACCTTCCTGCGAGGAATCCTCCGTCTCATCAGATCTGGAACCGGAATCGTGGCGGTTTGCCGCTTCGGGCTCGCCGAGAGGGAGCTCTTGTGGGTGGAAAGTGTTCTCAGGCTCCTGGTTTCCAGAGTCTCCCGGTTCGGGAGCGGGTTCATGCAGGGGCGCTTGGTGGGGCGTTGCCTCGTCTTTCTGGAGGTCTGCCTCCGTGGCGTGAGGCGGCTCGGGCTGCGCGCCCTGATGCGGTTCGTTGGGAGCGGTAGTGTGGGACTCCGCAGGAAATGGATTTTCCATGATTTAAATGACTGCCTAATCTACAAGAATTGAAAATGACAGGCGGCTTCCCAAATTGCGAGCCGTTCCGGCGAGATTCAATCGTTCATGCATGGAAATTTTACTCGAACCCAAGCGTGGTCTGGCTCACTCTTGGCACTTACATGCGCGCAATTCTTGCCCTAGAAGATGGACGGACTTTTATCGGAGAATCCTTTGGAGCCGGAGGTGTCTCGGTGGGGGAAGTGTGTTTCAACACTTCCATGTCCGGATACCAAGAGGTGTTAACCGACCCTTCCTACAGGGGCCAGATCGTGGCGATGACCGTTCCGGAGGTTGGAAATTACGGAATCAATGCGCTGGATGCTGAAAGCGACCAACCCCACGTACGCGGGTTTGTGATTGAGGAACTCAGCCCGGTCGCCAGCAACTGGCGCTCGGAAGAGACCCTCGACCACTACCTAAAGCGCTGCGGGGTGATGGGGATCCAGGGGATAGACACCCGGGCGCTGACCCGCCACTTGCGCGACAAGGGGGCGATGAAAGGCTGTTTGAGCACCGAGGATAACGCCGCTGAAGCCGTTGTGGCGCGTGCGCGTGCCGGGGTCGGAGTGGTGGGCCAGGACTTTGTTAAAGAGGTGACTCCGTCAGTCGCATTTGACTGGGATCCGGATTCTGAGTTGTCCCGTGAATGGACCACCGTGCCCCAGGAGGGAGTTATTCAGGGGGTTGGAGGCGGCTTTAAGCCTTTGCCACCGGTGCGTCATCAAATTGTAGCTTACGACTTTGGGATGAAGCGCAATATTTTGCGGCGCCTGAGGCAGGAAGGTTTTTCGGTGCGCGTCGTTCCCGCTGGAACTTCTGCTGAAGAAGTTTTGGCGCTCAAACCTGAGGGCGTTTTTCTTTCCAACGGGCCGGGAGATCCGGCGGCGTTGACTTATGTTCACGAAAACATCCGGAAACTGGTGGGCAAGCTGCCCGTTTTTGGAATTTGTCTGGGGCACCAGATGCTTGCGTATGCATTTGGAGGAAAAACCTTTAAGCTGAAGTTTGGTCACCGGGGAGGAAACCAGCCTGTCAAGGATCTACGCACGGGCAAGGTGACGATCACCTCACAGAACCACGGATTTGCCGTGGATCCCGAGTCGTTGCCGGGCGACGTTGAAGTCACGCATCTTAATCTGAACGACAACACGGTCGAAGGAATGCGCCACCGGTCGCTGCCGGTTTTTAGCGTCCAGTATCACCCAGAGGCGGCCCCGGGCCCGAACGACGCAGGTTATTTTTTCAGCCAATTCTCCGAATTGATTGCCTCTGCCAAGTAATCCTCCTCTCTCCCCTCCGGAACTATGATCCAGCTCATCATTACTCTGCCCGACGGCTCGTTGGTCCCCACCTTGCCGAACGAATTGCTTGAACATCGCATCACGATAGGAAGCGGCGTGAACTGTACGCTGGTTGTCCCTCACGAATCCGTGGCAGAGGAACATGTGGAACTACTGCTGGATTCAGGCGAGTATCTGGTTGCGGATTTAGTGGGCGGCGGTGCCACGAAAATCAATGGGCATCCGATTGATCGCGGCGTGCATTACCAGTTGGAGACGGGTACAAAGATTCAAATGGGCGAGGTCGAGGCCGTTTACATCGCCTCCGATATGCTCGGGGATGATCTCCCCGCAGTTGAGGACGAGGTTCAGGAAGCTGCGGCCGAGCCTGAGACGTCTTCCGCCGCATTCCGGGCCGCTCCCGCTGCTGCGGTCGCCGAATATCCTCCGGGCGGGTACCCGCTTCCGGTGCATCCTCCCGGAGTTTTTGTGCCGCGAAAAGCGGCTCGCAGCTTGTGGGTAATGGCCTCGGTGGCGGTGACCTTTGTCGCCGTTGCGGCGGCGCTAGTGGTAGGGTACCTCAGTTCGACTGTTTCGATTCAGCACTAGAGGGATGAATGTCCCGCCTGTTTCGAAGGCACGTTGTATTCACGCCGCATTCGGGGCGTTGAGCGCGGATCCCGCACTTGCCCCGTGGCCGGAGCTTCAGAGGTTGTCATTGAGTCTGAACAAAAACGGCGCGCAGCCCAAGCAAGGCACGGATGTGTGGGTGGGGCGTGATGCGGAGTCTTTGAGGGTGTTGTTTGTCGCGGCGGACACTGATCCGTGGGCGACTTTGATCGAGAGGGATGCGCCTCTTTACAAGGAAGAGGTCGTGGAGGTGTTCCTTGATACGGAGGGGGATGGGAACGGGTATTTTGAAATTGAGGTGAACCCGAACAATGCGGTTCTGGATGCCTGCATGAGAAGAATCCGGAGCGGGTTCAGGAAAGATTTTCGCTGGCAATGCGAGGGATTGCGCACCGCAGTGCGGATCTTTGAAGGGGGTTGGGCGGCGGAATTGGCCATCCCTTTTGGCAGTCTGTCGGGACGTTGTCCGGCGCAGGGTGAGGCTTGGCGCGTGAATTTTACGCGGATTGACCGTCCAAAGGGCGAGCCCAGGGAGTTGAGTTCCTGGTCGCCGACGGGAGTTGACCAGTTTCATATGCCGGAGCGCTTTGGGGAGTTGCTGTTTGAATAAGGACGGCGGCAGATTGGGAGAAGCGTGTTTCGTGCGGTTTCTGTCCGGGCGTCGGCGAGTTTTTTTACAAGCGAAGTTCTCCTGCATGAGCCTCGGAAACTTCTTGCCGACGACTAGTGAGTCAGTGAGCCTAGTGAGCGTTGGTCTCGCGTGTGGGTTGTATTGGCAAGTCTTTGGCGATATTTCCGCGGTGAGAGAACTTGCCGAGGGCGTTAACCTTTGTAAGTACAACGAAGCTATTTTATTGGAGGTTCGGAGGGCTTGCCTGTTGCGCAGGCCAACGGAACCTCACTCCATTTTTGCCCATGCCTCGCGACACCTCTTTTAAAAAGATTCTCCTGATTGGTTCTGGCCCGATTATCATCGGTCAGGGCTGTGAATTTGACTATTCCGGCGTCCAAGCCTGCAAAGCCCTGAAGGAAGAGGGGTACGAAGTCATCCTGGTCAACTCCAACCCGGCCACGATCATGACCGACCCGGAGTTCGCCCATCGGACTTACATCGAGCCGATCACACCCGAGGTGGTGGAACGGATTATTGAGCGCGAAAAACCCGAGGCACTCCTTCCGACCCTCGGCGGCCAGACCGCCCTGAACTGCGCGATGTCGTTGTTTCATTCCGGGGTGCTCGCAAAACACGGGGTCCGCATGATCGGCGCCAATGCCGAGGCCATTCACAAGGGGGAGGACAGGCAGGCGTTCAAGGAGGCGATGCAAAAAATCGGCCTCGAAGTCGCACGCTCCGGCACCGCCCACACGATGGAAGACGCACGCAAGGCGGCGGCCGAGATCGGCAACTTCCCGCTCGTAATTCGCCCTGCTTTCACGCTCGGAGGGATGGGCGGAGGAATTGCCTACAACCGCGAGGAGTTTGAAGAAATCGTGGCGCGCGGACTGGATCTGTCGCCTGTGAGCGAGGTGCTCATTGAAGAAAGCCTTTTGGGTTGGAAGGAATTTGAGATGGAGGTCATGCGTGACCGCGCAGACAATTGCGTCATCGTTTGTTCCATCGAAAACCTCGATCCCATGGGAGTTCACACGGGTGATTCTATCACCGTGGCGCCGATTCAGACGCTCACGGACAAGGAATATCAGTTCATGCGGGATGCCTCGTTTGCGGTCATTCGCGAAATTGGGGTGGAAACGGGCGGATCGAATATTCAGTTTTGTGTGCACCCTGAAAACGGTCGGGTGATTGTGATTGAAATGAACCCCCGCGTTTCGCGTTCGTCTGCGCTGGCGTCCAAAGCCACGGGTTTTCCGATCGCAAAAATCGCAGCCAAACTGGCGGTTGGCTATACGTTGGACGAAGTCAAAAACGACATCACCCGCGAAACGCCGGCAAGCTTCGAACCTTCCATCGACTACGTCGTGGTGAAGATTCCTCGGTTCACTTTCGAGAAGTTTCCTCTCGCGGATGCGACGCTGACAACGCAAATGAAAAGCGTTGGCGAAACAATGGCCATCGGCAGGACCTTCAAGGAAGCCATGCAAAAAGCGCTCCGTGGGCTCGAGATCAAGCGCTTCGGGCTGCTTGCTGACGGCGCGGAAAAAGCGTTTGACGCCGCTGGGTTGCGCAAGAGGCTCGTGGTTCCAAACGTGGACCGTATTTTCTGCCTCGGTCAGGCCCTCGCAGGAGGAATGAGCGTGGAGGAAATCTACGATCTCACCAAAATCGACCGCTGGTTTCTGGAACATCTGCGCGCGATCGTGGAGGAGCAGAAACAATTGAAGGATGCCATCGGTTCGCCAGAAAAAATCAGGCGCGCCAAAAAGTTTGGCTTCTCGGATCGTCAGTTGGGCATCGCCTGGGGAAAGACGGAACTGGAGGCTCGGGCCATCCGCAAGGCCGCCGGAGTTGTGCCGAACTACCGTTTGGTAGACACGTGCGCGGCCGAGTTTGAAGCTTACACGCCCTATTATTATTCTGGATACGGGGATGAAAACGAGCGCCGTGAGAGTGGCAAACGCAAGGTGATCATTCTTGGCGGAGGGCCGAATCGAATCGGGCAGGGGATCGAATTTGATTACTGCTGCGTACACGCCGCTTTTGCGCTGAAGGAGATGGGTTTTGAGACCATCATGGTCAACTCCAACCCGGAAACCGTTTCCACCGATTACGATACGAGTGACAAACTTTACTTCGAGCCGCTGACGCTGGAGGATACCCTCAATATTTGCGAGGAGGAGAAACCCTGGGGGGTGATTGTACAGTTCGGGGGGCAGACCCCTCTCAACCTTGCCAAAGGACTTGAAGATGCGGGTGTTCCGATCATCGGCACTTCGCCCAAAAGCATCGAGCGCGCCGAAAATCGCAAGTTGTTCTCAGCCATGCTGGACGAATTGGGGATCAAACAGACCCCGGGCGGCACCGCCTCCAACGAGGCTGAGGCGCTGGAAGTCGCCAGGCGCGTTGGTTACCCTGTCTTGGTCCGGCCGTCTTTCGTGCTCGGTGGACGCGCAATGGAGCGCGTTCATAACGAGGAAGATTTGCGCCGCTACATCCGGACGGCTGTCGAGGCCAGTCCGGATCATCCCGTGCTGGTGGACCATTTTTTGGAAAACGCCACGGAGGTGGACGTCGATTGTATTTGTGACGGGGAAACGGCCGTTCTGGGCGCCATTATGGAGCACATCGAGGAGGCTGGCATTCACTCCGGGGACTCGGCCTGTGTGATACCGCCCTTCAGCTTGAGCCAGAAGGTGATGCAGGAAATTTCTGACGCCACAAAAAGGATGGCCTTCGCCCTCGAGGTGCGGGGCTTGATGAATGTTCAGTTCGCGGTGAAAGACGAAACCGTTTACGTGCTCGAGGTGAACCCTCGGGCTTCACGGACCGTTCCCTTTGTGTCAAAAACCATCGGCGTGCCGCTGGCGAAAATAGCGGCCAAAGTAATGGCGGGGATGAAATTGAAGGATCTTGGATTTACTCAGGAAATTCACCCGGACCACTTTTCCGTGAAGGAGGCGGTGTTTCCCTTCATCAAGTTCCCAGGCGTGGACATCGTGCTCGGGCCCGAAATGCGCAGCACGGGCGAGGTCATGGGGATCGACAAAAGTTTGGGACTGGCTTTTGCAAAGGCTCAGATGGCTGCACAACCGCCGCTTCCGCAGTCAGGAAACGTGTTTATTTCGATACCGGACGGAGACAAACCCAAGGCCGTAGAGTTGGCCCGGGGCTTTGCGGAGTTGGGATTTACGCTGTTTGCCACGCACGGCACCGCTGCCGCTTTGAAAGCCGCTGGTATTTCAGCAAAACGCCTTCACAAGATCGGCGAAGGCCGCCCCAACGCCCTTGATATGGTCAAGAACGGGGAAATGGCGCTGATTATCAACACGCCCTCGGGCAAGATCGCCCGTGAGGACGAGGTGAAGATACGCTCCACGGCCAACAGCGCACGGATTCCAGTGGTCACCACCCTGCGAGCTGCAGATGCCAGCCTGGAAGGAATTCGCGCCATCAGGGAACATGGAATTTCTGTCCGGACGCTCCAAGAGTTTCACGGGATTTGAGGCTCGGGCGTGACGAAAAAACAAAAGTTTTCTAAGCAACCTTTGCCTCCCGGATAGTGCTTAACGTTCTGGGGGGAACACTGGGCTGCCAGTCAGACGATTCTGGCTGGCGGCCTTTTCTTTAACGGCCCGGGGTTCGGCTTTAACGGCCCGGCGTTCGGAATCGGTTGCCGGGGGAGATTGCGAATTGCCCAGCGCCCGGGCGGTCCATGGAAGGAGGGCTCCTGCGGTTATCGTAGGGGCTCATCCCTTTCCTGGTCTTCGGCTTGGTCTTCATAGCTCCACCCGCAGGAAGAGCAGCGCGTCTGGCTTGGGGGGATTGTTGCCTGGCAGGAACAGCACTCCAGGGCATCGGGGTCGCTGGGTGGAATGTGTTTCATTGGCGTTGGAGAATCTTCCGAAAGGATCTTTTGTGCGGCCTCAAGATCAGCGTCATCGACCTGTACTCTCACTCCGCCCATTGCGGCAGCGCGCCAAGGATGCATCTGGGTGATGTTCTCATCTTGCAGGAACGAGGAAATGCCAGCAGAGGCCAATCGCAACCGGAGCAGGTGCGCTTCCTCGGTCTTCCAAAAGGTGGCGATGGTTATCATAAAAAGCGGGGCAGGGCATTAGGCGATTGTATTTCCCCTCACTTGATTGTTGTGGACCTCCTATGCGTTATCAAGCGAGCTGTGAAGAACTGGACCGAAAAGCAGCCCGCACTTTAAACATATGCAGCCACTTGGGGGCGATGCTCTTTGCCTCTCTTTCGCATGCCATCAGCCCCAGCTGCGTTTTTGGGTGAAAAATGGCTATTTACGGGCGGGTCCAAGTAAAAAATACCTTTCCCCCGTCTTGGCAAGGCCTGGAGTCGTGGTCTTGCGGAGTGCTTTGATTCAGAGCACCGTTGCCATGGGGGTGAAGCGTATTTCAAAGTGTCTTTCCCTGCTGCACCTTCCCTGTCGTATTCCAGCGCCCCTTATGGATCTTCCCCGCATTCAGTCCCTCTTGGGAATCGCCTTTTTTCCAACGCTCCTCTGGCTCTTTTCTAAACACAGGCGCGCGTTTCCCTGGCGCCTGGCCGCTTGGACTCTCTCTCTTCAGCTCCTCGCCGCCTGGTTCCTCTTGCGGACCGCTCCGGGCCACGTCTGGTTTTTGGCGTGTGACGGCCTCGCCGACCAACTGAGCACCGTCGCCATGGAGGGGGCGAAAATTGTCTTCGGCCCGCTTGCGGATGGCGTCCGCCTTGAAAAGGCATTTGGCGAGGGACATGGGCATGTTTTTGCGGTCTGGGTGGGAGCGGTGATTACGGTGGTTTCCGCATGCGTGGCCCTGCTCAACCACTGGAACGTCCTTCCAAAAGTGGTGTCTTTCATGGCTTCGCTTCTGCGCCGCACCCTGGGTTACAGCGGCAGCGAAAGCCTGTGCGCCACCGCCAACGGTTTTCTCGGACACACCGAGTCCATCCTCGTCATCAAGGCGTACGTGGAAAAACTCACTTCCAGCGAGCTGCTTTCAACAATGACGATGGGTCTTGCGACCGTCTCCCTGGGAGCGATTGCGGTGTATGCAAAACTGGGGGACGGCGCGGGCCATCTTGTCACTGCGACATTTTTAAGCATTCTGGGTGGTTTGTTTTGTAGCAAAATTCTGTTGCCCGAAACCGAGCTGAGCCACACCCGGGCGGGCGCTTCTCTGGGGCCGTCCCGGACTGCGGGCACTGCCATCGAGGCGGTTTGTGCAGGCGCTCAGCAAGGGCTGATGCTGGCGCTCTCGGTTCTGGCAATGTTGCTCGCCTTTACGGCCCTGGTGGCGATCGCGAACATCACCCTTGGCGGGGCGCAGTCCGCACTGGGAGTAGCTCAGCCTTGGAAACTCGAACAAATCCTCGGCCTTGTGCATGCGCCCGTGGCCTGGCTCACGGGGGTGGCCTCTCAGGACTGCCTTTCGGTGGGCGACCTGCTTGGCCGGCGCACGGTGTTTAACGAGTTTCTTGGCTACCTGGCCCTTGGGGACCTGCGAGGCAGTCTCTCGCCGCGCTCCTTCACGCTCGCCACGTACGCGCTCTCGGGTTTTGCCAACCCTGCCTCCATCGGGATGCTTGTCGCGGCCATCGCGAGCATTGCACCGGGCAGGATGCGGGAGGCGGCGGAGCTAGGAACGCGCGCGCTTCTTGCAGGGCTCTGCACGAGTTATTTAAGTGCGTCCATCGCCGGGTTTGTTCTGGGCTGAACCGGTCCTTCGCCCTGAAGCGCCGGAGTTGTCCTTCCTTTTTCTTCGAGTATTCTCTCACGATGGCGACAGCTACAACGATCGAGGAGGTTTGCTCCGGGGTATGGTCCTGGCACGGGTTTGATGAAACCACCCGGACCGAATTTTTCAGCACGGCCGTGCTCGCGGAGGACGGGTTGGTGGTGATCGACCCCATTCTTGCCTCGCCCGAGGCGCTCAATCGGTTGGCGAAACTTGGGCCGGTCGCCGCCATTGTCCTCACGAGCGGCAATCATTCCAGGGCCGCGGCGCGTTTCCGCGAACGTTTTAGCGCCCCGGTGTTTGCCCATCCAGAGGCCGTGGGCGAATTAACTTCGCCAGTGGATGGCGTTTTGCGGGTCAACCGCAGGGTGGGGGGCTCGCTGGAGGTCGTTGAATTGTCGGGCGCCGGTCTTGGGGAGGTGGCCCTCTATAAGGAGGGTGGCTGGCTGCACCTGGGCGACGCGCTGATTAATCTGGAGGACACGGGACTCGCCGTCCTGCCCGCAAAATACTGTCTGGACGCTTCCCTGCTATCGCTTTCCCTGCGCAAACTAACGGCCCTCCAGTTTCACAGCGCCACCTTCGCCCACGGCACGCCGATTCAGTTGGAGGCACACGCGAAAATCGGGGCCCTCATCGAGGCCCATTCCCTGCCGTGAAGGGTGCGTCCTAGCGCTCGGGCGCTTGCTCGTGCGGGGGGAAAGGGGCGGTTGGCGACTGATGCAGGGTGCGTTTTTCGGAAGTGCGCGGCCTGGAGAGCGGCTAGATGTTTACCCAGATTCCCCTGTAACTGAATCCCACGGAGAATTTGAGAGTTGAGGCGCACGCAGGAGCACCCTCAGGGGCGAAGTTATAGTTGGGGGAGACGCTTTGGTTCCATTCTCGCTTGGGATGGCGTGGCCATTCTGCGGGGTAGAACAAAGTAACCGGCTAAAGGGGGGGGCTCGGCCCAAGGGGTGCGGTCGGCCTTGCGAAGGGGATTTATCGACGGCCTTGCTTCTCCAAAAAGCCTTCCCGAAGCCTCCCCATGGGATCTCATGAAAACGGCAACCATTATCATCTGCACCTGCAACAGGGCGGAGCATCTGCGGGAAACCCTCAAATCGATCGTTCGCCTGGAGGTGCCGGAATCACTGTTGGTGAATCTTGTCGTCGTTGATAACGGCTCAAAGGATCACACGGCAGCCGTTGTTCGCGCGTATGCGTCCAAGACAATTTCGATGCTGTATCTTTACGAGCCGAAACGTGGTAAGGCGCATGCGTGCAACCGGGCGATGGCCGCCAGTCAGGGCGAGTTGTTGCTCTGGACTGACGACGATGTCCGCGTTCCCAGCGACTGGGTGGTGCAGATGACGGCCCCGCTCCTGGCCGGCCAGGCCGAGGGGGTGTCGGGAAGGGTGAGGATGGCCTTTCACTTGGAAAGAAAATGGATGCAGCGAACGCATTACTTCCGTCTTGCTGACAACCGGTTTCGCTCTGGGGAGGACCTCAGCATGGTTGGCGCCAACATGGCCTTCATGCGGACCGTGCTTCAGCGGGTTCCCCAGTTTGAGCTCGAACTCGGTCCCGGAGGTTCGGGCCAGCGGGACGACACTTTATTTTCACAGCAAATGCTCCGGGCTGGGTATCGGATCATGCAGTCTGAGTGCGAGGTGGAGCATCATTTTGAAGAACGCAGGCTGCTTCGGCGGGCCTGGCTGCGCCACGGGGAGGCGAGTGGGGAGTCGTCCGCGCTGCTTTGTTTCCATTGGGAGCACCGAAGGGTCCGGGGTGCGCTTTGCTTTAAGCTGCTTTGGAGGGCGGCGCTGGGGTTGTACCGGGCTGCCCATCCGTGGGCGAGTTTGGAGGAGGAGGGCTGCAGTCGGTTTGAGATCCGGATGGCTGAACAGATCGCGTTTTATTCCGGCTATTTAAAATACAGAACGGCCCGGCGAAAATATGCCCGGCACGGACTGGCCCCCATGGGTCACGAGAGTGCGGCGGCTATGGCTTTTCAAAGTGGAGGCTCGTAGGTTGGCTGGTTGGCTGGTTGGCTGGTTGGTGAAAGGGGTGAAAGGGGTGAAAGGGGTGAAAGGGGTGAAAGGGGTGAAAGGGGTGAAAGGGGTGAA
>CANJZW010000037.1 GCA_947479475.1 Chthoniobacteraceae bacterium
GAGTTTGCGCGCGTGGGATTCTGTTGCAAAAGTGGGGGCTGATATAGGCTTCATCCCAAACCAACACAGCAAAAAGTGGCGTTTTTGTCTATGGGGAATTTCCGTCGTTTATTCCAAGCCTCTTAGCTTTCGAGAAAAAAGAGCCCTGGCAGGAGCGCTAGGACTCAAAGACATCACCAAGCAGCGTGCGGACGGCCAATGGCTCATCGAATCGGGCGACTTGATGCTCTACGACGGCCAGTACGCCAGCTATCAGGCTGCCAAGGGTCGGCGCGCCATGGAAGTGTTAAAGGCAGACATGATCCATTACGATGACTGGGACTTACGCTCGCCCACTGCGATGAATGCCAAAGCCGCAATTCATGTCGCAGCGTTCCGCGAGTTTGTCATGCAACGTTTCAGCAACGAAGACTGCCATGAATTTGGCATCGAGAGATCGAATATCGCGGCTTTTGATGTGCTCGCCTATCTGCTCAATCCGCCATGGCGTTCAGAATACGAGGGAGAAGGCGATCAACCGCCCTGGCGCTGTGCCGCCGATTCCCGTTGGCTTGCCAACAAAGTGTGGCGGGCGTTCCAGATCGCCGCTGTGGAAGAAAAGATTGCCAGCATGAGGGAAGTTTATCGCCTGAACAAAAAAGCGGCGCATGCACTGGGCCGGGATGTGCCGATGATAGCGAACGTCATCCCCATGCTGAGTGCCCTCTTCCTCCAGCGCGATTGCGTGGACATGGCAAACTTCGAATGGCCCGTGTTCAAGACCTTCACCGCATTCGTGAAGCCGCTCGGCTACTATCCGCAGGCACGACTGGGCATCGGCGCTCGCATGGCTGCCAAAATTGGCGTCACAGGGCATGCCATCGTGGACCCTTATGTCGAGCGACAATACAGCGGTTGGGATGGGGCGGGTTTTACGAGGCGCCACGGCGAGACTCTGCACAAAGTCTTCTGCTTCGACCTTATCGCGAATCGCGGCATTCCCGCCTTTTCGCTGAGTTTTGATGGTGGTTACTCGCCCGGCTCGATCCATTCCGCTGGCAATATCCACACTTTCATCGATCAAATTGCCCCTGTGATCTCAAAACGCGAATACCTTGCTGATATCGGCCTCGCGTCCAGTTCTTGGAGCCAGATCGCAGCGCAACCGCCGTGGGCCTGGAACCAGGAAGTCACAAAACGCCACGCCTCCGAATTCCTCGGCTGGGCCCAATACCTCGCCTCAGCTCGGGATTTTCCCCAGTGGGATATTATCCCGTTTGATAACGTCACACTCAAGGATCTCGTACGCTTCAAACTCGTCATTCTCCCTTCTGTTCTGGTCATCACCGCGGATGACCTCGCCACGCTCGAAGACTACCTGAAGCAGGGCGGCAAACTCATCATCACGGGCGAGACTGGCGTTTTCACCGGCCCGAAAACGCTGCTCCTCCCTCGCGCTGAAGACATCATTTCGCCACTTGCCAAACGTTTTTCAGCTCAGATTAGCCTCGTCAAAACCAAACCCGGCCTTGCTTACCATGAGGCACCCGCCAAGTCCGAACCACTACGCGAAGCGCTAGCTCGATCCCGCATTGAGCGTCCCGTACTGACCGCAACCAATGCACCCGAACACATCGGAATCTACGCCAACCAAAGCCACACAAACCCCGGCGAACGCACCATCGACCTAGTCAACTACCACCACGACCTCGCCACCGATCATCTCACCCCAGCCACGCGCACTGGATTCACCCTAACCCTGCAAGTGCCGGGCCTGAAAAACACCGACAGCCTCACCATCGAATCTATCCGATACGATGAAAACGCCAAAAATAACACGCTCCGGCAACTCATAAACACAGAGCAAGTCACTGTCAGTGAGGGCACCCTCACCATCCGCATCCCTTCCTTCATCCATTACCAAATCCTGCGCATGAGTAACGCCAGGCAAGAAAGCACACCTCCATGAAGTCCGTATTAACGATCTTCCTCTCAGGCCTCGCCAGTGCCTCGTTTGCACTCAGCGCGGAGCCGTCTGTTTTGCTCAAAGAAACCTTCGAACACCCACTTTCGGCCGACTGGCATTGGGGACTCGGCACCTGGACCGCCAAGGACGGCGTATTGCGCGGCTTTGAGTCCGGCGAGCGCCGGCACGGACCGGTCAAGCAGCGACACTTGGCTCTCACGGAAGCTGATATCTGTTTTGACTTCCGGCTCGAAGGCAAAGCGTCCTTCGCCAGCTTTCCAATCGATGGCACCCGCGAGCGTGGGCACATTCTCAATTTTGTCATGGGCCGCAATGTGTTTCGCATCATCGCCCACCCAAAAAAGGGCGAGAACGTAGACCTCGTGCGCGAACAAATCACCCTCGGGGACACAGAGTGGCATCCTGTCCACATCGTGTTGAAGGGTGAAACGGTGACTGTCAATTTCAACGGTCAAACGTGGACAGCAAAGCATGCCGTAGTAGCCGAGCCCAAGGCGAACATCGGCTTTGGAGGCGAGTCAGGAGGCCCCGAGGGCGAGAAGGCGGGCGCGCTGGCGTTTCGGTGTCTCAAGATCACGGAGACGCGCTGACCAAAAAACGCCCCACCTTGGCCACGAACACTCGCGTTAACGAACCGATAAAAATACAAAAAACATGCCGGCAAAAATCACACTTCAACGCTTCGTTGTTCTCTCACTGGTTCTGCCTCTCGCCCTGCACGCCGAAGATCCGCCGAAGCCAGCTTTCGTGGAACCCGCGGCGCAAACTTCCCGAGGGTTGCATGTCGAAGCGGACGGCACGCTGACGCTGGTAGGGAAGCCGTTTTATGGCATGGGACTCTGCTATTACGATGGCTTTCTTCGCACGATTCGTAGCGCAAAGTATTCGCCGTACACTCCATCTCTTAAAAAGATCGCCGCCAGCAATATCCCATTTATCAGGTTGCCTTTCAGCGGATTTTGGCCTGCCGAGCTCCAAGTCTACCAAACCAAGCCCGAGCAGTATTTCCGCGAAATGGATTTGTTCGTGAAGGCCTGCGAGGAAAACAAAATCGGGATCATAGCCGATCTGTTTTGGACCAAATTTAGCGTCTCCGATGTGGTGGGGGAAAGTGTCAATCAGATTGGAAACCCGGCCAGCAAGACGATGGAGTATGCCCGCAAGTATGTCCGCGACGTCGTAAGCCGTTATAAAGACTCACCTGCCATTTGGGGTTGGGAAATCGGGAACGAATTTAATCTAGCGGCTGATCTGGACAAACAGGGAGCGCCTCCCCTCGGTTATCCCTATGTATTGCCTTCCAAAGGAACACCGGCGCAGCGAGGGCCGGCTGACAGAATCACTTCCCAAGATGTTGAAGTTTATTTTACCGAGGTCGAGAAAGCCATACGCAGCATAGATCCCTACCGCATGATTTCCAACGGCACCGCGGATTTCAGAGCCAGCCAATACCATCTGAGGGCAGAGAGAGCATGGACAAGTGACACCGAAGAGGAACTCCGAGCCATCATGGACGTCTTTTCGCCACGCACGGTCAACGTCATTAGTGTCCATATCACCCTTGATAAGGACAAGGACGGGCTATCCCAGAAAAGGTTCAACAGAGTCGTCGAGCTAGAAGAGCTGCTCCAGATTTATGTCACCCACGCGAAGCAAAGCAAAAAGGTGCTCTATATGGGCGAGTTCCACGGGGACAACGACGCGAATTTTGTCCGCAAGATCCAAGCAATCAGAACCTCCGGAATGCAACTCTCGTCCTTGTGGAATTATGGCGATGCGGCGAATGCAAAAACGAAATCCTTTTCAGACGACTCGTTTATGTTCACACGCACCGCTGAGGCAAACCAGTATTACCGGGATCAGGGGCTTCAAAACGTTGAACTGTATTGGCCAAAGAACACCGCCGCCTCAATCCGGTAGCCCACTCGCATCTAGAGCTGAGCCTTGTTTTCCAACTCGAAAGACTGACCGCCACCACTGATTCAATCAAAACGCCGCACTTCATTCATCCCATGAAAAAATTTATGACCCTCCCAATTCTTCTCGCAATACTTTCCTCCGTCGGCGGGGTTCTATTCGCCGCAGAATCGCAGCAAGCGGATGTCGTCGTCGTTGCCGCTACCCCGGCCGGTGTTGCGGCAGCCGTCGCGGCGGCCCGCTCTGGGGCAAGCGTCATTCTTCTCGAAGAAAAGAATCACGTGGGGGGCGTCGTCTCAGCTGGGTTGACGAATACGGACATCTATAAAAAGGGGGCTGTTGGCGGTTTGTTCGCCGAGTTTGTAAAGCGTGTGCGCGAGCACTATGTGAAGACCTACGGCGAACACTCCGAGCAGGTGAAGGTTTGCCAAGGCGGGCACATGTTTGAGGCAAAAGTTGCTGAGAGAATTTTTCGCGACATGCTTGCTGGAGAGAAAAACATCCGTCTTATCGAAAAGAAGCGCGTGGTCTCCGCGAGGGTCGTGGGGGCCGACGGAATTGAACGTGAGGCACCGCGGGGCACGCGAATAAATGGTCCCCAGCCAAGGGTCTTCTCTCCCGCAGTGAAACTTGTCAGCATCACCGCTGAAGATTCTGACGATTCCCGAATCAAGATGGTTATCCAAGCGAAGACTTTCGTGGATGCCACTTATGAGGGAGACCTGGCAGCACTGGCTGGCGTGCCCTATCGCGTCGGAAGAGAGAGCCGCGAGGCCTATGGCGAAGCACACGCGGGCAAAATTTATGTTCGTTTCAAGGACACCAATCCTGGACCCGGCTCCACCGGCGAGGCGGACGCTGGTATCCAGGCTTTCTGCTTCCGTATGCACGTCACCAAGGACCAGGCCAATACCGTGCCAATTGAAAAGCCTGCGGCGTTTAACCGCGACGACTATCGGGCAATGCTCGACGACTGCAAGGGCCGATATGAAACTGGTCGTATCCGGCCCATTTGAAAGCGGAGGTTTTTTCAGGTTTGCAGGCGATTTTTCTTCACCCCTTCGATCCAAGTCTTTTCCTTTTCTCTGTAAAAAAGAAAACATGGAGCGCCCTGGAGCAACTTTCATGCCCGTTTTTTCACCCCACTTTCAACCGGCCGAATCCATCCGCGTTCACGCCGGCCCTCGCAACGACATGCGTTCGGGCAAAATCACGAAGCTGACTAAACTCATACACGTCTTCCCGATGCCAAATGGAAAATTCGAATTAAACAATGCGCATCCGGCTGGAGACACCGGCGTCCCCAGCGAATCCTTCGATCTTGCCGAAGAAAACTGGAGATGGCCTGAAGCCAATGTCGCGGAGCGCGAAGCCATCTTCCGACGCTACTGGGCGCACAGCGAAGGCTATCTGTGGCTTCTTCAAAATGACCCAGAGGTGCCGCAGTCCATCCGAGAGGAGGCGCGGCAATTCGGCTTCCCGAAAGACGAGTTTACGGACAATCGAAACCGCCCCCATCACATCTATGTGCGCGAAGGTCGGCGCATCTGGGGGGAGTATAACTTCACCGAGCGAGATGCCGCTCTCGACAGTGCGACTGGCCTGCCCAAACGCAAGAGCGATGGCATCGCTGTCGCCGAATTCGGATTTGACTCCCACGGCGTCCACAAATACGACCCCGCGCATCCCGGGGTCCGTGAGGGCTACATCTTTATCGAGCATCAGCCCTTGCAGCTCCCTTATCGCATCCTCGTGCCTAAATGCGTGGACGGCTTGCTGGTTCCGGTAGCATGCAGCGCGAGCCATGTCGGTTACCAAACGATTCGTATGGAGCCCGTCTTTATGGCTCTCGGCGAAGCCTGCGGTATCGCAGCAAAAACTGCGTTGGATGCGATGGCCGAAGTTCGGAGCGTGAATGTGCCTATGGTGCAGCGGGAGATTCTTAAACGCGGAGGTGTGCTCCTCTACGAGAGTGCGCCTCTGGTCCCCGAGGGGTTGTAATCCCTGACGAAGTCGGTTGGCGCAGTCGGATCCGCGAATAATCCAAGCCACCGCCATTTGCCGCGGTACCACCACCACCATTTTTTGCTTTGTGGCGCCGTTCGGTGCGCGGCTGACAAAGAGGCGGGCCGAATTCTGGTGCGATTGCTTGGTTCGCGAGGTTTGATTGAGATGGATTGGTGGTGGTTGTCGCCTTTAACATCGTGGGATATCTCCCCACTCGACAACCTCGTGTTCCACACGCCACTCCCTCTTGTATTCTGCTTAACACCATGCGTTTTCCTTACTTGATTTTTCATGCTGCCGTCTCCTTCGGCACGGACCTCTCGTTTGCCGAGAATCCCAACAAATTAGGAGTCACGCCCGCGCCCTGCGCAGGAACCCCGCCAGTCGGGCACCCGCACTGCCGCGACACAGACTCCAGCCGGAAGGAACGGATCATGTTTGGGCGTATGGAGTAACAATTTATGCACCGCTTTCTTTCCCTCTTCACCAACCTTTATCCGGTCTGGCTGCTGAGCGCGGCGCTCGTCTCCCTTGTGCACCCGGCGACGTTCCAGTGGTTCACCGGTGCGTGGATCACCTGGGCCATTGGAATCATCATGCTTGGAATGGGATTTACGCTTACGGTTGAGGATTTCAAACGGCTCGCCCGGGCTCCCGGAGCGCTCGCGCTTGGCTTCGTCGCACACTACACGATCATGCCTCTCACGGGTTGGTTGCTTGGCCGCCTGCTGGGGCTTGAACCGGGAATGGCCGTGGGACTGATTCTCGTCGCAAGCTGCCCTTCAGGAACAGCGTCCAACGTGGTCTGCTTCCTCGCCAAGGCAGACGTCGCCCTTGCTGTTTCAGTCACCCTCACTTCCACACTTTTTGCCTTTGTCACGACACCTCTCTGGTGCCGTGTGCTCGCGGGCCACGTCGTACCGGTCGACGCGATGGGGCTCTGCTTGTCGACCCTCAAGGCCGTGGTTGCGCCCGTCCTCATCGGCGTTTTTTGCAATTGGAAGTTTCCGCGGTTTGTCACGAAAGCTGCGCGTTTCGGCCCCTTTATCTCCGTCGTCTCCATCGTTCTCATTACCGCGGGCATCGTCGCGCAGAACGCTGCCGCAGTCCTTTCCAATTTTGGCAAACTCGCTCTGGGCGCTTTTCTATTGCATGCCCTCGGTTTTATTTTGGGGTACGGGGTCGCACGTGTGTTGGGGTATCCGCCCCTGACGGCGCGCACTATTTCGATTGAAGTGGGCATGCAAAACGGAGGGATGGCCGCGATGCTTGCAAAAAAGAACTTCCCAACGGAACCTTTGGCAGCGGTTCCCGCTGTGTTTAGCGGCGTCATCCAAAACGTTCTGGGCAGCCTCATCGCGGCGTGGTGCAGGCGCAATCCGGTCTCACAAACGGCTTTCGCAGCCGCCCCTCTTCCGAAGCCATGAGCCGCAGCCAAGTGTACTACTGGAAATGTGACCGGCCGGCCGCCTTCCATGGCACGGCCCAGCGCGGCGCGGCGGACGAAGCCCTCGAGCAGCAGCTCCTCGGCGCCCTCGAGGGCTGTTTCAAAAGTTCCGTCATTTTAACTCCAGCCCACGGTCAGGGGAACCACCTTACATGGAGAGCCCAAACGGCTGGGCAAGAAATGTTCATCCGCGTCGAAAACGGCCCCGAACAAGACAACCACCTGCAGATGGAATCCACGGTGATGGAACTCACCAGACACGCAGGCGTCCAAGTGCCGAAGGTGTTTGCCACGGACGCAACGCGCCGCGACGTTCCTTTTGCATGGCAGGCGCTGGAATATCTTCCGTGGCCGGATCTCAATCATTTTCACAAGGGCGGAACGCTCCGTCTTCCGGAAATCGCGGAGGCAATCGGGAACTCCGTTGCGCGCTGGCAGGCCATTCAGCCCACCAACTTCGGCCCCTTTGACAGTCAAATGTGGGACGAAGAAAAACAACTGTGCGGCTTTCACTCGGGCTATGAAAACTACTTCCAGCTGCGCCTCAGTGAACACTTAGACTTTCTTGTGAAAAGCGGCTTCCTTCCTCTGAAACAAAGCGACCTGATCCATGCCGTCCTCCAAGAGCACCACTCGCTGCTCGCCCTCGAAAAAGGCTGTCTGGTTCACAAGGATCTCGCGCTTTGGAACGTTCTTGGAACCGAAGGCGAAGTGAAAGCGTTCATCGATTTTGACGACGCGATTTCCGGAGACCCGATGGACGACCTCTCGCTATTGGGTTGTTTTCACGACGGAATATTCCTCCAGAAAGCTTTTGAGGGTTACGAAAGTATCCGGCCTTTGCCCTCGGAATACCGGCGGCGATTTTGGATGCATCTCATTAGAAACATGCTTGTGAAGGCAGTCATTCGTGTGGGAGCCGGCTATTTCCAGAGGGACTCCGGCTTCTTTCTCATTGGCAGCAACGGAAGCGGCGCAGCTCTCGAACAATTTACGAAGGACCGTCTCCGACTCGCTCTCGACGGCCTCCAAACCAACGCGGAAATATCTCTTTTATGAACCTTGCGACACCACGCCTCGGCACCTGGCTCTCCAGCGGCTCTCCCGTCGTCACCGAACTTGCAGGACTTTGCGGTTTTGACTGGGTCCTCATTGACTTGGAGCACGGGAATGGAACCGAGGCGGACCTTCCCAACCAACTCCGCGCCCTGCGCGGGAGCCCGACCCGGGCCATCGTACGCGTGGCCGGCTCCCAACCCGAGCCCATTGCACGTTATCTCGACTGGGGGGCCCACGGAATCATGGTGCCCCATGTCCACTCGGCAGCGGAAGCCGAACAAATTGTGCGTGCAGCCCACTACCCTCCCCGTGGGAAGCGCGGGTTCTCCCGCTCCGTAAGAGCTTTCGAATACGGCTTGCAAACGCCCCCGGCGGGCGGAGTGCATCCGCTTCTCATCGCACAGATTGAGACGGGCGAAAGCGTCACAGCCTCCGCAGACATTGCAAAAGTGGATGGGATTGATGTCCTTTTTATCGGGCCTGCAGATTTGCAATTGGACCTGACCACACACCCGGAGACTGCCCCCGGGAGCTTTGAAGACTGCCTCCAGCAGGTCGCAAGCGCGGCACGACGCGAGGGCAAAGCGGCCGGAATTCTTCTGCGCGACCTCACACAGCTCCAACACCACATCACCCTTGGCTTTCATTGCATCGCCGTAGACTCGGATCTTGCGCTACTTCGCAAAGGTTTCCAGCAAATCAAAAAGTCTCTTCCTTCCATTGACCCATAAAAAATCCTCCGCCTTCGTTTCTTTTTTGACGACTCCTGCACGGGCACGGGACAAAGCCATACTCGACCTGTCACTCGAGCCTCCCATGGTAAACACCCATCCGAGACCCGAGTACGCCGAGCGAGTTCGGCGGGGACGGCCAGTAGCTGCACCGCACCTTTGATGACAACCGGCACCGAGCCGTGCACCACAGCGCCAAACCCCCGCCCGCCAAATCGCCCTGCGTTTAACCCGTGGTCCGTAGCCCGCTTGCGATCGCGTTGATGGATAGCAGCAGTTCGGGTAATAGCGCGTCCGCTCCTGCGCCATCGCCGCATTGCAAGCGGCCGCGCCACGAGCGCAGGAGCCCCACCTGTTGGTGATGCAGCACCCCGAGCGCCTGGCTTCGGAGCTCCAGCGTTTTCAACATCCGGGGACGACTCCGGCCCACGGCTTTCCCTCGCAAAAGCTCGAGCATCGTATGCGTCCGGTTCCACTCCGTGCGGATCTGCGACGAGAAGGTCGCGCGCAACGCGACGTCCTCAACCAGACCCTCGTACAAGGACATCAGTTCAACATCCGCGCTGGAGAGGGAGGATTCAACATTCGTGAAAACATAACTCCAGAAAGGCCACAGACGCAGATTTTTAGCCAGAAGGGCGCGCTCTTCCGCATCCAAGGATTCCAGCGCACTGCCCATTCCGTACCAACCAGGCACGTAGTAACGGGCTTGGCTCCAGGAAAACACCCAGGGAATCGCCCGCAAATCTGCCAAACTCGGTTTGCCGGTGCGCCGCGCCGGACGAGAGCCGATCCGGCTGTGCTCCAGGGCGTCAATCGGAGTGGCCTGCCGGTAGAAGGTGAGGAAGCCGTCCGCGTCCAGCAGATTGCGGTATGCCACTCGACTGGCCGAGGCGAGCTTTTGCATCAGTGGCGCAAACTCGGCATCTTGCTGCGAGGGGACGGCATGGCGGACGGTTGTGGCGGTAACCCCGGCAAGGAGCATCTCCAGGTTGTACGTGGCGGTGGCGGGGTTGGCGTACTTTTGGGCGATTGTTTCGCCCTGTTCGGTCAGGCGCAACTGGCCCGAGACCGAGCCGTGTGGGAGCGCCTCCAGAAACCGGTGCGTCGGCCCCGCTCCACGGCTGACAGTCCCGCCCCGTCCGTGGAAGAAGCGCAATGAAACGCCTTCGTCGTGCGCCACGCGTGCAAGCCTGTCCTGGGACTGCTGTAGCGCCCACTGACTCGCCATGATGCCGCCGTCCTTGTTGCTATCGCTGTAGCCCACCATGACTTGCTGGACCAACTCGCCGGGGCGCGCCGCCACTTTCGCGTGGTATTCAAGGCTAAGCCTTGTGACGGGTTGCTGAAGGAAAGCCTGGAGCATTTGCGGCGCCCCCTCCAAATCTTCGATGGTTTCAAAAAGCGGCACCACAGGCAGCAAACAGACGATGCCCTCCGGAAAGGCGCGCAGCAGCCCGGCTTCGCGTGCAAGAATGTAAACCACAAGCAGATCAGAAAGCCGACGCGTCATGCTCACAATCAGCGCACCCAACCCGCTTGTACCAAATTTACCGATGTAAACCGCCAGCACTCGGTAACAGCCCAAAACCGCGTCTGCCTCCGGCCCCGCCGAGGCGGACGGGTGCAAAAAGGGACGCGGTGAGCGAAGCTCTTTTTCTAGAAACCGAAGTCTCTCCCTCTCCGACCACTCTTCCCAATCATCGGCGGAAACACCCCCTGCTCCAAGGAGCTGGGAGAGGGCCTTGGCATGGAAAAGCGAATTCTGGCGGATGTCGAGTTTGGCCAGGTGAAAGCCGAAAACCTCGCCGGCACGCCGCACCGGCAGCACGTCGAATTCCGCAAGCCGCCGCGCTCCGATTTCTACCAGCGAACGGTAGAGGCGGTCTGTATCGGCGAGCAGTTCCTCCGCGTATCGGTAACAGCCTTCGGCCTCGCGCAGTTGCGCTAATTGGCCCGGCGTCTCTTCAATGGGCAACCGGGCCGCCATGAGTTCCACGTACCACCTCCAAGGCTCATCCCTGCGGGAGACCCCCGGCAAATGGCCTTGGAGCGCCGTTTCGTGGCGCTCGATGCCCTCCAGCAAAGCCGGAGGCGGCGCCTGCATCCAGGAGGAGAGAGAGAGTCTCTCGGCAAGTTCCGCCAACTGCTGCCGCAGCACAAGCAACGCATTCACCCGCAGGCGCTCCAGCGTTTCCTCCGTCACTTCCGCCGTAACTCCCGGATGCCCGTCACGATCCCCACCCACCCAAGTCCCCAAACGGATCCTGGGCAAAACTCCCGGCTCCCGCAAAAGAGCGGGGTCGTAGCCCGCCTCCAGCCAGGCTTGGTGCAAGCGCTCGTCGAGAGCGGGCAGAACCGAGGGAAAAACGTCCCTCAAATAGTGCAGCACGTTGCGGCGCTCATCGGTAAGTGTTGGTTTTTCCAACAGAATTTCCCCGGTCCGCCAAAGCCTTTCCAACGCCGCCTTCACCGATCCCCTAACCGTTCGGGCTTCAGCCGAAGGCAATTCGTCCCCGGTCACTCGCTCCAGAAGCCCGAACAGCACGCGGTGTTGGTCGAGGACAGAAAGCCTCTTCGCCTCCGTCGGGTGCGCCGTGAGCACAGGCTCCACCCGTACTTTGCGCAGGGCGGATGCGAGCACGGGCCCATCCACTCCCTGGGAACGCAGCCTGGCTAAATGCGCCCCCCAGGCTCCTGGCTCAGCGCAGACTCCCTCCACCTGTTCGCGCAGGGCGCGCGTGCGCGCGGCGGCGTTTTCCTCGACCATGTTCAGAAGTTGAAATGCCACGGAGAGCGCGAGCCCCATGCGTGGCGGCGCTTCGCCCTCAGGGGGAGATACTTCCCGCCAGGGGAGGTGTTCGGCCAAGTCGGCGAGCCCCATCTCGGTGAGGACTTCCGCGAAACACTCGATCAAATAAGCGAGGTCTCGCTCCATACGGGCAAAGCCCAACTGCACATAATCCGGCGTCTGAGCGTTCATAGGCTTTTCATAGGAAAACACGCAAGCCCCCCCCTTGAGGAAGCCACAAATGACGTTCCGAAGGATTTTGCCGCACTTTTTTGGTCCGGAACCGGTCCGGAAGTGCCTTTCGTAGCCTAATGCGGCCTCAACCGACCAACAGACGGCCGCCCGTTTCCGGCGATGGAGCGCACAGAACCTCCAAAGAGGCCCCAGCACTCGACTCCAGACGCGTCCGCACCGTATTCAGCGCGAGATCGGGCCTGTTGCAATCTTCGCTCAGGTGGCCCAACACGACGCGGCGTAAGTTTCCTCCCGCAATTTCGGCCAGGACTTCCGCCGCCGCTGCGTTCGACAAGTGGCCGTGCCGTGAGAAGATCCGCTGTTTGATGGACCACGGCCGGCGGGTGTCATCTTGGAGAAGTTTTTCGTCGTGGTTGGCCTCCAGCAGAAGGGTGTGCACCGTGCGCACCCGCTCCAGGACCATCTTGGTGGCCACGCCGAGATCCGTGAGAAACCCCACGGAATGTTCTTCGTGTTTGAGCACAAAGCCAACGGGCTCTGCCGCATCGTGCGGGATTGCGAAACTCTGCACCTTCAAAACCCCCAGCTGAAATTCGGCTCCAGTGGAAAAAAGACGCCATTCGACCCCCACTGAGTCCTCCTTCAACGCTTCGGCGGTGAGTCGGTTAGCGTAGACGGGCGTTTTATAGCGCCGGGCCCAAACTCCCACGGCGGCGGCGTGATCGGAATGTTCGTGGGTCAGCAGAATCGCGTCCAACGCTTCGGGATTGACGCCAAGTGCCTCCAGCCGTTGGGTGATTTTGCGCGTGCTCAAGCCGGCGTCCACCAGCACCTTTGTGGTTGGAGTTTCGAGCAGGGAACAGTTGCCGGAGCTGCCGCTGGCGAGGACGGTGAGGTGAAACATGAGTTGGGGCGATATTGCCGCCTGTTTTGCGAATCAGCAACTGGCGAGAATGTCCGGACCAAAACGGGTTTCTAATTGGGGCCGCGCAGCCTAGTCCACGAAAGCGAGTTCGTTGGTGAGCAACAAAACCTGGCTCAGTGCACTCCACGACTTGTCGGGCTGCGCCCCAAAACTCGCGATCAATTGCAATGCGGCTTCGGTTTCGTCCGGCAACGGTTGGCGCTTGAGGATCCTCACAAACAGGGCCTTCACGCGCTCCTGGCCGGGCGCCGCGGCCGTGATGGCGGGGAGTTTTGAGGTCGCGTCCGCCAGCGTCTTGAGGAACCCGTTGTTCATGAGGAAAAGCGCCTGCTGAGGCACCGTTGTTTCAAACCTCTGCCCCGTGCTAATATCCGGGTTGGCAAAATCAAAGATCCGGAACATGGAAGGCAGATCCTGGCGGTCAATGTAACCGTAGACGCTGCGCCTGCCCGAGAAGGGTTCCTTGGTGAGCTCCACGGGACGCCCTCCCACCTTTTCCTCCAGCGCTCCGGCGGTTTGGAGCAGCGTGTCGCGGAGCGATTCGAAGTCGAGTCGGCGCCGTGGCATCGAATGAACGAGGGCGTTGTTGGGATCGATTTCAAGCGCCTCAGGGCGCACCACGCTGGACTGGCGGTAGGCGCTGGAAAGAACCAATTCGCGGATCACCGTTTTAGTCGACCAGCCCGATTCCACAAAGCGTGCCGCCAGATAATCAAGCACCCCTGGAATCTCAGGCGCTGCCGTACGCACACCGAAATCATTCGGCGTTTCCACCAACCCCTTGCCGAAGAGGTGCAGCCAGATCCGGTTCACAGCCACACGCGCCGTCAGCGGGTTTGTTGGACTCGCGATGGCCCGTGCCATTTCCAACCGGCCGCTACCCTTTGTGAAAGGCTTGCGTTCAGATCCCTCGAGAATCGACAGAAACTGGCGGGGAACGGTGGCGCCACGATTCCCCGGATTGCCTCGAACGAAGATCACGGGCTGCACCGGCTGCGGCTTATCGTAAAGAACCATGGCGCGGTCTGGAGCGCTCAAATCGGTGGAGTCCAGAACGTCGAGTTCATCCTGAACCTTCGTTTTTGCCTCGAACACCTTCCGCGAATAAGCCTTTTCCGCCTCAGCCTTGCTTAGGGTTCCCGGCCCGCCGGTTTGAAACACCTTTGTCCGAATGGCTTCCTGAAGAGCATTATCGAGGGCTGAGGCGTCTCCGGCACCGCGTTTTTCAAGAATATCCCACGTGTCGGCGCAGAGTTTTCCATAAACAGCTGCCGCCTCCGCCAGCGTTTGAATGGGCTTTGCAGTCAGGGCCGCAAGCACATCAGGGTTCCATCCCGCCGGCGGTTCGCTTTTCCAACGCGCCAGAAGCGCGGCGGACTCGCTGGCGAACTTGGGAGCACCGAGGGCTGCGAACGCCTTCCAGGGGCCGAACACAGGATCCTGCCCGGCGTCCTTAAGCACCTTGATCCAGCGCCCCAGAGGGAGCCCGATCAGATTGCGTTGTCCAGCCATCGTGTCGAGCGTCTTGTCATCAAGGCCGGATGAAAGCTCCTGGCTTGCTATCAAATACAGCGGAATTTTCTTTGCCAACTCCGCGTTGGCTTTTTGAATTTCACCCTCTGCCGCCGTTTCCTTTTTCTCCAAAAGCAGACCGCGTTTCTCCAGGTACTTTTGATACTCCGGCGTCTGTTTGGGAACGCTGATGGTAGGCCGCTCCTTGGGTTCCTCAGTGCTCATGAACACGCCGTGCAGCGAATAATAGTCGGCCGTCGGTATCGGATCGTATTTGTGATCGTGGCAGCGCGCGCAGGATACCGTGAGTCCCACCAACCCGCGGGTGACGACATCGATGCGGTCGTCAATGATGTCGTTGATGCTGTTTTGAAAACAGCGGCCGACGGTGAGGTAACCCAGCGCCGCCAGGTTTTCGGTCTTTTTGGGTTCAGCCATCAAGTCCGCGGCAAGCTGCTCCACAATAAACTGGTCGAAGGGTTTGTCCGCATTGAAAGCGTTGATGACGTAGTCCCTGTAACTGTAGGCGAAGTGAAAACGACGGTCCGCGTTGATCGGCGCGGGGAGCCCCTTGGTATCCGAGTACCGGGCCACGTCCAGCCAGTGACGCCCCCAGCGTTCTCCAAAACGCGGAGAAGCCATCAGGCGCTCCACCGCTTTTTCATAAGCCTCCGGCGCGGGATCCGCCGCAAAACTCGCCAACTCCTCCTCCGTCGGGGGCAACCCTTGCAGGTCGTACGAAAGCCGTTTGAGGAGCATACGCCGGTCCGCCTCCTTCGCGGGACCGAGGCCCTTGGCCTCCTGCGCCGCCTGAACAAACCGATCCGTGTCGGTGCGCGCCCATTTGGCTTCTCGCACGCCCGGAATAACGGGCTTCCGAACTGGCTGGAAAGCCCAGTGTTTTTTCGCAGCCTCGGGGTCAGCCCCAACCGCCTTGCCTTCACGCGGATCGTAAGCGCCGCTGCGCACCCATTCCTGCAGAATGGCCACCTGTTCCAATGGCATCCGTTTGTTGTCGGGTGGCATTTTGAGGTCGGCGTCCGCATAGGTGACGGCCTTCACCAAAAGACTTTTTTCGGGCGCACCGGGCACCAAAACGGGCCCAGTGTCCCCCCCTTTTCGGACGGCGGCGGCGTTATCCAACGCCAGCCCGCCCTTGGTCTTGCCCTTTGCCGCGCTGTGACATTCCAAGCAATGCTCTTCCAAAAGAGGGCGAACGGACTTTTCGAAAAACTCGACCTGCGCTGGATTTGGGGCGGGCGCGGGGTTGGCCTCTGCGGCGCCCGGCACCCACAGAACCGTCGCCAGTCCTGCAACAGCCCATGCATAGGAATTCGCAGCAATTGTCCTCACGCGAGCACCTCCCTGACGACTTTCCCGTGGACGTCGGTAAGGCGGAAGTCCCGGCCAGAATGGCGGAAGGTGAGTTTTTCATGGTCCATCCCCAGGAGATGCAGGATGGTCGCGTGCAAATCGTGGACGTGGACTGGGTTCTCCGCGGCCTTAAATCCGAACTCATCCGTGGAACCGTACACGGTGCCGCCCTTCACCCCGCCGCCGGCCATCCAGGCGGAAAATCCCCAGTGGTTGTGGTCGCGGCCGTTGATTTTGCCAGCGTTTGATCCGGGGGAGGGCAACTCGACGGTGGGGGTGCGGCCAAATTCGCCGGCCCAAACGACCAAGGTATCCTCAAGCAGGCCGCGTTGCTTCAGGTCGATAAGCAGGGCGGCCGTGCCCTGGTCGCTTTCGCGGGCTAGTTTCTTGTGCTGGATTTCCAGGTCGTCATGGCTGTCCCACGGTTGCCCGGGGCCGTGCCAGATTTGAACAAACCGCACGCCTCTCTCTGCCAACCGCCTGGCGATCAGGCACTGGCGGCCGTAAACGGTATCCCCGTAAAGTTCTCGAATATGCTGGGGCTCTTTGGATAGGTCAAAGGCATCGGCGGCGTCCATCTGCATCCGGTAAGCCAGCTCAAAGGAGCGGATCCGTGAGTCGATTTGGGAATCCTCCTGCCGGCTCTGCTGATGCATCCGATTTAACGTCGACAACAGGTCCAGCTGGGCGCGTTGCTCCGTCGGGCTCCAGGTTCTGTTACGGATATTCTCAATGAGTTTTTCCACATCCGTGTGTTTCGTATCGATGTAGGTGCCCTGCAGGGAGCCGGGCAAGAAAGCCGACTGCCAGTTGGGCGCTCCGCCCGTGGGGTAGCCTCCAGGGCAGAGCGTGACGAAGCCCGGAAGATTTTGGTTTTCAGTCCCAAGCCCGTAATTGACCCAAGAGCCGAGGCTAGGCCGTGGCAACCGGGCCTCCCCGCAGTTCATGAGCATCATGGATGGCTCATGGTTGGGCACGTTGGCGTGCATCGAACGGATCACCACCATGTCGTCCACACACTTGGCGACATTGGGGAAAAGATTGCTCACTTCGGTGCCGGAGCGCCCGTGTTTTGCAAATTGAAAGGGGGACCCGAATGCCGCGCCCGTAGGCCGTTCGGTTTTAAGGTGGCCGGCCCCCAGCGGCTTGCCGTGAAGGCGGGTGAGCTCGGGCTTGGGGTCAAACGTATCAATGTGCGACGGGCCGCCATTGGCAAAAAGGTGAATCACGCGTTTCGCGCGTCCGGAGTACTGGGGCGCATGAGCCGCCAGCGGGGAGTTGCCAGACAAAGCCGCGCTCGCAGCGGGGGAAAGACCCGCTAGCCCCAGAAGCCCAAAGCCCATGCCGCACTGCCCCAGAAAGGAGCGCCGAGAAACCGGTTCCGGGACGTTGAAAAAAAGAGGGTCGTTCATGGCTGATTCGTTGGACATCCTACCAAGGGAAATACCCCGTGGCACGCTTTGCCTTTGGGGAAAAACTGCCTGAACCTGCTTAGAATGGGCGATCCAAAGGTGCGGTCATGATCAAACAGGGCAAAGTAAAAAGGGGAAAAGCGATGCCTTTCGCAAAAACGCCTGCCGGGAAACTCTAACGACCCAGCGTTTTCATTAATTGGAGGATGGGCTTTGGAACCTCCAAGGCCGCTGCCGCAGGGACGCTGAAAACATATTCCCTGACCGTCTCACCAAGTTGTAAAAACCGGGGCTGACGTGTTTCCGCATTCACCGCCACCACCTTGATATCAGGGCGCAAAGGCAATCCACCAAGCGGACCGGGCGGCCACTTTTGGGCCGGCTGCACCGCCGCGGCAGGGCGTCCACCTCCGCCTGGCGTAACGATGGGCTTCCCCACTACGGAAGGCACACCGGGGGGCCTCGAGGCCGCAGTTGCCGCAGCCGCCGGCCTGCCTGAAAGCATGTCGGGCGGCATCTGGGCGTACACGTGGAGCGTTTCCGTCCCCTGTTTGATCGTTCCCCGAAAAAGCTCCGAATTGACCCAATCAAACTCCTTGAGGCCCAGCCAGTCTTGATATTCCGCAGAGGGAGGAGGAAGAACGGGGGCGGGCTGCCCCGGTTCAACCACCAAAAAATCACTGGGATCGCGGCGTAACCCAAAACGGCCGGTTTCCGCCTCCGCCAGAAACACAAAGCCTTCCACCTTCCAGACATCGTAATTAGTTTTTGGAAACTTAATGTGTTCCAGCGTGACTGCCCCGATAGCGGAAACACTCACCTGCACGGGCTGACTCTCAAGATTGGGGGCTTTTGCAGATACGGTGGGGTACTTAAAGTTGATCACCCAACTCATGGGCGGCTTTGGCGGAATCCAAGCCGGGCCGGGGGGAGGGATAATTTCGTTAGAGTTTTGATCTGCCGCCCTAAGATTGCCACCGACCAAGCCAGAAAAACCCAAAACAAAAAGACCAGCGAGAGCAAGGCGCCCGGCTGAAGCAAGTCTTTTGACCGCGCTTCGTGGAGTTCTTGAGTTCATATAAAGTGTACTATCCCCCTGGTATGTTGTATTGAGAAACTAGTCTGTGTGACTGTACTTGATTACTTTTTAATCGAGTCAAACCTCCGCGCAAAGTCTTTCTCACCCCCAAACTTTATGAACCGGTTTAGCCGAAAAGACGTCTCCCAGAGTGGTGTTGCCTTAATTCTTGTCTTGGGCATCGTGGCGCTGCTCACCGTCATGGTGGTTGCCTTCCTCGGAGTCTCCTCCAGACAAGTCAATGATTCAAAAGGCGCCAACGCTGCCGTTGAAAAGGGACAGTTCGCAGAGTTTGCCGCTTCTCAGTTTCTCTCGGATCTCAAAAACGAAATCCTGGCCGGCTCGGTCTCCCCTGTCCCTGCATCTGCCGAGGCAGCCGCGGCAGCCTCGGCGGGTTCCCTCACGCTATATCCCGCCACCCCCTTGAGTGCCGCGCCAGACCGCTTCAGCACCTCGCCTGCCCTGGGCAACTCCGGCGGCAGCTTCCCCAGCCGGCCAGTCGTCGGGCCACCCAACCTCATTAAACAAAGTGCTTCCAAACGCGATTTCTACGACAAAAATCTCGGAATCGAAAGCATCTCAGGCTTCGAAGCCCAACCCGCTTTCCCAAAGGCAGTCGCTTACCCGCCCTCTTCCAGGGCAAGCGACGTATCGAGCAACTCAGGCACTCCAGATTCGGTTTCCGCCGCCCGCTGGAACAGGCCTCTTCTATTGCCCCGCAAAGACCCAAGTAAGGGGGATGAATTCCCCTTGGGCTACGAGCCAAAAGACGCAGGCTCCGTCGACTTCAGGGTAGCCGGAGAAAAGAAAACCGCTTCCTGGACCTGGCAGGCTCCTCATTGGGTGTACGTCACTCAAGATGGCTCCAATCCCAATCCCGACACCCTGACGAACACGCAGGTAGCCAACCCTGTGATCGGCCGTTACGCCTACCAGGCCTATGATGTCGGAGGCTTGCTGGATCTCAATGTCGCCGGGCACTCAAACGACGTCACACCCAGGGATGCCGCAAAGAAGGGGAGCACTGGCCTTGCAGACCTCACCGTGCTCGGCCTGACCGCAGACCAGATCAAGGGCCTGCTGAAATTCAGAAATCCAGCCAGTCTCGACTCCCAAACCGCAGGCGGTCCCTTCAAAAACAACTACCTCAACTTCCTGCTGCGCACCCCGGATCCAAAATCCACTTCGACGTGGCCCTCCAACAACGGCTTCCTGCGGGTGGGCGGGACGGATACCGTGACCAATAACGCCTTCTCCAGCCGCCGCGCCCTGAAGTCTTTTCTTCTGAGTGGCATGGGCGCCGGCACCGTGCCGGCCAGCGACAGCGCTGAAACAGCCAAACTCATGGAGGCGCTCCAATATTTCACCCACTTCTCCCGCAGCCTCGAACAACCCTCCTTCAAACCCGGCTTTTTCTTAAACGACTCCGCCGGCAACCGCACCCGCTCAAACGCCACACCCGCTGCCTCCACGGGCGCCGGCGGCCCCTCCACGGCGGATTCACCCGTTTTTATCCGGCCTAGCATTGTGCCGCCCAAAAACAAAATCGATGACATCCTTTACCCGATCTCCGTTGTCCCCACCGCTATAGCGGCCCCGGCTGTCTACACGTCGTACAAGCAGCCTTACGAAACGGCGCTGGGCAACAATCGCGGCGGAAACGACGCCTGGGGCACGCTGGACGAACGCAGTTACGGCACTAATCCGCTCTCTCTTGTGACCAGCAGCGTCAAGCCCTCCCAAAAAAACAAAGCAACCCCACTACAGGATGTAATCAACCCCTCCTTCCTCGAAGTCAAAGTCCGTAACCCGTTCCGGCGCATGGACAACACTCAGGCGACGGCGGGTGAACCCCTGGTCAAAAAGCGTTTCCCTCTGGAGCGCCTCTCTTGGTTGACCTACAAAGGCCCGAGCGCGGCCCTCTCCCCAGGGGAACCCTCGTACAACAGCCTCGGCACCGAGGACAACATCAAGAAGGCCTTCGGCCTCACCTGGATGCCAACGGCGTCTTCAGATCCCGAACAGGGGCACTTCTGGGCTTACGACCACGGTAAAACCGGTGAAATCTACACTCTCGATGAAATCACAGAACTCTCAGGAGACAAGGCCCGCGAGCCTGATTTCATCGAACTCCTCTACGCCGCCGTCGCCGTCGGGTCCGTTGGCAAATCCGCCCTCGCAGATCATGCGCAGGGCCAACCTTGGGACACCTCCACCTACCAGCAGGTCCGAGACAGAACCAGCCGTTTCCAAATCCTTGAAATCGCAGCAAACATTATCGACCAAAACGATTCAGACAGCTATTCGACCATCATCAAACTGCCTAATCCCATCTTAAACAAAGACTTCCCTGGCACTCCCTACTACCCCGCCTTATTCACGGCGCGCGGCGTGGAGGACCTTCCCTATTTTTACCGCATGCACAGCCGGGCGATTAAAAACTTCAATCAATACACCAGAGTCAAGCCAGACATTGATCCAGTTGGAATTCAAGGAGTTACACGCATAACTGGCTCCATGAGTTCGCCAGCCTGGAATAACTCAAACTACGATTGCGGCACCACCTCGCTCATTTTGTTCCCGGAACTTTGGAACCCTCACGCCCAGAACCTTTCAGGTTCCGGAAGCGATGCTGTCCCGACAGAATTCCGAGTTCTGGCCGCCTCCCAGACGCCCAGTGATATCCTTTCCACCACCAATAACCTCGCGTTTTCAGGACTGCTCGCGGCTTCAGACCGCGGCCTCATGAACAACCCGAAACTCTTCGACAAATCCTCCGGGTCGCCAGCCAACCACAGCGAATGGATGTGGATTCAACCCGAGGCTTCCAAGTATTTTTCCTCGCGCGCCATAGGCAACTTTTATTTTTCTTTTAGAAATGAAGACAACCTGTGGAACCAAAATCTCTGGGGCTGGCTTTTGGGGAGCACCCAGCCAAGAACTCCCGGCGATGTGATCAGAGCCATGACGGGAGAGCCCATTTTTGATTTGGATGGAAGCCTTTTTTGGAATGACCCAAGCAACAAACCCTTTCTAGATACAAACACGTATTATTCAGGCATGGCCACTGACGCGTTAATTGCCGGCTGCTCAGCCTTCGAGTATCCCCTCTGGCGGCTTCCAAATTCCATGACGGGCTCACTCACTCCCGACCTCGACTTCAGGAAGGTGGTCACCACTGGATCTGGCGCAACTGCAGGCACCTATGGATTTCTTTCAGCCGGATCGTTAGCCCAATTCTGGCCTTACACCGAGGGACCGGGCCTCGCGGACAATTTAAACTCGCGATATGACGGCTTGGATTCCGCCCGGTGGTACATTCTGGATTACCCGGCAGGAACCTCTTGGCCCCTGAGCCAGAGAAAGCACTTTTCAGATACCAATACCGTACGCGTCGCACTCAGCAACTCCACCGTCGGCTCCAGGACCACCGATAAACGCCACTTTATCGGCCTTCCAAATTATCCAGCAAACACCCCAGCATCGGTTGACTTCCGGGGCTCCGAGCTTCTCTTTTCGAACAACGCAAAAACGCCCATGTTCCGGGAACCCACCCCGCTTTGTTTCGCTGACATGCCCAGCGGCAGCAATCTCCGCGCGAGCGAGAATAGTTTTTTTTCCGGTTACCCCTACAACGGCTCGATCGTCGACAAGAGTGGCACAAAGTGGATTGGATTTTCCTTAGGGGAAAGTCCCAGCCAGTTCATCTCAGCCGTCAGATTGGAGGCGGGTTCAGGAGACTTGGTCATCGACTCGGGTTCGTACGATCTTGCCGGCAGACCCCTCAAAAGCAGGCGAAAAGGTGACTATACCCAGCTGCTTCAATCCGGTGGGACCGTCAGCTTCACAAGCGCCACAGGAGTGACTAGTGGGACTTCAAACGTTTTCGAGTTTTTTGCCGTCCCAGTCAATATGGTTGGAATTACAGACGACCATCTGTTTACGGTTCAGATGCAGTTTAAAGGAGCCGACGGAAACTGGGTCACCTACGATGAGCGTTATTTAAAAATGCGGGGGGGTGACGGTTCACGGACTCCGGTCGTTGGCAAAAGCCAATTAACTCCCAATGGCGCCGTTCCAGATCCCTCCTGGGGATATCCCCCGGCAGGGTACGCCGTAAACGGCACCCAGCTTGGCCCGCAAATGGGCTGGGGTTCTCCCCTCATCACAAGCTACGACCCGCGCTCCTCCCGCTTCGGACATCCCTCCCGTCTCGCTGAAGCCGGTCAGGAATGTATTTACGGTTCTCAAGCCCAGCGTTTCGCGCTTAGCCCCATCTCCAACACCGACCACGGCCTTCTCGGACTCGGCGACCACAACTTTACCGACCGGACCTCGACGAGTCTGCTGGACAGTTTCACGGCAAACAACCTGATCGCCAGCGTTTTGACCGTCAACACGGATGTTCCAGCCAGCTGGAATATGGTGGGAGGGTTCACCCTGTCTGCACCCAATGTGGACAAATCAATTAAACCTCCCCTAGTGACAATGCCCCTTCCTTTTTCCAAACTCTTTGATGTCCTTCAAGGGAAAACGAATGACGAAAATCTGATCCTGAACCCTCCCTCCGGTTTTTTTGCCCCCAACAAAGCACGTGGCAGTTCCCCGTATTGGGCGCAATGGTGGGCTCTAGGTAAGTACAACAGCCTGAATCTTTGGCAGTCCCCGAGCATCAACTCCTACGATTACGGTTGGTTCTCGCGCACCTTGTTCCCAAAGAGCAATACGAATCCATTTTTCAACTATTTCACAGCCACCAGTTTTTTTAATTACGGAACTTTCTCCGCAGACCCCAGCATTCCCAACTTCAAAAACTTTTGGTACTGGCATACCGAATTCACCCCCAACGACCCACCAGGGTTCCATGACTACGCGGATGCCTTGCGCATCGGCGCCTTCACCGAAAATATCCAGCCTAACTACGCGGACCCCACCGACCCCCTCTACACCGCCGGCACCGAATCGGAACTCCGGCAGGCGTACGCCGATCCCGACGATATCGTCCGGCGCGCGATGGGCGCCTTCGCCGCGTACGGAGGCTACTCAAGCACCTCTCGGGATGGCTTGCCGCAGGGGCAGCTCGGCGCCGGCGCCAACAAAGACAACCGGCCTGTCGTGCTCAACCGGCCCTTCCAGTCCGTCGCCGAGTTGGGATACGCTTTTCGCGGTTCCCCATGGAAAAACCTCAGTTTCTCCACCCCGGAAACCGGCGATGCCGCGCTTCTGGACGTTTTTTGTCTGACGGAAGCGCCGCCCACCATGAAGGGGAATCCCATCACCGAAGGCATGTTTGAAAAAACGACGCCTCCCTTGGTTGCTGGCAAAGTCAATTTAAACACGCGCCAGGAACCTGTCCTCACAGCGATGCTCAACGGCGCGCTCAAGGACGAGTCCTCCGCAGAAATCACCGGCATTGCCGCGGAAGCCTCCCCCATGGCTCAAACCCTCATCGGCCGGACCACCGCCAATAAAGCCTGGCTGGGCCCCCTTTCAAACGTCTCCGAACTCGCGGGAAAACTCTTCGGCAAAGATATCCCTACGGATACCTTTAATATGAGGACGGACCCCGTCTACACCTCCATCGTCTACCAGACAGCCAGCGAACCAACGCGCAACCCCGATATGGCCCCCGGGCAGACACGGGGCAAACTGACGTGGCACTACACCGGAGTGTCCGCCGATATGGAATCCGTATTCCTGACTACGAAAGACCGCAAAAACCTCAGAATGCGGGAGTCCGTCATCCGCGCCCTCGCCGACGGCGGGCAAACCCGAGTGTGGAACATCATGCTGGATCTGGTGGTGCAAACGGGGAAACTCAAACCCAAGGCGACCACCCTAGCCCAGTTCAACAAGGATGCGGAACGCCGCGTCTGGGTGTTCTTCGCCATCGACCGTCTGACAGGTGAAATCTTAGACTATCAAGTCGAAGACATCACTGACTAAAAGTTTTGAACCGGGGCGGTGGCCAGCGCTGGGGGCCCCGACTCAGTCGCTCGGCAACAGACATTCCGCCAACCGGTCTGCCACCCTTTTCCACGACCACGTCTCCAGAAACCGCTGCCGCTCCGCAACAGACACTCCGGACTGGCCTGGCTTCTTGAGCGCCTCCCGAATCTGACGTACAAACGCTTCGTAGTCCGGCTCGATCGCGGGACCGAAACTCCCGCCCGTATCGACCGCAGGAACCCGCTTTCCTTTGATGGGCGAACAGACCCCCGGAAGCATGAACGCATCCGCACTGCCCCCGCCGGTGATCAAAACCTTCAAACCACACGCGATCGCTTCCAGCGCTGGGCGATGAAAGGCCGCCGTGCGGAAAGGCGCCACGTAGAGGTCGGAAATGCCGTAAAAGAACTGGGCGTAGTTCAAGGAAACGGCATTCGGCAACAACATCAACGCCCCAATGATCTCGGGCGTCAGGAGCCCCGGATGGGATCGGTTCACACGGTCGATAGCCTGTTGCACAAGGCCCCCCCCCAAAGCCGCCTCCTCGCGCAGGAGCAACCTCAGCTTGCTGTTCTCCCGCCGCAATTCCGCAAACGCCCTCAGAAGAAGGTCGCCGCCATTGCCATGGGATAAACGGCCCACATGAATCAAAATCAAATCGTCCTCGGCCACTCCGATTTGTTTGCGAACCTGCGATCGGCCGGACGGCGTGAGCGGTTGGAACAAAGAAGCGTCCACGCCGAAAGGCACCACGTAAATCCGTTCGGGGTTCATCCCTGCAAGCACGAGCTTTTGCTTCGACCACTCGGAGGGTGTGACGACCCATTGGTTCCCCTCGGTGAAAGCCGCTGGCGAAGATAAGGCCGCATCTTCTAAATCATCGCTGGAGAGCAGATGCAGCACTTTCTGGCCAGGCCCTGCATAGACGCTCGGCGGTGAAACGGCGTTCAGGACAACATCCGGAACCTCCTCCCCCGTAAAGTTCGGAATCAGTGAAAGAATGCGCGCGGACACCTTGGGAAACGAAGGCCGCTCCGAGGCCTCCCTCTGAGGGCTGTTTGCTGGCGACAAATCTTCGCTCAACAGCTGCAGCTCCCTTTTTTCACTCAAGGCCAAAAGCTGGAACTCACTACAAACAGCGATCGGCTCGGCGGAATCCCTCAAGCTCCTCACCAAAACGGTCGTGAGGGAGGCGGGGGTGCTCAGGCCGGCCGCCTGGAGAAAGAGCGCCTCAAGATTGCGTGTGAACTGGATGGAATTCGCGAGTGACTTGCGCTCCGTCGAATTCAAGAGTCGGCTCCGAAGCTGGGCCAGCTCCTCGGGGTTGGTGGCGAGTTGCACCGCGCGGTTTTCGTAGTCCTGATGGGTGTGGGTGATCAGTTCCGTGAGCCCAAAATCATGCAGTAAGCTGCAACCCATCCGTGAGACAAAGGTCTCGCCCGCAAGCGTGAGCATCGGCACGCCCATGTGCAGCGTGTCGTTGCCCGTGGAACCGGCATTGTACGGGTGGTTGTCCAAAAACAAATCCGTATGAGGAACTCGCGCCAGATGAATCCCATAGGGGCAGCGTTCCGCAAAAACAAAGCGCTCGGGGCCAATGCCATGCTGTGCGGCGAACTGTTTCAGATTGGCGGTGGCCCACCGGTTGTCGTCCACCAGCCAGAGGATGCTGTTTGGCACGCGCTCCAAAATCCTAAGCCACGTCGTGAACATTTTTGGGTTCAACTTCGTGACGTTGTTGAAGGAGGCAAACACGAACTGCCCTTCCTTCAGCCCGTGCGACTCCCGCGTGGTGGTCGCACAAGAAACCCGCTGGCTGTCAAAGGGCAAAAAGGAATGGGGAAGGTACAACGGCTTTTCGGTGAAAAACTCCGCGAGCTTTTCCGGGAGAGAAATCCGGTCGGCGATGACGTAGTCGACCCAGGGCAGGGCCGTGGTTCCAATATACCCAAGCCACGTCACCTGTGCCGGTGCCGGCCGATACCGGAGCACTCCCACCCTCGTGTTGGCACTCACCCCGTTTAAATCCACAAGCACATCGATCTCCCGCTCCAAAATCAACCGGGCAATGCGTTCGTCGCTCAGGTGACCCACCCGCTCGAAGTGTTCCAAGGCCGCAATCAGCCTTTCGCGGTGTTCCGTGTTGTCGTCCCGCGACACACAAAAACCAAAGGTCTCAAACCGCGACAAATCATGGTTTTCAAACAGTTCAGCCAGCAAAAGACCCACCGCGTGAATGTTAAAGTCCGAGGAAAGGTACCCAATCCGGAGCCGCCGGTGTGCGTATTTGCGCCCATCCCACAACGGCGCCTCCGGCGTCGGATAAAACCGCATCCCCAACGAACGCGCCGCATACAGTTGGCTGAGCGGATTGTCCGACTCCCCAAGCATCGCAATGGGACTCGTCGCCAAAAGCATGTCGCACTTTGAATGCCCGGGCAACTCGCCAAAAATCGGCCATTCGCAACGTTTTTGACGCACCCTCAGCCAATGCTGCAGCGCGTCGGTTTGCTTGGGTCTGAGTTGCAAGCTCAAGGCAAGGGCGTCCATCGCCTCGTCGAACACCTCCAGAATCTCCGAAAGCCTCCCAATCTGGTTGAGCCCAGCGCTTCGGTGTGCGGGCGTCGTTTCCGCCTTCGCCAAAATCCGCCACTGCTCCAGCGCCTTTTGCGGTTCGCCACGGCGTTCCAAAAGCAGCCCAAGGTTGAGCAGCGCCTCCGGAAAATGAGGCGCCACCGCAAGCGCCTTATGGTAGGACTCGAGAGACTCGTCCCCGCGCCCCAGCATCGACAAAGTCACCCCCAAATTAAAAAAGGCCAGATGACGGCTCGTATCGCGACTTCCCTTTAACCAAAACTTGTACGCCGAAACGCACCCCTCGAGATCCCCCCTCTCCTTCAGCGCTTCCGCATAATCCACAATCTCCGGAGCCGTCATCCGCCCTGACTCAATCCGGCGCTGCATGTCTTTCGGTAGGCTCGGCGCGGAAGCAGGCGCCAGAGCGGAGTTCTTTGGGGGCGATACGGTTTTTTTCATGCGGCAGTTGCTCATTCTACTCTCAAAATGACAGACCACTGTATCAAATCATCAAAGGGAATACAGCAAACCCTCCCCCACGGCGGGAGTTTGGCAAGCTGTTTGTGCGGCGCCGCACAGGGGATTGAAGTCTTCCTCCTTCCAAAGGGCTACACGCAGGGAGGTTTCTCACAAAATACAGGCAAGCGTGCAAAAAGCGCGGAGCTTGACTCCGCTGGAGAGCGCGGCAAAGGTACGTTTACGTAGGGTCTTCCCTTCTCCTTGACCTCATGAACTCCACCGTCGCCCTTCCCCTCAAGGCATGACTTGGCTCGCTTTCCCTCTCCCGACCGTCGTCAACCCGGGCGTCCCCAACCCAGGCGGATGCCCAGGAAACGTCCGCCGCCCATCCCCACTGTGAGCGATTCGCTGCAACTCCGGCAATGGTCCTCTCTGCAGCCTCTGCTGCAACGTTCCCTCGAACACAGCCTGTTCCAGCGCTCCAGGCTCGCCGCATCTTTCAGCGACATCGACTCGTTCGATGCCTTTGTGCGCTTGGTCCCACTCACCCAAAAAACCGAACTGGCCTTGGATCAAGCTGCCCATCCCCTTTACGGCAGCAACCAGACGGAACACCCAGCGCGCTACACCCGGTTCTGCCAAACCAGCGGAACAACAGCCCGCCCCCTCGCGGTGTGGGATACGGAAGAAAGCTGGGCCTGGCTTTTGGAAAATTGGTGCCACGGTTATGCGCTGGCAGGCGTAACCCCGGGCATGGTGGCGTTTTTTGCGTTCTCCTTCGGCCCCTTCCTGGGCTTCTGGACCGCCTTTGAAGCCGGTCTGCGCATGGGTCTGCGCTGCATCCCAGGCGGCGGACTGGGCACCGCAGCCCGCTTGAATGCCATTTTGGAACACCGCGTCGAGGTGCTCTGTTGCACCCCTACCTACGCGCTGCATCTGGCTAGAGCCGCCCGTGAAAGCGGGTTGGACCTCTCGCAAAGCTGGGTTCGTAAAATTCTCGTCGCAGGCGAACCGGGAGGCAGCCTGCCTGCGGTGCGCTCACAACTTGCCCAAGCCTGGCCCCACGCCGAAGTGATAGACCACTACGGCATGACAGAAGTTGGCCCTGTCGCTTTTGGGGCCTCGGCTGCACCCGCCGCATTGCGTCTCTTAGAGGAACGTTACTTTGCCGAGGTGCTGGACGTCTCCGGGCAGCCTGTCAGAGACGGGCAAACAGGGGAACTCGTACTCACCCCGCTCGGCCGTTCAAGCTGGCCCCTTTTCCGGTATCAAACCGGGGATCTCGTCCGCCCACGCCGCGGCCCCGCTGGGCTCGAATTGGAAGGCGGCATCCTTGGGCGGATCGACGACATGGTGATTGTCCGAGGCGTTAATTTGTACCCGGGCGCCATTGAAGAGGTAGTCCGGAGCGTGCCCGAAATCGCGGAATACCGGGTGAACGTCATTGGCGGAGCGGGCTTGGCGGAGCTGCTGGTGGAGGTGGAGGCGGGCCCGACGAAAGGCGTCGCCGTGCCATTGGAGGCCGCCTTTGAGCGGGCTTTTTCGCTTAGAATTCCAGTCCGTGAAGTCGCACTGGGATCCCTGCCCCGCTTCGAGCTCAAGTCGCACCGCTGGGTGCGCGGATAGCCCGCAAGCGGGTAGCCCGCAAGCGGGTGGACCGTACGTGCGGGGGTAGCCCTGGGGTCCCAGAGGAAAGGGGCCAACAAACGCCAAAAATGAGCCGCTCCCTGCCGGGTGCTCCGGCGTCTGAACGCACGTTTCCTTTGGGAGCCATTCAAGCCAGGCTTCCAGAGGCACCGGCACCCTGTTTTAGAACTCCATCCCTATGGAAATCGTCAGCGAGCTCTTCGTGCTGCTCTTACGCCGCTCGTACTCGCCACCAATCCGTAGCGAGAGACGCTGAGTGAGCGACACTTCCACCGTCGTGCTGATCTTCAACGCATCGCGGTCACCGGAGGCATTGCGGGCCGTAAACCCGCCCGCAGAAACTGGCGCCCCAACAAACGACGCCTGTACCGAACCGGTCCCGTCAAAGTCGTGGAGCCAGTTCGCCTGCAACCGAACCGCCACCGGCGTGCCACGCACAACCCAGCGGCGGCCCACCGTGAGGCCTACTTCGTTGAGTAACCCGCCCATTTTGGTCTCCTTCAAACGCGCACCCAACCCGCCACCCTGACTCTGCACGCCACCGCCCGTTTCTTCAAACGCCGCCTGCATCCCACCCACATAGAGAAGATGCTCGGTGGGGGTGATTTCCCAGGCGCTCTGCGCAGGCATGACTTGGAGGCCGCCCCCAATCCGCAGCGTGTATTCATCTGAGCCGAACAGAGCGCGGGTCCGGGTGGTGTAGCCGGGCAGTTCGATATTGCGACGGGCATCGTTGTCAACCCGGCCGTAGATAAAGGCGACGTCCGCGAAGAACGGCGCCACAGGCAGACTCACATAAGTGCCCACATGCCAGCTATCGCTCTTGATCGTGGTCGATGGCAGCGAGAAGTTTGCCGAAGTCGACCCGACCGCACCAATCAACCCGATGCGCCCCGCACCGAAAGGTTTTTCCAGACCCATCACGGAGCTCTGACCGGAGGAGTTGAAACCCCCGAAGCCATCGGCCGCCACCGCCTGACGGTTCAACTGCGAGACGCTCGTGCTCTGCCACACGCTCCATCCGGTCTCGCCGCTGCCAATGATCGATTCCACACCCCCGTTGCTCGCAGCCTGCAGGCCGAGCAGGTCGAGGCGCGAGCCCAAACCGGCCGTCAAATCCAGCATACGGCGGCGGCTGATCGTCAGCAAATCCGCATACGGCGACACTCCGGCGCCGGCAATCGCGGCCGTCACCTGCTGCGCCAGCTTGTAAGCTTCTAGCTGCACTTCCAACGCCAACAAATCTCCGGGCGCCCCAACAATGGAATCCAGATAACCGCCGATTTCCTGGGCGTTAATCCCCAGCCCAAAGCTCCGGAACGTCTTGCGCTCCACTTCCAACAGCACTTCGCTTGCCGTGTAGTGCAAGTGCGGGATCAACACCGCCGTCGGACCGCTCGGGCTCAACGTCCCGCCAAACATCAACGGGTCGCGCACCTGCAACTGGCTGCGGAGCGATGGATCGTTATCCACCCAACCCCGGAAGAATTCGCCTGTGACCGCCTCAAACGTTCCAGTCACCAACCCGCCCGTGATGATCGCATACGTTTTGGATTCCACCGTGCGGCTCACTGCCGTTGCGATCACCGTCTTGCCTACCGCCCCAGGAGTCCCGGGCGCCGAGGCCGTCGAAAGATTTGCGATGCCAGTTCCGCCCAGATTCTTGTCGATGATGATCTGGTCAAACTTGCCGTCCGTCTGCCGGAATTCCGCAGCGTAATCCGAACCCGCCAGCGCCGTAAGACCGCCCAGACTGATTGTCCCAGGGGAGTTCCCAGGAGCCAGGGATCCAGCGATCTGCAGCGTCCCTCTCACCTGGCCACCGTTCCCCATCAGCTTCTGTCCCGCCTGGATGACATACCCGCCCTTATCATTGAAGGCCGAAACATCCAGCACCCCACCCTCCTGAATCCTCAACGCCGCCGAATTGCTAATGGACGAGGTGCCACCAAGGATGAGCGTGCCCTTGGTCAGTTCCGTCTCGCCGGTGAACGTGCTCTTGGCGGAAAGAGTCACTTGCGAACCCAACGTGCCGGCGAGTGTGAACTTGCCACTGCCGTTGATTGCCCCAGAAATCGCAATCGAACCTGAGCGTGTGATTAAAAGCAGCGCGTTGTTTTCCAGGCTGCCCGTCCCGAGACTGCCGCCTTCACCGACTTGGAGAGTGCCGCTGCTGAGGGTCAATGCACCAGAATGACCGCTGTTATCGGCAGTCAACTTCACCACAGAAGTGGAATCCACACGAATTGCGCCAGAACCGCTGATGGACTGGCTGATTTCCAGCGCCTTATCGCGGGAGAACCAGAGGGTGGCGCCGGCATCCACCTTCACCAAGGAGCCCGCCACACCCAAGGGGCTGCTCTGCAACTCTGGCGTGGCCGCAACAGCGCCGTCCGTGACCATGACGGTGCCGGATTTAATCTCGGTGCCGCCAGCATACGTATTGTTGTTGTTAGAAAGAGTCAGCAGGCCTGCTCCGTCTTTGGTGAGCTTACCGTTGCCAGTGATTTTGGCGGCGATCGTGAGGGAATTCGAGGCGGCAGAGGCGTAGGTGCCACTGCCAATTGAGAAGGAGGCACCAAGCGCGCCCAACTCAATAGTGCGTTTGGCGCTGATAGTCACTGCAGTCCCGCTGCTGGTTGCACTCTCGTTGCGGCCAACCGAAACCACCCCGCCATCGAGGGCCAATTTGGAAGCCTCCGCCAAGGCAGACCCGGCCCCGAGGTCCGAGTCCTTCGTCAAATCAAGGGTGACGCCGGTGGAGACCTTAGTGCCGCCCGTACCTTCGTTCACACCCTTTATTGCGACGCTGTACCCTGCGCTGCTAGATCCATCAGCCGCGCGGTACTCGACCGCGCCAGATCCGGAAATGGCATTAAACAGCGTGATCTGCGTGCCAGGCTGGAACTTGAAAGCGAGCACACCATTGTTAACCAAACGTCCAGCATTGCCCGCATTAGTGCCGCCCAAGGTAGCCGTGGTGGATCCTCCATTTCCGAGCTGCAGCGTGCCTGAATTGATGAAAACATCGCCCCTGAACTGCTGGTTTTCAGAAGTTAATACGAAGATTCCATCCCCCGTTTTGGTGATGGTCCCAAAACCGGCAATATTACCACTAATCGTGCCCGAAGTGATGTTGAACGCCGTTGCTGTGAGGGTGCCGCCAGAGAGAACGCCGCCGGCGAGGGTCAAGACGCCGATTTGCTGCGAAGTCGTGCCCAAGTTGAGGCCAGCGCCCCCACTGACCGTCAGCGCGCCAGTGGCCGCCAGAGCGTTGTTGACGCCAAACTCGAGGCTGCCGCTGGAAACCGTGGTCCCTCCGGTGAAGGTGGAGGTGCCACTCAAAGTCAGCGCGCCAGATCCCGTCTTCGCAAAGGAACCCGCGCCGGTCAGGCCTGTGGCGAAGGCGACGGCCTGTCCGTTGGTGTCAATGCGCGCAACCTTCCCTGCAGCAATCGGGGCGAAGACATTGGAAACGTCAGAGGTGATGCCTGGAGTAAACTGCAGCAAGCCGCCATCAAACGTGAGCTGACCAGTCCCGGTTTTGGCGAGTGCATCGGCATGGGCGAGTTGGAGCGTACCTGCCGTGAGGGTCAAGCCCTTGTCCAATGCGGTGGCTCCAGCGAGGGTGAGTGTACCAACGCCGCCCTTGGTCACCCCACCGTTCTGGACGGTCGCTTGCAATGTCAACCCGCCGCCCGAGGTGCCACCAAGCACCGTGATGCTGCGCACCCCGCTGCCCAGATCGATCCGTCCAGCGGCGCTGCCTGTTCCGGTGCTAGCAAGCAAGGCGGCCCCGTGGGTCGCGTCGACGGTGACGCTGTTACCGATGGTGAAGCTACCTGCGACGGAGCCGCCTTGGATGGTCAACAATGCGCTGGAGCCGCCGATCAATTCCAGGCCGCTCGCCGTCGCGCCAGGCTGCGTGGGCATCAAGACCAGTGAACCGCCGCCTTCGATGATATTAACCCCGCCGCTCAGAACAATGTGCTGATCCTGCAGCAACCCTCCGCTACTCACCGTCGTCTGACCGTTTTCCAGACGCAACGTGCTGCCCGTTCCAACAATGGAATTGGCTCCTGTGATGAGCGACCCACCACTCATACGGACCGCGCCAACCGTTACCACCTGACCCGTCACATCCGAACCGAAGGTAAAGGTGCCGCCAGTCATCAAGAGCGAAGCATTCACGTTTATCTGACCGGTCTTGAGGATTTGAACAGCCCCGCCACGGAGTTCGAGGGTGCCGCTAGCGATGGTCTGTGTTGCGCCATTGAGCTGAAGCACGCCGGCCTCAACCAACGTTTTACCAGTGAAGGTGTTCGCGCCAGTCAGAGTCACGGTTCCTTCTGTATTCTTCGTGAAAGTGACCCCCGCGCCACCCAAAGCGGTCGAAATGGTGCCTGCCTGCGCGAGATAAAGTGAGCCGGTCAGAGTACCACCGGTTAGGGCGCCGCCGCTCAGGGTCAGAGCGCCTACGGTCTGCGTCGTGGTTCCCAAGGCAAGTTCCCCACCGTTTACAGAGAGGGCCCCGGTGGAAAGCAGGGCATCGTTCACCGCGAGGTTCAAAACACCTTCATTGACAACGGTGCCGCCGGTGTACGTGTTCGCGGCAGCCAGAGTCGCGGTCCCGGAGGTCGATTTGATTAGGGCTCCGGCGCCTGCGAGTACCGCACTGACATTCCCGGCTTCCACACCGATGCTGCTGCTTCTCAAAGTGCCATTGGCAATCGTGCCGCCGGCGAGCGTGAAGGCCGCCGTACTCTGGCTGTTGCCGCCAAGGTTGAGCACCCCTCCGTTGACCGCGAGCGAACCGGTAGTCAACAGGCGATCCGAAGCGCCCAAAAGCAGAGTGCCCGCGTTGACCACCGTCCCACCTGTGTAACTGGCCGCCGTGTTCAGTAAGACCGTACCGCCCGCGTTCTTGGCGAGTGAAACGGCACCTGCGAGCACCGCATCAATGGTGCCCGCCTCCACCGTGAAGCCTGCGGCCGTCAACGTCCCGCCGGAAATAAGTCCGCCGGTCAAGCGCACCGCCGCGACATTCTGTGAAGTCGTGCCCAAAGCCAACTCGCCACCGTTCACCGTCACGGAACCCGCTGCAAGCAATGCGCCGGTGATGCCGAGATTAAGCACCCCGTTGTTCACCACCGTACCGCCGCTGTAAGTGTTAACCGCGTTGAGCGTCACGGTACCAGCCGCGTTCTTGGTCAAGACTCCTGCGCCGCCCAACACCGCGTTCACTTCACCACTTTCCACCGCAAAGCTGTCAGCCGTCAGGTTCCCCGCCGTGAGCGTGCCGCCAATCAGTCTCACCGCCCCCAACGTTTGGCTATTACCCGCGAGGTGCAGCACCCCAGCGTTCATCGTCAGCGAACCATTCGCCAGCAGACGCTCGGAAGCGCCCAACACCAAACTGCCCTCATTTAACACCGTCCCACCCGTGTAGGTATTCACTGCGTTGAGCAACACCGTCCCAGCGGTATTCTTTGTCAACGTGCTGCTGCCCGACAACACCGCTCCCAACATCCCCGCTTCTGCCATGAAGTTCGTTGCCGTTAGCGTTCCACCCGAAATCAAGCCGCCACTCAGAGTCACCGTATCCACCGATTGCGAGGTTGTGCCAAGCGCCAGTTCACCACCGTTGACTGTCACAGCGCCCGAAGCAAACAAGGCGCCATCAACTCCAAGGTTCAATACCCCGTCGTTAACAAACGTCCCTCCAGTGTATGTGTTCGCACCTGTCAAGGTCACCGTCCCAAGAGTGGACTTCGTTAACGCTCCAGATCCACTCAACACCGCGCTGATATCGCCAGCCAGCACCGCAAAAGTACCACCACTCAAACGTCCATTGGTGAGCGTCCCGCCCGCCAGAGTGATGGTGGCCGTAGCCTGACTATTGCCGCCGAGATTAAGCACGCCGCCATTGACGGTGATCGAGCCGCTCGTGAGCAGACGATCATCGGAACTAATTAACAGCGTTCCCGCGTTGAGAACCGTCCCCCCAGTATAATTGTTGGCGCTGTTCACTACCACGGTGCCATCCGTGTTCTTCACCAGCGTAGCATTACCGCTCAACACCGTGCTCAGAGATCCGGATAACAAAGCGTAGCCGCTGCCGAAGAGTGACCCATTAACGATGAGACCGCCAGAAAGCGTCACAAGACCCGCGGTTTGTGTGTTGCCGGCGAGATCAAGCACCCCGCCGTTGAGTGTCACCGCGCCAGTGCTCAACAGGCGCTCGGAGGCTCCGAGTTGGAGAGTCCCTGCGTTGAGTACCGTCCCGCCGCTGTACGTGTTTGCACCTGTCAAAAGCACGGTGCCGTCCGTGTTTTTGGTCAGCACGCCCGAGCCCGCAAGCACCGAACTCACAGTGCCCGCTTCAAGCGTAAAGCTCGACGCTCTCAGGATGCCGCCAGTAATCATGCCGCTATTCAATGTCAGCGCCCCGCTGGTCTGCGTCGTCGTACCGAGGGCAAGCTCACCGCCGTTGACCGTCACTGCGCCGTTAGCGGTGAGCACGAGGTCGTTGCCAAGCGCAAGAACGCCGTCGGTCACGTTGGTCCCGCCAGCGTAAGTTGCCGCCGTGTTCAGTGTCACGGTTCCGGAAGTCGTCTTGTTGAGCACCGTGCTGTTGCCAGCCAGGGTGGCGTTGATCGTGCCGCTTTGTACTTCAAACCCGCTAGCTGTCAGCGTCCCGTTGCGGACTTGGCCGGACGATAGCGTCAACAGGCCTACGCTTTGATTGAAGCCACCCATTTCCAGGACACCGCCGTTAACCAAAAGACTGCCGGAGCTAACCAACCGCTCCGAGGCACCCAGACGCAGCGTGCCTTCGCTCAAGGTCGTGCCACCAGTATAAGTCGCCGCCGTATTCAGCAAGAACTCGCCTGCTCCAATCTTGCTCAGCGCACCAGCCCCAGCCAACACCGCGGACACTGTGCCGCTGCTGATTGACATGGCCACCGCATTCAAAGAGCCGCTCACAATGTTGCCGCCGTCCAGAGTCAACAGCCCCACAGTATTGGTGTAACTGCCGCCCAGGTCCAACGTGCCTCCGCGTACCGTCAGAGGCGCGAATTGCGACAATACCTGATTCCCCCCAAGAACCAACCGTCCACCCGTGACCGTGGTTTCACCCGTGTAAGTGTTTTGGCCGCTCAATACGACGGTGCCGGAACCCGACTTGGTAAGCGCGCCACTGCCAGCCAACACCGCGCTGATCGACCCGTTGCTCACCTGGAACTGGTTCGCCGAGATCGTCGCAGCCGCCCCCGCGCCACCCACGATCGCCCCATCATTCAGCACCAACGCCGCCACCGTGTTCTGGTAGGCTCCACCAAGATCAAGAACGCCGCCATTGACCGTTACCGTTCCACCAAGCGAAAGCACCTGACTGCCACCCAGCACCAGCCTCCCCAAATTCACGGTCGTATCACCCGTGTAGGTATTCTGGCCGCTCAAAGTCACCGTCCCTGAGTCATTCTTCGTCAAAGCACCCGCACCCGCCAATACCGCGCTGATCGACCCGTTGCTCACCAGGAACTGGTTCGCCGAGATCGTCGCAGCCGCCCCCGCGCCACCCACGATCGCCCCATCATTTAACACCAGCGCCGCCACCGTGTTCTGGTAGGCCCCACCCAAGTCGAGAACGCCGCCATTGACTGTCACCGTTCCGCCAATCGAAAGCACATTATTGCCTCCGAGTTGAAGCACACCCGCCAGAACCGTTGTGTTCCCAGCGTAATGATTCAACCCACTCAGTGTCACCGTGCCAGCCGTATCCTTCGTCAGGGACGCAACGCCACCGAGCACCGACGAGATCGTCCCGCTGTTCACCGTGTAGTTTGTGGCGATCAAAGAACCACCGCTCACCAGGCCGCCGTTTAGCGTCAACGCCCCAATCGTCTGCGTGGTGATTCCCAGCGCCAGTTCACCGCCCTCGATGGTCACCGCTTTGCCATTGGAAAGCGCCCCGCTCACTCCAAGCGCCAGGGTGCCGCCGTTCATCTGAAGTGAACCACCGTAAGTATTGAAGCCACCCAACACCACGGTTCCATCGCCCTGCTTCACAAGATTCGCAGTGCCGGTGAGGGTTGCCTCAATGCGGCCGGCTTCCAAGGTCACCGAAGTGCTATCCAGCGTTCCCTGTTCAACAATCCCGCCAGCCAGCGTGAAGGCTCCCACCGTCTGCTGCACGCCACCCAAACGCAACGTGCCACCATTGACCCACAACGCATTGCCAGTTCCCATCCCACCGCTCACCGCCAACTGCAGCGTCCCTCCACTGACCGTCGTTGTGCCCGAATAGGTGCTGGCCCCAAGCAACGTAGCCGTGCCATCCCCGCTCTTTGTGAGGGTTGCCGTCCCTGCGAGCACGGCGTCAACCTGGCCTGCCTTCAGGTCGAACGCACTGGTGGCGATCAGGGTACCGTTGGAGATAAAGCCTCCCATCAACGCCCCAACCGAGACCGTTTGCGTGAACCCACCGATGTCCAGCGTGCCGCCCTGCACCAACAGCGAGCCACTGCTGACCATGCGCTCATTCCCGCCAAGGCGCAGAGTCCCGTCCGCGACGGTCGTTCCACCCGTATACGCGTTCTGCAGGCTCAAGATGGAAAGCCCGCCCGAAGGGGTTCCATCCGAAACCTTCTCCAATGCACCATCACCTGAGAGCGAGATCGACATTATACCGGACGCCACTTCGTAAATGGAAGCCGTCAAAGTCCCGTTAATAGCCACGCCGCCCTCCACGCGCAAACGGCCGATCTTCTCGGAGAACCCTCCGAGATCCAGCGTCCCATTTGCCTGCAACGTCAACCGCGTTCCGTCCCCGATGCGGTCTGCCGCTCCCAACTGAAGGGTTCCCGCCTGAATCGTCAACGCTCCGGTCGTCGCCACAATCCCATCGAGAAGCACCGTGTTCGCTGTCGTCTTCGTCACCATTCCCGTACCACCCAACACGAGATCACCAGCCAGCCTGCCCTGCTGCAATTCGATGCTTGTCGCGGACAACGTCCCCGAGCGCACCAGACCGCTCACCAACACAAACTGCCCCGCGCCCGAATTGTATCCACCCAGATCCAGCGTGCCGCCTGCAATCGTGATGCTGGTGGTCGCCGTTAAGACATCATTGGCGCCCAGCAGCAGCACTCCCTGCTCCACCGTCGTTCCACCCGTGAAGTTGTTCACCCCGCTCAGCAATGCGGTGCCCGCCCCCGTCTTGCTCAAGGCGCCCAAACCACTCAGCACCCCGCTCACCGTGCCGCCCGTGAGATTGAACCCTGCCGCGCTCGAAAGCGTTCCGTTAGAAACAAGTCCCGCATTGATTGTCACAAGCGCCGTGCTCGTTGCCAGCGCACCCAGATTCAACTCGCCTCCGTTCACGGTGAGCGATCCCGCGGACGCCAGAGCGTTCCCAATTGTCAAATTCACCGTTCCCTCCGTGCTCTTCACCACCGAACCACCCGAGAGCAACGCATTCACTTCACCCGCCTCAAGCCTAAACCCAGCCGCGCTCAACAGCGTTCCGTTGTTCACGGCTCCACCGCTCAGTGTCACAAGGCCCGCAGCCTGGCTCACCGCGCCCAAATCAAGCACCCCGCCATTGAGCGTTAACCCGCCAGCGGCAGATAATACGTTTATTCCGGACAATGCCAGCGTCCCCTCGTTGACCGTCGTTCCACCCGAGTAAGTCGTCGCGCCTGAGAGCGTCACGGTGCCCGTGGAAGACTTGAGGAGCGACGCCGTACCCGTAAGGTTCGCGGCGATCACACCCGTCTGCAACAGCAACGTTCCCGACGTGCTCAAGGTGCCGTTAGCCACAAGACCACCCGTGAGAGTCAATGCGGCGACACTTGTCGTGCCAGTGCCTAGGTTCAAGGTCCCGCCGCTCACAAATGCATTCGAGTCCATCTTCAGAAGGTTATTTCCATCCAGAATCAACACACCGTCCTGAACGTAGGTGCCGCCCGTATATTCGTTTGCGCCGCCCAACGTCACCACTCCTGCCCCTGTCTTCGTCAGAGCCGCACTGCCACTCAGCACCGCGTTGATCACGCCCGACTGCACTCCAAAGGCCGTGCCATTCAAAGTCCCGCCGCTCACCAGACCCCCGGTCAAGCTGACCACACCCACCGTCTGTGTCGTCGTACCCAGCGAAAGTTCGCCACCGGTCACGTTTAGGGTGCCGCCATTCCACAGCGCATTGTTCACCGCAAGCGAGAGCGTCCCCACGTTCAATGTCGTTCCACCCGTGTAGGTGTTCTGCGACTGCACCGTGACTGTTCCAGAGCCTGCTTTGATCAGCGCACCCGTCCCGCCCAACACTGAGGCAACCGTACCAGCCACCACGTTATAACCAGTCCCAAACAACGTCCCGCCAGCGAGCAACCCGCCCGTCAACGTCACTGCACCCACGGTCTGGGCAGTGGTGCCCAACGAAAGCGAACCGCCGCTCACGGTCAGTGCTCCCGTTCCAGACAAGGCGTTGTCGATGCCCAACGCCAACGTGCCTTCATTCACGGTCGTGCCACCGCTGTAGATGTTCTGCGCGCTAAGAGTCACCAAACCGCCAGTGGTCTTTGTCAGTGCAGCCGTTCCTGCCAAAATCGCGCTCACTACTCCTGCGCCCACCCCGTAGGAAGTGCCAGTCAGCGTGCCATTGGCAATCTCACCACCCGTCAGGCTGACAGCCCCCAACGTTTGACTGAACCCGCCCAGATCAAACCGGCCACCGCTGATCGAAAGCGAACCGCTGTTTGCCAGGCGTTCTGAAGCACCAAGGACGAGCGTGCCTTCGTTTACCGCCGTACCACCTGTGTAGCGATTGGCGGCATTCAATAGCACTGTACCCGCCATGCTCTTGGTAAGCGTCGCCGTGCCAGCAAGCACCGTTCCAATCGAACCCGCCTGCACATTGTATGCCGCCCCAAACAGCGTGCCACCACTCACCAATCCGTTTTCCAACACAAACTGACCTGTCGCCTGATTCGTCGTTCCCAGGGCGAGTTCCCCGCCTTTCACCGTGACTATCCCTGCCGCAGCCAGCGTGTTGTCCACCGCCAAACTCAGCGTGCCCGTACGCAGCGTTGTTCCGCCGCCATAGCTATTCGTTCCACTCAGCACGACCAATCCAGAAGACACCGTCAAAGTCGAAAGCGTTCCGCTCAAATCTGCCGACACCAATACTCGGGAGCCTGCCGCCCCGTTAAAGGTGAATGTATCGGCGGTCAGCGTTCCGTTGCGGAGAGTCCCTTGCGTAGCAGAGAACACTCCGATCGACTGCGCAAACCCGCCCAGATCAACCAACCCTCCACCCAGATTGAGCGTATTCGCACTGGGCAGCGCATTCGCCACCGCCAGCATCAGCGAACCCGCATTCACCGTCGTGGCTCCCGCATAAGTGTTCTGCGAATTCAACGTGACGACTCCAGCCCCCACAAGCAGCAACACAGAGCCCGAGCCTCCCAGCACCGAACTAATCAGCCCGTTGTCGGCCAGCACCTGAGCCATATTCAACGTACCACCCAAAATCATCCCGCCCGTGAGCGTCACACCTCCCACCGTCTCAGTGTAGTTCCCAAGATCAAACGTGCCACCGGCCACGTTGAGAGCCCCCGCGTCCGACAGACGCTCCGCTCCACCCAGACGCAGCGTGCCGGCCGAAATCGTTGTTCCGCCAGTGTATGTGTTGGAGCCCCCAAGCACTACCGTCCCCACACTGCTCTTGGTGAGCGCCGCACCTCCCGCAAGAACCGCATCAATCACCCCGGCTTGTAGCCCATAGGCCGAACCCGTAAGCGTCCCACCCGTAACCAGACCACCGGTGAGGCTCACTGCACCCGCAGTCTGAGAGAAGCCTCCCAAATTGAACACCCCACCGTTCACCGTTAGAGCCCCTGAGCTCTCAAGACGATCGCTATTCCCGAGCAACAGCGTGCCTGCATTCACAACCGTTCCACCCGTGTAGCTGTTCACCTGATCCAATCGCAACGTGCCGAATCCCGTTTTCGTCAACATCCCTTGGCTCAAAACGGCATTGATTACCAAACCAGGCGCTCCCTGAACGGAGGCTCCAATGTCGAATATCCCAGCGCTGCCCAGATCCACCGTGCCGTTGGCGATCACGGCGCCGGCCACCGCATTGCTAGGATCGAAGCTCAACGTACCGCCCAAACGCAGCGTCCCGCCGCCCAATGTGACCGTAGCGACGCTCGAACTTGTACCCCCGCCCAGACTCAGCGTCGTGATCGTCTGGTCCGTTCCGTTCAGATCAAGAGTCCCCGCGTAAACTCGCGTCGCCGCATTGCTGAGCTTGCCCGCTCCGCTGAGGCTCAGCACCCCGGCTTCCCCTCCGCCCAAGACGCCAATGGTGGTCGTTCCCGAATAATCATTGGCTCCAGTCAGAAGCACACTGCCGACCGTTGTCTTCAACAGGGCCCCCGACCCGCGCAGGACAGAACTCACGGTCCCTGCCTGCAGCTCGTAACTGGATCCAAATAGGGAGCCGCCGCTAATTAGCCCGGCCGTCAGCGTCACTCCGCCAACAATCTGCGAAGTCGTCCCAAGAGCCAACTCCCCGCCATTGACCGTCACAGCCGCCGTTCCGTACAACCCGTTGCTGATACCCAGACGCAGGGTGCCCGCCTCGATCGTAGTGCCGCCCCGATAGGTGTTGTTCGCATCCAGTCGCACTGTTCCAGTGGTCGATTTTGTAAGCATCGCCGTACCGGCCAGCACTGCCCCGACTGTGCCAGATTTAACGCTGAACATATCGCCTGTAAGCGTTCCACTGAGAATAAACCCGCTGTCCAACACCACCGCCCCAAGTGTCTGCGAGAACGTGTTCAAATCAAACGTCCCGCCAGACACCAGCAACGACCCTCTGGCCAACAGACGCTCATCGCCACCAAGGCGCAATGTCCCAGCCCGGATCTCCGTTCCGCCCGTGTAGCTGCTCACGCTCAACAGATCCACCAACCCCGCCGTCGTCTTCACCACTCCAGCACTACCCGTCAACGCCGTCGTCACGACCCCAAGTTCCAGATTAAACGCCGTCGCGATCAAGGATCCATTCACAACCGCTCCCCCATGGAGTGTCAGCAGTCTCACCGTTTCTGTGAAGCCTCCCAAATCAAACACCCCGCCATTCAACGTCAAATCGCCAGCGTCCCACAACCGCTCCGAGGCTCCCAAAACAAGGCTTCCCCCGTTGAGCGTCGTCCCGCCACTGTACTGGTTGGAACCGTTGAGCAGCACAGTGCCGATTGTGTTCTTCGTCAAGGCCACTAGCGCGCCGCTTAACACCGTCCCGATAGTCCCGGCTTCCACTGTGTAAGACGTTCCCGTCAGCATCCCGCC
>CANJZW010000038.1 GCA_947479475.1 Chthoniobacteraceae bacterium
AGCTGTGACATAACCTGCGGTGAATTTGATGCCACTTTTTGCCAACCGATCGAGGTTCGGAGTTTTAACTGCACCGTGGGAAAGGCAGCTTACGTCGCCGTATCCAAGATCGTCGGCAACCATAATAAGGACATTGGGTCTGGTCCTATCGGCGGCGTGAGCCAACGCCATTTGAACCAGAAGAAGTGCGGCGATGAGGAACTGTTTCATGGGGGGCTAATTTAAATTTCTGGGAGCGGCTGGTTTGTGGATGACGTCGCCTGCTGGGACGGCTCTTACGTTCCCGTTTGAGAACAGGGTTGAGCCTTTAATTTTCGGGCGCCGGATATCTTTCCCGTCTCTCCATGTGGGCGTCGAGCGGCCCGCGAATCCGGGATCTTAAAAAAAGATAGATGGCTGAAAGCGCCTGGAATTGGGTTTAGTCCAGAGTCACCCAATTCGTAAGCCGTTGAAATTCAAAATGGTCGGGGCGATAGGATTTGAACCTACGACCTCCTGGTCCCAAACCAGGCGCTCTACCAAGCTAAGCTACACCCCGAAACAATTGCAACCGCGTGCGCGGCAAATGCCACTATGCTCGATTCGTGGAGAACGGCAAGGAAAACCACCCAAGCCTTTAGGCCTCGGTAAAAACCGAAAAGAAAACGTCCCGATTTGCAGGGAGATGTTTTCACCGTAGAACCATGATCCCCTTCCTTGAACGCACTGCCCCAGGCCGAGCTCTGCGGCCGGCCTTGTTAAAGGGGTCTCCACGAAAGGTGCAACTCTTGAGCGTGCAGGGGGTGCGCCTTGCTTGTATCCGCGAGAGTGAGGGAACAGCCTTCCGGTCCGATGAGCGCCGAGGTCCAGCCAGTGGGCTGTTCCGGATTGAAACGGTAGGCGCATGCAGGCAGGTTCACCAGGTGAAGGCCTTGCAGTTCGAACGTCTTCGCCACATGGGTATGGCCGAAAAACAGCGCCTTGACCTGCTTTCGCTCAAGCAGCAGCGATAAAAATGCGTCTGTATCCGTGATCCCGGAAACCTTTCCCAAGCCGCTCGGATGGGGGTTGTGATGCACCATCACAAGTGCCGGGCGATTGGGCGCGGCCGCTAGGGATTGCTCAAGCCATGCCAGTTGTTCGGCGCCAATACGCCCCGGGGTCACATTGGTCATGTCCAAGGAATCCAGCAGGTACCAGTCGCAAAACCGGCCCCGGACTTTGGAGGCGATTTTATCCACCAATTTGGGCCGCTGGTTGACTCCGGTCTTGGCTCCCTCTGGTTTTGCGGGCGCAAAAACTGAGGCGAGTCCGCTTTGGATCCGGTTGCGTTCATCGTGATTTCCGAGGGTGAGGTGGATAGGGATCCCCTTTGCGCTCAGCGGCTCGATCAGCGATGCAAAGGTTCGATAATCCTCGGCCTGCCCGTCCAAAAACGCACAGTCCCCATTGACCATCAGGCCGGCAAAAGGCCGTTTGGAGTGGGCTTGAAGAACCTCCTCGACGGCCTGACTCAGATGCGCGGCCATGTTAATTCCCCGGGCGTTGAGTTGCGCATCGGCCGCGATGTGTGTGTCCGAGAGAAGTGCCCAAAACTCGCGGCTCTCATCCTTGAGGTCCTGCGCTTGAAGCAGGGCTTCCTGCTTTCCTGCAAGTCCGACTGCGGTGCCGGCCGCCGCCGCGAGAAGGTTGGATACGAAGCGGCGGCGTGAAATGGCCGACGGTAAGACGTGGATAGGCATGGGGATAAAGGGGAGGCTTCTTGACGATGGATGGCGGGATTTTTAGCGACAGCCTGCCGAGCGCATGGATTTGTTAGGGCAGGTTTTTTTGAAGGAAGTTAAGGAAATTACCGCTGAGGATGCCCTCGACGTCTTCGGCGGTGTAGCCCCTTTGGAGCAGAAGTCCCTGCAGACTTGTTAGATCTGCGATGCTGTTAAGGTCCATCGGGGTTTGCTCAGTGCCGAAGCCGCCGTCCAAATCCGTTCCGATGCCCACGTGGAGGGCGTTCCCAGCGATCTGGCAGATATGGTCGATGTGTTCGCAGATTTTCTCGATGCGCAGGCCGAAGTCCGCGGGCTGGGATGCGCGGTGATGCCATCCATGGACCATCATGATCGCGTCAAAAGCCATCCCGATGACGGCTCCGCGCTCAATGAGTTGCCGGATTTGAGCATCGGCAAGCTGGCGGTTCCAGTTTGCGAGGGAGCGGCAATTGTGGTGGCTGGCCCAGACGGGTCCGTGGAAGCGGGCTAGGGCGTCGGCAAAACTTTCATCGCAGAGGTGTGTGGCGTCGAGGATGATTCCGAGACGTTCCATTTCCTTCAGCAGTTCATGCCCTCTGGCCGTGAGCGGGCCCGTATCATCGGTTCCGTGCCCGTAGATGCCAGGACCGTAGTGGACAGGGCCTAGCGCGATGAGTCCATCGGAGCGGGATTTTTCGAGGTGTTTCCAGCTCAGGATGGAGTCCGCTCCTTCGAGGCTCAGGAGGTAACCGATGGGGAGTTGCGAGGCTTGGGCCTCGTCTGCCTCGCGCCAAAGCGCGGCGTGGGAAGCGAGCTCTGCGCGGGTGCGCAGCTGCTTCATTTCGCCAAGATCCTCCATGGTCCGATAGTAGGCAAGCTGGCCCTGGGTTTGTGCCCAGGCCTGCTCCGGAGAGCGCCATCCGGGCAGGTTGTGGAATTTTGGGGAATAACGTGCGATCTGGGTCGCGACGATAATTCCGATCCTTCCGTTGCGTAGCTCAGGAAAGCAAACCGTATTGCGGCCGCGATGCGGCTGGCCGTCGGTGGTGTTGAGTTCGGACCTCCGAATGTCCTCAAGAGTCCAGCGCTGGTCGCGGTTGAATTCCATGGCGTTCATGGAGATGTCGAGGTGAGCGTCAAAAATTAGGCGGGGCTTTTCCATGGGGTGTACGGTGAAAAGGTTAAGGTGAAGAGTTTGAATCTGAAAGTTTTTATGTTTGTACGATGCGGCGCCGAGTCCAGCCCAGCGCGTGAATTTATAGGAGGACCTTGCCCGGGCTTTGCTTGCCTCAGAGGGTTCACGATGCCTGCCAGTGCCTGACCCACCACGCGGAACGTGCTTCGATTAAATCGAGCACGTTTTCAAAGTCCGGCGCTTCGCCGTAGTAGGGGTCTGGAAGGGGAGCGTCGCCGAGGAAGAGGGCCAGTTTGTCGTGCTGGCTGGCGGGGCAGCGTCGCTTTAACTCTGCAAGGTTTGCAGGGTCGGCGGCGAGGATCAGATCGAAAGAGGTAAAGTCTTCCGCGCTGATCTGGCGGGCGCGCAGCGTTGAAAGGTCGTAGCCGCGTTTTTTTGCGTGTCTGATGGAGCGGTGATCGGGCGGCGCTCCGATATGGTAGCCCTCCGTGCCTGCGGAGTCCAAGTGGACTCCGAGACCTGCCTTAGTCACGAAGTCGCGCAGGACAGCTTCCGCTGTCGGGGAGCGGCAAATGTTTCCCATGCAAACGAGCAGGACGCGCAGAGCAGGCTTTGGAGTGTTCATTGCGGTGTTTAACAGAAGGCAGACCGAGGTAAAAGACAAGCCGCAGGGAGGCTGCGGGTTCGGCGTGCGCCATTGAAGGAATCCTGGAGGTCCTGCTTTCGGGCTGCCGGTCTAGTGGAAAGATGGCGCTGTTTTTCAGGCGCGCCACGGTGCGTGGAATAGCCTTTTTAAAACCCTGCCTTTGGCCGAGGGTCTCCCCCCCGAAGTCGCGGTTTCTCTCTCTAAAAAGCTTTTCGATGTCCTCTTCACTCACCGGATTTCCTGCGTCACCCTGGTCGGCGGAATTTAGGCAACTGATTTTAAGTCAACCTTTTCGGATCGCTCACGGCGCGTCGTCCGAACGCCTTGTGCTTCGTCTCCGGCTGGGAGAAGCCATTGGTGAGGCTCCTTTTGTGCCTTATTATCCGGACACTCCGGAGGCGGTTAAGATTTGGTTGGAGCAACGTGAACCGGCCCGCTTTTGGACGCCGGAAGAAGAGGTGGAAGCCCCTTCAGTGGTGAGACTGGCGGCGGACCTTTTGCGGCAAGATTTAGAGGCGAAGAAGCAGGGGCTCGCTGTTTGGGAATTTCTGGGTCAACCGAATCCTGGAGGGATGCGCGCTTGCCGATCGGTTGGAATCCCCTCAGATCTCGAAGATTTCTCAGAACAGGTGCGTTGTTTTTCGAGGCAGTTCCGCGTGCTCAAATTGAAGCTGGGCAGTGGAAACTCCGCCTTTGACGAGGCCATTGTGGCCGCGGCCCGGGAGGCGGCACCCAAAGCGGTTTTGTTTGGGGACGCCAACGGGGGTTGGAGTGTTCCTGAGGCTGCCGCGTTACTTCCGAAGATGGAAAAACTGGGGCTGGCCTTTGTGGAACAACCGGTGCACCACGCTGGAGGCATCGAGACCTGGCGCGAACTACACGCGGCGCGCGCCAGTCACTCCCTCCCACTGTACGCGGATGAATCGGCGCAAACGATTTCGGATATTTGCGCGCTCGCGGGTCTTGTCCAGGGTGTGAATATCAAGTTGCTCAAATCCGGCGGGTTTGGCGGAGCCCTTGCGCGCCTTGCGAGCGCGCGGACCCTTGGGCTTGGCGCTCTTTTGGGCTGCATGATCGAAACGAGTCTGGGGGTCACCGCCGCCGCGCACTTGGCGGGCGCCTTTGATTGGATTGATTTGGACGGTCACCTTTATCTCGCCAACGATGACTACGAGGGGCTCGCGTATGATTCCGAGGGTCGCTTGCAGATGCCCGGGCGGCAGGGAATTGGCGCCATACAACGCGGAGAGGGGCGCTTTTAGTTGACGCCGGTGCTTTTCTGCGTCCCCGTGAGAGGATGAAAGTGGAAGCGAAAACCAACATGAACCTGACGCTCGAAGGGCTCCTCCCTGAAGCCCTGGGATGGCTGCAGGAGATGGTGGGCATCAATAGCTTCACCACGAACAGCGACGGGGTGAACCGCGTCGGCGCCCTGACTGAGGAATGTTTTTTGAAATTGGGTTTTGCCTCCGAGTTTGTCCCCTCCAAAGACCCCAGTCATGGCAAGCACCTGTTTCTATCGGCAGGAAATCCTGAGCTGCAGCCGATTGTTTTGGTGACGCACTTGGACACGGTTTTCCCGCCGGAGGAAGAGATGAAAAATGATTTCCGCTGGCGCGAGGCGCCCGCTGAGGACCGTATTTACGGACCTGGAACGGTCGACATCAAGGGCGGCACAATTTTGATTTGGATGCTGATAAGAGCGCTGCAGGCATCGCATCCCGAGTTATTTGAACGGCACCGCTGGATTGTTGCGGCAAACGCCTCGGAAGAGGTGATCGGCGCCGAATTCGGACAGCGCGTCACGGAGAGAGCGTCGCTTGGCGCGAAGGCGGTTTTGGTTTTCGAGGGTGGTCCCCGCGATGGGAATGATTTCCACTTGGTGACAGCCCGGAAGGGAAGGGCGTTGTACCGGCTCCAAGCGGAGGGACGCGCGGCGCATGCGGGCAGCGCCCATGCCGCGGGAGCCAACGCCATCGTGACCCTCGCGGGCGCGGTGCAGGATGCGGCAAAAGTGACAGATTACTCCCGGGAATTGACGGTTAACGTGGGCCGCATTGGAGGCGGATCGGTTGTCAACAGGGTGCCGCAGGAGGCGTGGGCGGATTTAGAGATGCGCGCTTTCGATCCGGTTGTCCTCGAGGCGGCCCGCCGCCGGATCGAGTCCCTGGGCGGGGCGCCCGCCTCCTCCTCGGAGGCGCGGATGCTGGTGGAGTGCACGGGAACTTCCCCTGCCTGGCCCGCCTCGCCTGACTCGCTGGCGTTGCTGGAACATTGGCGTGGTGCCTCGCTTGAACTGGGCGTTGGAATTAAAAACGTCTCCAGGGGAGGGCTGAGTGATGCAAATTACCTCTGCAACCTCGGAGCAACATTGGACGGTCTTGGCCCAAGCGGCGCCAACGCACACTGCTCAGAACACACGGCGGATGGGAGCAAGGTGCCGGAGTATGTGGAGCCGAGTTCTTTTGTGCCCAAGACCGCGTTGAATCTGCTCGCCTTGCGCAGCCTGCTTTCGGTGGAAGCCTAGGCGGACGTGGCGAGTCGGGGAGACCGAGTGCGTGGGAGCGAGGTGGTCTTCAACAATGCCGCTGCAAATTTCGCGTTGATGACGGAGTGTCGGCGGGCTGCCTTTGCGATACCGCAGAGGCACTGCTCCCGTTGGAGTCAACGGATTGGTCTCCGCTTTTGGGTGATGAATAAAGTTTGGAGAAAAATGACGTGTCGCCCCGAGAATGGATTTTATGGTTGAGTGGCGCTTTGATCAACCTCCGTTCATGTACACCGCCCGTCTTTTCCTGTTGTTATGTGTGCTTTGGGCAACCGCATGTTCCTCGCCGCGTTATACTTATCGTTACGTGGCTGGCAAAACGGCGGTCCTTTGCGAGGGCCGTGCGGTTGCTCCGGTCGGGGCGCCGGCGCCCGTCGTAGCTGCGATTGCCGCGGGCAACCGGATAGCGGGCATGCCCTATTGCTACGGGGGCGGCCACGGGCCGGGGGCGGCTCACGGCTTTGATTGTTCCGGCTCCACTTCGTACGTGCTCCAAGCCGCCGGTCTATTGCACGGGGGCCACACAAACTCGGATGGGTTTCGTAAATACGGCAAATCGGGCGAAGGCAAATGGATCACGGTTTACGCGCGTAGCGGGCATGTGTTTCTCTCGGTGGCCGGACTCCGGTTTGACACGGGCTGGGGACAAAAGCGCGAAGGGCCGCAATGGACAACCAAAAGTCGGCCCGCCGACGGGACGGTTCTCCGGCATCCACCAGGACTGTGAGGTTTATCGTTGGGAGATTGCGCGGGTTCCGTCATTTGACACAGGCTCACCGTCGAATGGCCAGTGATTGCCCAAGGGGTTGGACGGTTTTTGCGGCCTCCCTGAGCGTGGGTATTTTTCAGCCTCTCTCCGTATAGGTCTGTCCGAGGGCGACTGAGGTCCAGCCATTGACTCCGATTTCGAAATAGGAATCTAATTCGGGATCCACTAGCGGCAGCACCTCGCTGATGTAGGTTGAGGATCCTAGTTTTTGTTTGCCGGTGGGGTCGGTTATGATCTGGTAGCGGCTTAGCGTGGCGTCATCCACCAGGACGGAAAGGAAGGGCCTGAGCTGCGCCATGCTGATGGGGGGTTGGAGGTTGTTGGCGGTGAGAAAGCTGGCCAACGCAATCCTGAGAAAAGGGGCAAAGCGGACTTTTGCCTGCTGGCGCGCGTCCGCGAGGGCTTTGCGCACCCCTGCTTCCGAGTCCAAATTGGCGGCTTTGGCCAAGTGCAGCCAGTCGCCTTCATCCAGGTATTGGAGTTCTGGGATATCCTTGTCCGGCATCGCCTGAAACTTGCGGTTCAGGTCACCGGCCCGAGACGTCAGAGCTGAAACGGCCTTTGCAAAGGGAGTTTCGCCGTCAGAGGAGGCGTTTGCTTCCTCGGTTCGGGTGCCGGTGGCAGTGCCGGTGCGGGGCTGTTTTTGCGCGGGCACCTGCGTTTTTGTTTCCTGTTCGGAAAAATCTCCTTTGGAGATGCGCACTTGTTTTTCGAGCGATGTGACTTTCACGTCTAACTGCCGGCGTTCGAGGGAAAGTTCGTCCACCTTCGTGAGCAGGGCTGTTTTTTCGGTTTCGAGAGTTTCCGCTTTGAGCCGATAGGACGAAACGGGATCGGTTGGATCGGATTGGTTAAGCATCACCGCAACTATTGCTGTGGTGATGGCGAGCAGAAGGGACCAGATCTTTTGAGGAGTGCTCATGGGGCTGCCGGAGTGAGAAGGCGCTAAACCAAACGAAACTTTAACGTATCGGCGGGCGGAATCAAAGCCTTGAGCGGAGTGATTCTAAGAAAAGCTTTAGATGAGTAGAAAGAGAGTTTCCGGCGCTTCTGGGGAAGGGCTTCTGCATGGGAACTTACTTTGTGATTGTCCAGCTGCCTGTCGTTAATGCGGGGACGGTTCCAGATTCCATCCAACCCTGCGCGGCGGGGCCAGTCCCCAAGGTGCCAGGGTCGAGGGAGACCCCCAACAGCGTGCGACGAATGCCGGAGAAAAGGTAAGAGCCCGACCACAAGCCGGTGGTGCGGTCTAGTCGCAGGGTCAAAGCTGGGGAAGGGTTCGCATCGGAGGCGGTTCCCGCCACGGCTTTCACAATTCCAGTACTGGAGACGGTGACGGTCCAGTTATAGGAAAGCCCGATGCCGGAGTTTTGCGGGTTGAAGAGGCTCAGATGGAGGGGTTGCAGGGAGGGGAAAAAGGAAGGGAGCGTGGTGGCGCTGCTTCCACACCAGCGCGCAGTGCCGCCTTGGAGAAAGGCCGCGTGTGTCACTCCAGTGGAGTTGGTGCCGGAGGCAAAGGCGTCTGCCTTGTAGACTGGGGTGAGGACGTTTGCGACGGCTTCTTTTGTCAGGTAAGAGGCTTGTTTCTCGAGTGCGCCTGCCCCGAAGGAGGCGGCCCCGAGGGAGCCGCTGCCCACGGTGAAGTTGAGTGTGCTCAGCAAGCTTGTGGCATTGTGTATTTTGGAAGAAGAGACGAGCCTGCCCTCGTAAAATTGGGCGACGGTTTTTGGGGCTTCGGTTGTGTTTAAAAAGGCGCTGCCAGTGCCAGCGTAGCCTTTCAGCCTGCTGTTCCAGAGGACTTTGCCGGAGCTGAGAACCTGCGTCTGAACATAAGCAAGCGGTTCGCTGTCCGTTGCTGAATTGGTCTGATCCGCCAAAAGCAGGTACTTTCCAATGAGGGCTGTCAGGTCGCCTGTGAGTCGAGTGGTTACTTTGGAGACGCCGGTTGCCGAACTCACGCAGGTTCCGCTCGCGAGGGAAATGGAATCCGAAAGGCTGGCTTTCAACGTGGGATTGGCTTCGCTCAAATCGAATTCAACGCTCAAACTCTGCTTGAGGGACTGCGCTGTGGTGCCGAGTTTTGGAGTGAACCGCAGGATCGAGGGCTCACCAGGTTTTGGCACGAATTTGCCAGCGAAGGATCGCGTGATGGGGGTGTAAACGCGTTCTCCTGCAGGTCCGTTTTGGAGGGGAGTCGCCTCGTTGTAGAGCAGGCGGCCGGAGGCGGAGCCCGTCTTGGTTACAATGAGGGTGAGCAGACCCCGGTAAACGGAACCGTCATTCAGGGCGCTGGCAGCGGCGTCATCAGAGGCAAGCAGGGTTTCGTAATTGCCTGCGGTAGCGTCCCATGTTTTTAAGGCGACGCTGAAGGGTTCGGAGTCGTCCGTGGTTTTTGCGCCTGTTGTGAAGGTCCGCACGAAGCGCACGGAGTAGGAGCCTGCGGTGGTGATGGATTTGAGTGGGATGGAAATGGAACCGCTGCTGGTGAAGGTGCCGGTGAGGGCCGTTGCGAGGGAGCCTGAATAAATGGTGTAGGTCGTCCGCAACACATTGTTCTCGGATTTGAGTGTGAAATTCAGAGTCGCCTCGCTGCCCTTGACGAGGGAGACCTGCGACGGCGGTCCACTGGAGACCAGATCGGTAACGGACTCTATTGTTGTGGTATTGACCGCTAGCGTCACGCGACTGCTTTCCAAACTGGTGCCGCTAGAATCCGTGACTAGCACGCTGTAGGACCCGGCGTTGATTGTTGCGGCGCTTGGAATGGTGAACGTGGCGGCAGTTGCTCCAGCGATGTACCCGGTGTCTTTTTTCCATCGGTAGGACAATGTCCCGCTTCCCGCGGCGGCGACTGTGAAGGTGGCGCTGAGTCCCTCGTTCACGGTAAGTGCTGTGGGTTGCGCGAAGATTTCCAAGCTTTGTCCTCCGGTGGTGATTGTGCCGCTTTGCCAGATTTGGCCGCTGCCGCCGACGATGAGGAATGAATTATTGAAGAAGGTCGCGGCGTTTTCACTGATGACCCCAATTGGAGCGCTTGCGGCTGTCCAAGAAAAACCATCTGTGGAAAGGACGTGAATTTTTGTTTTTGTGGAGTCTAATTCGACGCCGGCCGCAAGATAGACTCCTCCTCCATAAGCGAGCGCTGGAGTCAACTCGTATGAGGAACGGGTCGTGGTGAATGTGGCGCCATCGTCGGTGGAAACTCGCAATTTAGAGTACCATCCGCTTCCCACAAACCGGTCACGGAGATAGGCGATACTGTTGAGATCCGTTGTGCTACCAAGTCCTGAGCCCGAAGTCTTTTTCAGCCAGTTGGATCCATCCTTCGAGGTGTAAACCTGCCCATCGCCGCTGGCGGCGGAGAGGTCGTAGGTATGGGAGGTGGCCACAAACGTGCCATTTCCGTAGGCAAGACCGGTGACAGAATGGGCGCTCGCAAGATTCAGAGAGCCGGTTGAAACCTTGGACCAGCTAGCGCCTCCATCGGTGGATCGCATCAAGGTGCCAAGGTCACCCCCGGCAAATAAAGTGCCCCCAGAACTGGCGACCGAACGGAGCATGCTATTATGAGGGCTTAGTTTTGTTGGGTTTGTCCAAAGGGTACCTGTTGTGGACGTGTAGATAACCCCCACGAAATTGGTCCCAGCTGGGTTTACGTCTTCACCGACGGCAATGAAACGAGTGCCATCCCATGCAATAGATTGAAGATAAAGATTTTCTGATGGTGAGATTGTGCGGTCCGTCCACGCTTTTCCATCGGTGGAAGTTACGACTTTGCCTTTGTCTCCCACTGCAACTACCAGAGAACCGCTGGACGCAATGCCGTTGAGGGCCACGGTTCCGCTCGCGGTCGATAATCCGCCTGAGACTTTTGTGAAAGTCTGTGCCGGATCGCTTATTTGCACTGTTTTTGTGCTGGTTACACTGCCGCCTTTGCCATCATTGACGGTCACGGTTAAATTGTAAGTGCCTCCCGCCACCCAAGTATGGGTAAACATTCTGGAGGTGTTATTTGCCGTCCCATCGCCCGCGTCCCAGTGGTAGGTCAACGCATCGCCATCCGCATCCGAGGCCGTAACGGCGAAGGCGATTGGGCTTCGAGGGATGAGTGTCGCCTGTGAATCAATCGCTGCGATGATGGGCGCATGATTGCCTGCGGTTAGGGAACCGCTCTGCCAGATCGACCCAAGAGTTCCGACGCTCACAAGGCGGTTGTTGAAAAAGACGCCGTCTTTCTGCGCCTCCATTCCTGTTTGTGGAGCGCTTTGCACCCACGATGAACCATCCGTGGAGTACAGGTTGACGGGAGACTCTGTCACGGTGCCGCTCTGGACGCGGGAAACGCCGCTGGCAAAGAACAGACCCGAGGCATAGCCAAGTACGTAGGCCTCCTCTGAACCGGTGAGTGAACTCGAAAACGTAAGGGCCCCATCGGTGGAGGTCTTCAGTTTTGAAAACCAACCGCTGGTTACAAATTTGCCATTGAGCCAGGCGATTTTTTCGAGGTCCTGGCCGGTGGATAAACCTGCACCAGAGGTTCGCTCCGTCCAAGCGATCCCATCCGTAGAGGTGCAGAGCACGCCGCCTCCTGTACTGAGGGCGGAGGTGCGTGCGGTTAGCGCGAAAGTTCCGCCGCCAAAGGCAACGCTGCGGCAGGACATCGTTCCTGAGGTTACCGTCGGAATTTCGACGATTGCCGACCAGCTCCCGCCATTGAGAGACCGCAGAACCGTGCCTTTGTCACCGACGGCCAGGTCAACACCGCCTCCAGAGGCGACGGCTCGAAGAGCGGTGTAGTTGGTGCCTGACGAGTAGCTACGCGTCCAAGTCAGGCCGGTTTCGGAAGTGTAAATAACGCCGTATTGCTGGAGGTTATTAATTTGGTCGAGAGTGACATAGGAGTCTTCTCCTGCCGCGACGAAGCGAGAACCATTCCATAGGATGGAATGAAGTCGGAGATTCAGTGTGGACTCGGCCACGGCGCGTTCCGTCCATGTGACGCCATCGGGAGAAGAGCGGATCACTGCCCCGGTGCTGGAGGTAGCCCCAACGGCGACCAGCAGCCTGGGGCTCGCTGCGATGGCATTGAGGTAATCCAGCGTTCCGCTGGATAATACGCTGGGGGTGAAATTTTGAGCAGGGTCATACACTCTGATCTGCTTGGTCTGTGAGAAGGTGCTGCCCTTCATGTTGCTCACCGTGACGCTCAACGAATAACTGCCGCCCGTCGTCCAAGCATGGGAGAAGGTGGCGGCGCTTGCGCCCGTACCGCCCGTGAGGGTGCCGTCTCCAGCGTCCCAGAAGTAGGCGAGTGTGTCGCCACTGACATTCGCGGGCGTGGCCGTGAAGGTGGAAGCGGTTCGTGCGGTTTCGAGCAGGGTGCCCCCGCTGATGGAGGAAAGCGTGGGGGCCGGAACGCTGGTGAATGTCCCAAGATTGATAGACACGTCTAGATACTGATTACTGCCGCTGCCGCCCCTGCCGACTGGCGTGATGTGGATGCCTGCCGTGGGGTCTGAATACGTGCGGCCGATGTCCAGGGCGGCATCGGCTTTTCCGGAGGCACTGGTGCCGGAGGTGAGTGGGGTGGTGTCCAGGAGGCAGGACTTGTCTCCTGAATTGTCGTCTGGCGGCCTCTGCCAGAGCAGGTACGCGCCTTTCGAGAGCCGCTGGTTTTCGGTGTAGGTGGGTCTGTAACCAATCCAGTAGTACTCATCTGTCGAGGCACTCCGTGTAGCTTCTTTGGTGCCAGCCTTTGTGATCCGGACCCCCCGAACGTCTCCGGTTGTGGCGGGATCGTCGTGTTGGTAAATTCGGTACATTTTGGAGGCCTCGATGGTGGCGTCGCTCCATTGTGTATTGCTCAGCCAGCCGAGCTTCTGTTTGGCCTGCGGGTGGAAGTGGCCCTTCGGCAACTCGCCTGCGCCCATGACATCGTAGGGGTCGCCATATTCTTTTTCGGAACCGGAGCCGACCACCGAGTTGTCGGTGGTTTGCCAGAAGTTGGAGTGGCCTAGTCCGTAGATGTGGCCCATTTCGTGGACGTAAACTTTGGGGTCGTTGCTGCCCTGCATCCAGAGATCCCGCCCGCCCACACTGGCCAATCCCGCCAGCTTGACTCCGTTTCCGTAGCATCCAATGTCCACAAAAGTCACACCGACAATGTCGTAGGACCCCAACCCCAAGCTGCCTCCTGTGATTTCTCCCGATGCGAGTGTGCCGATATTGATGGTGGAATCGCCTCCGTTACGAGTCGAGCGGAACTTTGCCCGCGCGTCGTCCATGAGTTCCGACATTTTGCTGGTGTAGGTGCCAGAAGCCAGTTCGACAGGAGTGGGTGAACCGGCGTAGTAGCTGGCGTCGCGATCCAGTTGGTACACGCTTTCGCTCACCGTGGCGGTTACGTACGTCTTGTTGTAAGAAAACTGATAGAGGGCCGCCGCGGCAGTGCCTGCGTTTGACGTTCCGTTGATCACGGTTGCGGCCGCGCTCTGCGTGACTGGCTCGGTTGAATTGGCGAAAGTCGCGCGGATCAAAAACATCGTCTTTGGGGTGATGGTCCAGTCCGTGGCGTCGGCTTCCGCCTGCGATTCAGCGGCCGCAAAATTAAAGGCGCTGGTGTTGCTGTTGGCGGCGTCGGCGCTGTAGGGGAGCGAGAAAATCGCGCGCGAGCCCGCACGAGGGCCGGGTTTGGCATCCAGCTTTGCCAGGGCGGCGTCGAAGGCGGAGAGTTCTTCAAGGTTCGCAAAGGTGAAGCGCTTGCCGCCGGCGAGGGCGGTCACTGGCTTGTCGGCAAGGGGTTCGCCCGTGACAAAACTGCGGGACTCGTCAGGCTGGCCCGAGGGAAAAGCGGTCCTGGCCATGGCGGCCTCGCCTTCGCTCAGCGGGCGCAAGACGCCGTCCCAAAGTGCGGCGACGCCGTCCAAAGCGATGCCCTGTAATGGCAGGCTGTCTTTGGAGTTCACGGCCGTTTTATCTCCGTACACAAAAGCCTTCACCTGTTCGCCGCCTGCAAAACGGACTTCAATGAGGGGCCGCTGAGCTGCCGGGGAAGAAACCGAGCGCTCCGAACCCGGGCCGGGGCACACGGGGAAAAGGGTGTATTTGGCGACCTCGCTGAAGGGCCGTTCCACCGCCGCCTTGAGTGCGGCCGGGAGTGCCTGCCATTCGTTGAGAGGGAGGGATTGTTTGAGGGCGGCTTCGGGGCGGGTCTGAATGAGGGCGGCCATCACGCCTCGCCGGGCTTCGGCCAGAGCCAGCCCTTTCTGGAGGGTCGCTTGCTGCTGATCGGGCGGGGACTGCAGGTAGCCTTGCAGCCAGAGGCGGAAGGCGGCCACTTGGGGCGCTTCGTTCTCCGTCGGCGCCGGAGGGACTGCGGCAATGCTGACCGGCGGGGGGCTTTGCGGGGCGGGCGGTTCGGGCGCGGGTTCGGGAGCCGTGGGCGACGGCGTGTCCGCCGCGATCTCAACGGAAGGAGCGCTTGGCGTTGGGACCGGGGAGTCAAAAACGCCCGCGACGTAAAGCGAGAGAAGGACGGCCAGGGTGGCGAAACCCAACGCGATCCCACGGGGACGAAACAGGAAGGAGAATATGTTCACGGTAGAGCGGGGTTAACCTAAATCCGCTCCAGTCATACACCCGCGAGGAGCTTGTGGCACCACGTTATCTAGCGAAGCAAGTGAATTTGCCTTGCCGCCATTATAGGCCGGCTCTGCCGCCGGTCGCTGCGCCCGCTCTGCTACTTTGCGTGGCTTTTGGCGTAATGCTCTTTCAGGAGGTCCACTCCAAAGTCACGCTCCCGGTCGCGCCAGACGGCGTGCGGATGGTTGGCGCCGTTTTGGGTGTTGTCGTATTCCACGACAAATGTTTTCCCCTGCACCCTGTAATAATGGCCCATGCCGGGCTCGATTCCGCCGGCCCAGGCGAAGCGGACGGTTTCCCAACCCGCTTTTTTGATGCGGTCCCATTCACTGGTTTCCACTTCGGCGCGGTGCGTCCCCAGATACTCTCTGACGATTTGCTCCACCAGTTTCTGCTGAGCGGGCTGGAGCGCAGAGACGGGCACGCCCTCGGGATGGGTGAGTTCTTCGCGTTTGGGGTCGTTGAGGATGTCCTTTGGGGCTTCTTCAGAGACGATGGCCTGCTTGCGTTGCTCCCCGTTGAGCGAGCGCATCAGTTCCCGGCCGAGGTCTTCTTCCCTGCCCAGCAGACGGAGTCCGGCCCGAGGTCCCTGACGTACTTCGCCGGGGTTGGTTCCGAAGAAGGAGGGGGTGGAGGCTGTTCCGTGGCCGGAACAGGTGAAATTCAGCGACAAATGATGCCCTTCCAGCCGCCATCCCCAAGGTTTGAGGCTCTCGGGGGTGCCGAAAATCGAGAAAAAATACATCTCCGGGTCGCGGACGGCCTTGCCCTGCTGGCCCTTTTCAAGCTCCGCGAGAATCGCCTCCAGGCTCATCACGCTCAGCGCCTTGCTGTAGCCCTGCGAGCTTAGTCCGGTGGCCAGCAGCGCCTGCGCCACGAGCCGCTGTTCAGGGCTCATTTCCTTGAGGGTCAGCCCCAGCCGGGTGCGGGGAATAAAATGCCAGTTCTTGCGCTCGGCATCCTCGAGTTTGAAGCAGGCCTTGGCGGTTTGCTCGGGTCCCAGCGTGGCGAGAAAGCGTTGCGCGGCGACGGTCATTTCGGCCTCCACGTCGTGGGCGCGGGCCTTGGGGGCGGCGCTGGCGAAAAGGGCGATGACAGCGGCGGAAGGTAAAATCCAGCGGGGGGTATTCATAAAAAGGAGTGTAGGCAGAACGCCTACCCGCGGCAGGGCGGAAACTTTGGGGTGATTTTCGGAAGTTTGGCTCGGGAGCGTTCCCGGGGCGCCCGCGCGAAATCAGGAATGCTGGGGGGCGCGCACCGTGGCATCCTCGAGTTCTCGGGCCCGGTTTTCCACCATCCGGTTGCCGATCTCGCTGACCATCTGCTCCAGAAGCAGGCGCAAATGGCTGCCTGAGCGGAAGTCTGCCGGCGCGATGTGCCGCACGCGGTCAGCGTGGGTGGAGAGCTGGTAGCACTTTCGGAAGGAGGCGCGGCTGGCGTCCTCAGGGTTGTACACGGCGATGGCGTGGCCCCCGTTCTGGCGCACGACGGTGAAGCAGGGGACATCGGTGGGGCCGTCTCCGATGTAAATCATATTGTGAAAAGGAACCGGGCGGATCCCGGCGGGCATGTGGTCGTTCACATCCTGCGACATGGAAAGGAGTCCCTTGTTGATGCGGAACAGGTACTGGGTTTTTTGGGTGTGGGAAATGACCCGTTTCGGAAAGGTGATGCAACCGCTGGCATCTTCGGCGTATTCGCAGCCAAAGATGCCCTGCACGTAGGGGGCGAGGCGGCTGCCTTCGATGAGGATTTTCAGTCCGCTGGAGATGATGTAGTGCTGGACCTTGATGCCATGGGCTTCGTGCAACTGGGAGAGGAGTCCCTTGTCGAATTCCTCGAACATCTGGGGCAGGCCGGGGTAAAAGCGCAGGCTGCCGCCGAGTTCTTTGAGGCGGGCGTTGGTGGGGCGGTCCATGCCGAGGCAGTCGAGGAGGACCTTCATGTAGGCCAGTTCGTTGTCAAAGCCCTGTTCCCGGACGAGATCCTGGGCCTTTTTCCAGAAGGCCCTGGAATCGATGCCAAAGGCTGGAAACAGGACCTCTTCCTGCATGTAATTGGGACTGAGCGTCTGGTCGTAGTCGTAGACGATGGCGATGACGTTTTGCGGGGCGGACATATGGGTTGGGTCGGGTGGGTGCGCTTTTGGGATTATAGCAGTTCGGCCAGCGCCGGAGAAAGCTCGGCGAATTGAAAGGGAAAACCGTGGGAGGAGGCTACCCCGGGAAGGACGCGTTTGCTGTCCAAGAGTTCATGAGAAAATTCGCCCAGCCAGCGGAGGGCGAAGGCTGGCACCGTGAAAAACGCGGGCCGGCGGACTCTGGCGGCCAGCGCCTTGGTGAAATCAGCATTGCGCACGGGCCAGGGAGCCGTGCCGTTAACCGGCCCGGAGAGGGACTGGTTTTCAACGCAGAACAGGAAGAGCCGGCAAATATCGTCGAGGTGTATCCAAGACATCCATTGTTTGCCCGAGTCAAGTTTACCCCCCAGACCAAGCCGGAAAACGCGCGTCATCAGAGGCAACGCGCCCCCCTCGCGGGCGAGCACCAGTCCGGTGCGCAGGAGAACGATGCGCTCCGCCGCGGAGGCCAGGGCCTCTGCCTCCCAGTCGCGGCTTGTTTGAGCGAGAAAGCCGGTTCCGCTTGCGGTGGATTCCAAGATTTCGGAGTCGCCGCCGTCTCCGTAAAAACCAATGGCCGAGCCGCTCACGAGAACCTCGGGGGGCTGGCGCATTGTCGCGATGGCTTCGGCAACGCGGCGGGTGCCAAGAATGCGACTCTGGGTGATGCGCTGTTTTTTGGCGGCCGTCCAAAGGCCCAGGACACTTTCGCCCGCAAGATGAACGAGTGCCTCGCAGCCCTCCAGATTGGGAGGGGCATCCTGGGAAAACGGCCGCATCGTGCAACCGGGAATCCCGCGTTCCGGGGTGCGCGAGAAGGCAAAAACCTCGTGGCCCCTGCGAAGGGCAAGGTCGGAGAGTCTCCTGCCGATGAGGCCGCTGGCGCCGGTGATGCCGATGTTCATGGAGCCAGCCTACGCCGGGAAGTCTTTTGGGGCAATGGGAGGCCGCAAACAGCGCCGGCGCTCTGGGTCAGCCTGCACCTGATTGTCTCGACGTCAAATGAGGGGACGGGCTCAATGCAGCGAAGGCCCATGACTGAATTGATTTTAAACCGCGAGCACTACACCCGGCTGGTCATGGAGGAGATTCCGAAGGCTGAGAAGTTTTTGTGGCTGGCAACGGCGGATTTAAAAGACCTTCACGTGTCGCGCGGAAAGCGGTTTGTTCCCTTCCTTGCAGTGCTGGCGGATTTGGTCGGGCGGGGCGTCTATGTCAGGCTACTGCACGCAAAGGAACCGGGCCCGCGCTTCAGGGCCGATTTCGACAAATATCCCGCGCTGCTGCACCCGGAACTATTTGAGAGAAATTTGTGCCCGCGATTGCACACAAAGGCGGTGGTGATCGATGGCCGGCTCGCCTATTTGGGCAGCGCAAACCTGACCGGCGCGGGCATAGGCGCCAAAAATGATCACCGCCGGAATTGGGAGGCCGGCATTCTGACGGATGACCGGAAATTGTTGGATCCGTTGATCGAGGAACTCGACATGTTGTGGATGGGCGAGCACTGCGCCTCCTGCCAGCGCCGGGCAGTGTGCCCCGACCCTATTGCATGAAGGCCTCTTCTGTGCACCGGATTTGTCTGCTGGATCCGATAAAGACCGGCCTCGCGTCAAGGTAACGGAACAGAAACTTCAGGGCGAAAAAACGTCACCCGCCCCAGACTGTCTGGAAAGCCTCCCTGCTGACACTGGGTGGAGTGGTGTCAGTTCCCTGACCGCTCTTAAACTAGATCGACGGCGTTTGGAAAAAAATCGGGCGGGTTTGTCTTTGCGATGGAGTCTTGCAATGAGTCGGATTGGGGTACACCGTGGGAGGCGTAACGCGCTCTTAGCACAAGCGTTGTTATAAACACCGCTGTAATGCGGCTTAAAACACATCCCCCCTTGCTGTGAAGAAGCCATTATTCTCTGCCGCGCTGAGCCGGCGCTCCTTTATTACGGCCTCAACCACGGCCTGTTTCGGGCTGCCTTTTGGAAAGGCGGCGTTTGGGTCGCAGGCTGATCCTGCGCGGCGCAAACCGGCAAAGTCCACCATCCTCTTCTTTCTGTGCGGCGGTGCGTCGCATATCGACATGTGGGATATGAAGCCTAACGCACCGGTCGAGTACAGGGGCGAGTTTTCACCGATAAAAACGTCAGCGCCCGACATTCAGATTTGCGAGCATTTACCGCTCCTTGCCAAACAGGCGCATCATTTTTCAATGGTCCATGGCGTGACGGACTACGGGCGTGCCACCGGAGACCATCACGCGGGGTATTATTACAACCTGACAGGGCATGCGCCCGACGACACCTTTCGCACTCAGGGAAATGACCGGCGTCCGCTATCGACGGACTGGCCCCACATGGGTTGCGTCGTGGGCACGCGGCGACAGGGCAAGGGAAAGCTGCCCGATGTGATCACCTTGCCACACAAACCCAGCAAGCTGCCCTATACCCGCCCCGGCCAGTTTGCGGGCCGTATTGGGATGGAGTTCGATCCTTTTTTTCTAAACGGCAGTTTGGAAGCCCCCTTGGAGTTTAGTGCCCCCACGCTCACGTTGAGCGCAGGCTCTAGTCCGCAGCGCGTGCAGGAGAGAAAGGCTCTGCTGGAGACGGTTTCGAATATGCGCCGAGAGCTGGACTACGACGAAAGTGTTCGCAACTATTCGCGCCAGCAGCAGCGAGCGTTTCAGCTGCTCTCTGCAAGCGGGACGGCGGGAGCTTTTGATATAAAATCGGAATCAGTCAGCACGCTCGAACGCTACGGCGGCACCGTGAATGGGACTAGCCTGGTGATGGCCCGGCGACTCGTGGAGGCCGGGGTGCCCTTCATTACTGTTTTTTGGAAAGAAAACGAAGCCATTGCCAAGCGCTGCAAGAGCGCCGGAGGCTGGGACACACACGGCTCTAATTTCGCGTGTCTGCGGGATTATCTTCTGCCCGAATTTGACCGCAGTTTTTCCGCCCTGCTTGAGGATCTTCATCAGCGCGGTCTTTTGGAGGAAACCCTGGTGCTCGTGACTAGCGAGATGGGGCGTAAACCGCAGATAGGCGATCCTCGTTCCGGCGGTCCTTCCGGAGCGGGCCGAGACCACTGGACTTCCTGCATGAGTGTGTTGATGGCAGGGGGCGGCGTGCAAGGGGGCCGCACGCACGGGCGCACAGACAAACACGCGGCCTTCCCTGCGGAAAAGCCGGTTGGCCCCGAGGATATTACGCGCTCTGTGTACCACGCGATGGGGATTGACGATTTGGATGCAGTCGACCCGTTGGGCCGGCCCTACAACCTCCTTGAGGAAGGCCGCACGCTGAGCGATTTGTTCGTTTGAGCTGAAGGATAAAAGGGGAGGGAAACGTCCGTTCTCCTTGCACAGATCCTAGTGGCGAGACAGGGCCGGGCATCCAACGAATTCACCGCGAGTTTGATCGATACCGGCGCTGCCATTCGAGCCCAGCGGTGAGGCGTCGAAAGATCAGAAATCTCGCTGAAAAGCAGCCTGTCCCGCTTAGAGCTCCGCAATCCGAAGATTGCGGTATTCGCACTTCATCAAGACGTTTCCATGGATTTGGAGGCCGATCGGAGCAGCCCCTGAAAACTTGGGATCCGTGTATTCGGACGCCTTCTTGCCATTAATCCAACAGGTGAAGGTATTGCCCTTGGCTTGAATGCGGAAGGTGTTCCATTCGCCTTCTGGGTGCATGAGAGTTTTGGCTTCCTTGGCTTGTCCTTCTTCCGGATACGCGGGTTTGCCGCCCGTATAAAACGAGCCGGACATGTCTACCTTGAGACTGCCCGAGATCCCCAACTGGAGCTGGATTTTCGGGCTTCGCATTTCCACTCCGGTATCAACGCCGCGTTCGGTGGTGCCTTTCCAACGGACGTCGAACTCGACCACAAAGTCGCTGTAGTCCTTGGTGGTCCAAAGGTAGTTCGCCTTGAGCGCCGCATTGTTTTCGCCCACGAGGACGCCGTTTTCCACACGCCAGAAGTCCTTGGATTCCTCCGCTTTAAAGTTTGTAAGGTCTTTGCCGTTGAAAAGCGGTGCAAAGCTGGGCTCTTGGGCCGCGCCGATGGAAGTGAGCGCAAGGAGGAGACTGAGGGCCAGGGGGAGAGGTCGGAGCTTCATGGGGGATTTTTTTGGGACTAAATAACTGGATGCAAGTATGTTTTAGGGCAGAGACAGCTTTGGGTGACGCCTCAAAAAAGGGCCGCCGCAAGCAACGCTTATTTCCGTTTGTAATACTTCACGTCGTCAATGGTGACCTTGTTCGACACCAGCAGCCGCAAAACCTGTTTGGATTCGTGCGCGATTCCCGGGGAAGTGAAACTGCCAACGGTCTTCCCGTCGACCGAGGCCGTCATCGTGTCCCCGAGGATGGTGACATTCAGGGAATGCCAAGTGTTCAGGCTCATATCGTTGGGGAAAGTCTGCACCTTTGTTTTGATAAGTTCCTGGTCTTCTTTGGAAAGCGTTCCCGCTTTGCGCGCGTCGTAATATTTCAGCGCCATTCCGCCCGTCTTCATATCCTGCAAAGTGACTTTCTTGGCGCCAAAAGTTGCGGCGCATAGGTGCCCTGCGTGAACTTCCTTAAGGGACAGGTCTGCGAAGTTTAGCATGAGGGTGTCTTTTTCTTCGTGGAGTTTGAACCGCATGGTTGCGGTGCCGTCTATAAACACAAAGGCGTGTCCAACATCGACTGCGTGAATGGCTTCAGGATGGATGTAGACGTGAAGTGTGCCGTCGATGAGATCGACCTCCTTGTGGCCTTTCGCGCTCCAGGAACTGCTCGTATTCCAACCGTTGCCCGGCTCGTCCTTCAGTTTTTGCGTCTCTGTACGTTCGAAATCGTCAGAAAAAACCAGGGTTCCAAGGTTATCCTCGGCCATCAGGGGCAGGGCGAAGCAGCAGACAAGAAGGGGGATGAAACGCATGGCGAAGTTTAAGATAGGTTTGGAATGATTGCATCAGCAATCTCCCGGGCTGCCTTTAAAATGAATGGGGTGTCCGGCGTAGCCAGCGCGGGAGTTTGCGTCGCACCCCTGGACGCTGCCCGCTACCCCAGCGCGTGCCTCACCGCCTCCACGCCCATCGTAATTAACAACCCGGCTACGCCGATTAACGTTTCGGTGATCGTCCAGGTCTGAAGAGTTTCCTTCACGGAAAGTCCCAGACAGTCGCGCACAATCCAAAACCCGGCATCGTTGAGATGCGACAAAAACAGCGACCCGCAACCGATTGCGACCACGAGCAGTTCAGGCGAAGTTTCTGGTGAGGCCGCCAAAAGAGGCACCAAAAGGTCGGCCGCCACCGTGATTGCCACCGTTGCCGAGCCGGTGGCCACCCGGATAAACGCGGAGGCGAGCCAGCCGTACAGAAGGATCGGCAGATGCGCCTCTGAAGCGAGTTCCCCCAGAATCCGCGCCACGCCGCTCTCCGTGAGCACCCGGGCGAAGCCGCCGCCGGCCCCTACGGTGAGGAACGTCATCCCGATGGCGTTGACGCTCTGTTCGGTAAACTTGAGCAACTGCGGCGCCGCCCAGCCGCAGCGCGAGCCCAGCGACCAGAGGCAAAACAAGACCCCCAGAAGCATCGCGATGATCGGGGAGCCCAATGTGAGGGCCACCTTTCCGACCATGGAGCCGTGGATTCCAAAAAGTTCGGCGCAAGTGGCCAAGAGCATCAGGGCGATGGGCAGCAGGATGGAGAACAGGGTAAGCGAAAAACTCGGGGGTTGAATCTGGGAGGACTGTTCCTTGGCGAGTTCAGGCAAGGTGGGGTGTACCCGGCCCACCGCAAACTTGGCGAAAGCGGGTCCCGCGATCGCAGCCGTTGGGATGCCAATCAGAAATCCCCACAGGAGCACCTTGCCCGTGTCCGCGTGAAGGGCATTGATGGCGATGACCGGGCCGGGATGGGGTGGCATGAGTCCGTGCATCACCGAAAGAAACGAGAGAAGGGGCAGGGCGAGGTTGAGAAAAGGCCTGCCGGTTTCCTTGGTCAGGCTCAAAAGCACGGGCAGCAGCAGCAAAAAACCCACCGCAAACCACGAACTGAGCCCCACCGTGATGGCCAGGGCGATGATACACCACCCGGCGTTTTCCTTGCCGAAAAACTGCATGAACCCCTTGGCGAGCACCCCGGCCCCGCCTGATTCCGAGAGTAGCTTGCCCAAAATGGCGCCCAGACAGATCAGCGAGGCCACCCCTCCCAGCGTCGCCCCTAGCCCCAGTTTGAAGTCATCCACAACCTGGAGAACGGTCCATGCGGCGCCCGGGTGGGATTTTGCGGTGATGCCCAGCCCCACGGCCCCTCCGCCAAGGGCCAGGGCCGCCACGGAGAGTGCCAGAAAGGGGTTCAGTTTCCAGCGGGTCACGAGAAGGACCAGGAGGACAATGGCCCCAAGGGCGAGTCCAATGAGGGGGAGGTCGGTGGGGGCGCTCATCTGTGCGACGACGAGCGACGGATTTGAAAGGGAGTGCATTTTAGAAAAAGAGGGCGGTCGAGGCAGGTTTAGGGATCCCGAGCCAGCAGTGTAATTTACTCAATGGGGGGGCTTGTGGAAAGACCTTCACATTTTTGTTCGAAAGCAAGGGAGAGGTGCCGCACTTTTGCCATTTTGGCCCGTTTCTTGCTCTAGAAATAAGGTTGGCTATGCCCTTTAAAAGGGTGATGTGTCTATGATGTTCCGGAAAGTAGTTCAACAGAAATTGGTTGCGATCAGTTCAGGGAAGGTTTCTCGCCGAAAGGCGGGTAAAGGCTCCTCTCTCAATTCTTTTGGCTACAGGGCAATTCGTGCCTCTATCTTGGGGCTAACGGCGCTCCTCTTGGGCTGTCTTGTTCCCGGAATTACGGCCTTTGCGGGTCCGGTGACCTTCACTTCCGGAACGGTGAACGTCACGGGCACCAGCACCACGGCTGTCAGCGATGCCGAAGTCTTGACTCTTGGGACAACTTCTTTTGCCTACAATTTCTATGGGGTTAGCCCGGTGGTCGTAAACGGAGTGTCGTTCACCTCGATTACGTCCAACACGGGAGCTGGTAACCTGTCGATTTCGGGGACCCTCACGCCGATTTATTTTAACGGCTACTACCAAGCGGGTGCGATTGATTTGCTTTCCGCGGGCTACCAAAACCTGCTCAAGGGGGGGGTCTACACGGACCCTACCGCCTCGATGCAGATCACTCTGAACGGCCTCACCGTAGGCAAGACCTACTTTGTGCAGATGTGGGTTAACGAGAGCCGGAATAACTGGACGGGTTCGGTGGACAGGTCTGAGGACGTTATTGGGGGCAATACCGTCAGAGTCGAATACAATGTCTCAAATTTGGGCGGTGGCGTTGGGCAGTATGTGCTTGGCGCCTTCGTGGCGACAACGACGAGTCAAAGCTTCACCCTTACCCCCTCGCCGGGTCTGGTGAGTCCCTCGGCCCAGATTAATGCCATCCAAGTGCGCGATGTCACTGATCTGATTGGGGTCTGGACCGGCGCCGTCAACGGAAGCTGGGATTTGGCCACGGCAAACTGGTCGGGGACTTCGAAGTTCTCCGTATTCTCCCCGATGCTCTCTGGAATCGCGCTGAAGTTTGGAGATCAAAACGGTTCCGGGCAAACGGTGACCAACACCGCTGTTACGGTGCAGTCAGCGGGGATGGCTGTGGCGGGGTCGGTAGCCTTTACTGCGGGCACTCTGAGCTATTCGCTTTTGAGTGCGGGTGGGACGCTGGGCATCAACGGAACGGGCAGCCTTTACAAGTCGGGAGCCTCCACGCTGACGCTCGCGGGCACACACACCTTCACGGGTGGGGTCAATGTAGCCGCAGGAACGCTTAAAACCGCCTCCTTTGGAGCACTGCCCAATGGCCCTGTCACGGTGGCCTCTGGCGCCACATTAAACCTCAATGGCTACGATCAGAAGATCGGCCTTCTGACTCAAAATGGGGTAGTGGCCAGCGCCGGAGGCGAGGCCACGCTCACATTGGGCAGTCTCGCAGGGGCGTCGGCACCTGTGTTTTCCGGTTTGGTTAATCTGGCATTCGCGAATAACGCCACATCCGCTCTAACCGTGAGCGCCAGTCTCAATCCCGTTGGGACCCTCTCAAACAAGGGGACGAGTGTGAGTGTTGCTTTGGGGACGGTCACCTCCGTCGCCACCAAGGGAGCGGCCATCCTGAACGGAGTGATTGGGGCGAATGTAACCAAAATCATTCAGGACAGCCCGACCTCGCCGCTCGTTCTAAATGCGACGAACACGAGTTTTACCGGCCCTGTGGAAATTCGAAGCGGGGCTCTAGTGATTGCGAGTCCCACCAAAAACGGGATCACCGGTGACAGCACCGCGACGGATTTTGCGGGACAGGGTTTGATTACTCTGGGTACAGGGGCAGCGGACGCTGCGTTGCTTTACGCGGGTGAGTTCGGCGGTGGTGCCGGTGGGAACGCGACGATTGGGAATGACATTACGGTTTCTGGAAGCGGCACGAACATTGTCGCCACTCCGAATTGGTCCCTGATTGTCACCGGCACGCTGAACCTCAATTCCTCCAACGTCATCCTGGGGCAGTCCAATCCCGGGAATATCCTTGGAATTTACGGATGGTTGCAGCTCAACGGAGGCGTCACCGGCACTGGTAACATTGTTGCCACGAATGCTGCCGGCGCAGGAAATCCCTACATTGAGTTCAATACGCTGCCGGTCAATCACCTTGGGAGTTTGACCTTCAACAATGCCTCTCTTCTCGGCGCTCCGGCGGGCACCGGCACTGGAATCAACAAGATCACCGGCGGCGTCGGGGCCAACGTCACCGCGATTGTCCAGGATAGTGATTCCAATCCCCTGACCATCAGTGCCGGTTCAATCTCTGTGAATCCAAACGGTTTGAATATTTCGTCCACCGGCGCGGCTTTGCTCACTGTCTCCAGCCCGACTACGGGCACGGGCGCCCTCACCATCAACTTGAACAGCACAGGGGCCATGAGTTTCTCCGGCGCCCTGAACCACACGGGTGGCCTTTCTGTGAACCGTACCGGCACCGGGGCGCTCACCCTGCCTACGGCGACCTTCGTTCTCCCAACCGCGACCTTTGGCGGAACCTCCACCTCCGCGCTGAGCATTGCGGCGAGTTTCTCCGCCGCCAACCTCTCCCTGACTCAGTCTAACACCGCCAGTGCGCTGACCCTTAGCGGCGGTATTGCCGTGGGAAGCTCGGGGAAAACGATCGTGACTTCCGGCTCCGCTTTCACCATCTCCGGCGCCTTGAGTGGCACGGGGAATACCATTCTTCAGGCAAATTCCACCGGCATTTTGACCCTCTCCGGGGGCATCACGGCGGCGGGGACCATCACCAACTCCGGTCTGGCAAATTCCGGCTCCTTCAGCTCCACCGTTGGAACCACACCGGGCTCCGTGCTCCTCAGCTCGGCCCTCGGCGCCGGGGTGACCCGCCTCATTCAAGACAGTGCCACTTCAGCGCTTGTTATCGGCGCGGCGAACCCAGCATTCAACGGCCCCATTGAGATCCGCCAGGGCCCTCTGGTGATTGCGTATAACTCAGGCAGCCTTCTAGGAAGCGGCACGGTGTATTTAGGGACAGGCGCCGCAAATGCCTCGCTGATTTACGCGGGCCGCTTCGGCGCGGTTGGAGGCTCCACGGGAGGGGATGCCACCATCGCGAACAACATTGTCGTGGGAGGTTCGGGCACCGACGTGATCGCGGCCTCGGACTACAGCCCCACTTTTAGCGGGACGCTGACGCTCTCTAACGATTTGACGGTGGCATCGACCAACGCCAACAACTCCAACCTGACATTCACTGGCGGAGTGACTGGCGCTGGAAGCCTCTGGGCTGTGAACGCCGCCGGGGCTGGCACGGGTGTGATTTCATTCACCACCAAGCCCCTCAACAATACGGGGAACATTACCTTTAAGAACGCCGCCCTTTTCGGGGGAGTGGCTGGTGTCGGCACCGGCGCGCATTCCATCACGGGTGGGATCGGAGCCAATGTCGCGGGCATCCATCTCGCGAGCACGACTAATCCGCTCAACATCAGCAGCGGGTCCATCACGGTTGGCAGCGCAGGGAAAGTTTTGGTCACTAGCGGCACGGCCCTCACGGTGTCCAGTTCGGTCAATGGCACTGGCAACGTCACCTTGCAGAATAGCGGTTCGTACCTGCTCAGCGCCTCGGGTGCGCTGAGTTTCGCGGGGACGCTCACTAATTCCGGCACCGCCACCACCGCCAACTGGGCCAACTCCTCCGGCACTCCCAATGGCGCGACGCTGCTCACCGGAGTGATGGGTGCGGGCGTGAGCAAACTGGTGCAGGACAGCGCCACTTCCTCTCTCGTTGTTTATGCAAACAACTCGGCGTTCAACGGCTCGGTGGAGATTCGCCAAGGTGCGCTGGTTCTTGCCAACAATTCCAACGCGATTGCGAATTTATTGGGCTCGGGCACCAGCACGATAACCCTTGGCACGGGTTCGGCAAACGCCTCTCTCCTTTATGGCGCCCGCGCCGGGATCCCAGGGGCCACGACCGGAGGCGGCAATTATACGCTGCTCAATCCGATCAGCGTTGGTGGCACAGGTACCAGTTTGATCGCCGTGACCGATTGGGGACTTCTTTTGTCCGGAGCCATTACCCTCTCCAACAACCTTACCATCGCCTCGGCAAACGCGAATGGGTCGACGCTTACGTTAAACGGCGGCATCACCGGTACTGGAAATCTCACGATCACAGATTCGGGCGGGTCGACGCTCGCCAGCTCGTTCATTTTCAACAATCAACCCATTAACAATAACGGGTCGATTACCTTTAATAGCGCCTCGGTTCTGGGCGGTGCGGCCGGTTCCTTTTCCGGTTCCACGGTTGTGATAAACGGCGGGATTGGCTCTAACGTCACATCCATCAACCAGAATGGCTCCGACGCCGTCACCATTCAGACTGGGACAGTCTATGCGAACGCCTCCGGGCTTGCGATCAACTCAAACACGTCAACCGCAATTACCGTCAGTTCCCAAGTGAGCGGGCCAGGCCCGCTCATCCTTAACCTCAACAGCTCAGGAAACATCAGCGTGAACGGCGGGCTCTTTAGCAACGGCATCGTGATTAATCGCAATGGCTCCGGTACAGCCTCCTTTAGTTCTATTCACGTCTACGGCGCCCAAATTACCTACGGAGGCACTTCATCGACTCCGTTTGTGACGAGCACGCCGTCCATTGGAAACACCTCCGTGACGCAGGCTAATCCAAACAGTTCCCTAACGCTCTCAGGAAGTGTTGCTGTCATTGCTCAGGGGAAGGCGTTGGTTTCAACCGGGTCCGTTTTCATCGTCTCAGGGCTGATTTATGGAACGGGTACTTTGTCGGTTTCCGCAAATTCCTCCGGCCCGATCACGTTGGCGGGCGGCGTCACCCATGCGGGTGCCATTGTGAACTCTGGGACTGGGTCGGGCGCTCTCACGATCAGTAGCGCTATTGGCACATCCGTGACTGGGATCACGCAGTCCAGTGCCACTTCGTCGCTGACTTTGAGCGGCGCAAATTCTTTTACCGGCCCGACCACGGTGACGCTGGGAACCTTGACGCTGGCAGGCGCCGGCGGCACGGAACTCGGTCCGGTTGCGTCTTCTGGGATGCTCACTTTAAATGGCGGCAGCCTGCGCTTTGGAACCTACACGGCATACACCTTTGGTGCGCTGGCGGGCACTTCACCTTTGAAATTGGCCAACAGCTCCAGTGCTGCGGTGACCATCACGGTGGGTAATGCCACCAATAATCTTTCCGCCGCTTATTCCGGCAATTTGTCGGGAGCTGGAGGCATCAACAAATCCGGCACAGGCACATGGACGCTTTCCGGGGCGAACAACCTTTCCGGCGAGGCGTGGATCAACGCTGGCACCCTTGCTATTGTAGACGGGGGCTCCTTCTCCGGAGTGAGCGTGCTTGCGGCAAGAACCGGGGGCACTCTGTACATTTCAAATGCCTCGGTCACGGTGGGCGCCGGCGGGATCTTCGGGGCGAGTTACGGCGCTGTAGCGACTGCGTACGTAACCGTCGGCAGCGGCGGTGTGCTGAACATCGGCAATGGAGGCGGTCGGACCTTCATCGGGGGAGGCAACAGCGGGGGACCTTGTGGCACCGGCATTCTGACTCTCACTGGGAATGCCGCAGTGAACGTGGCTGCGCCGGGCTTGTTCCCCAATGACCTGGTCTACCTTTCGGGTTACGGAGGGGACGGCACTATTAATCTGGATGGCGGTACGCTCACCAGTGCGCGTGTGATTGTCGGCGGCGCGAATGCCGGCACGCTAAACTTTAACGGGGGTGTACTAAGGGCCGCTTTGAGCTCTACGGGATTCATTTCTTCCATAACTGCCACCTATGTGAAGAGCGGTGGCGCGATCCTAGACACCAACGGGTTCGACATCGGGCTTTCTATGCCACTGTTAGAGTTAGCCGCATCTACAGGGGGAGGTTTGACCAAGCAAGGCACCGGCACACTCACTCTTCCCGTGGCGAATACCTACACCGGGGGCACGAAGCTCACCGGCGGGACTCTGAAAGTGGGCATCGCCTCCGCCCTAGGCGCCGGTTCGTTGACCTTCATCAACGGTGTCCTGGAGGACGGCACGGGGACGGGCAGTCCACTGCCCGCGGGGACCAAACAGGTTTGGTCGGGAACCGCCGCTTTTGCGGGAACCGTGGCGACCAACACGGGCACGGGGAGCGTCACGATCACCTCCGACACGACAGTGGATGTGCGCGTCTCCTCACTCACCGTGGCCGGTAATATGGCTGGTGCGGGTGGCCTGACGAAGATTGGCGCGGGCTCTCTGACATTAAGCGGCGTGAACACCTACTCGGGAGCAACGGTAGTCAATAGCGGAACGCTCATACTCAACGGCGCCAATGCGCTGCCTTCGAGTTCGGCACTCAGTGTTGCGGTCGGGGCGACCGTGATTTTGCAAAACGGCGCGCAGCCAAGCTCTGTGAGTGGCCTGGGATCGATTGTTTATGGGCCGGGAATGCCTGCTTCGGTGGGTGGGGGCGACGTGACGGGGAATTTGGGGATGGTGCTCGCTGGCAGTTCTTCGCTGACCAAAGTTGGCGCGGGGAGTATTACGATGACTAGCTCCGCCAGCTTCACTGGGAAGACGACGATTCAAAGTGGGACGCTGGGTGGAAGTTCCCTCAACAGCCTCGTAGCCGGCGCCTACACTTGGTCCACCTTTGCGGGTGTTGTGGGGGCGAGTCTAGTGCTAGATGGCTCAATTGCCACTTCGGCGAAATTCAAAGATCCCACAGGAATCACAGTAGATCCCTTAGGGAACGTTTTCGTGGTGGATTGTGGCGCTCATGTCATCCGCAAAATCACTCCAGCGGGTGTGGTTTCTACTTTTGCGGGACTCTCCGGGAGCAATGCCGATGTGGATGGCGCCGGAGCTATCGCCCGCTTCAATCAGCCAGCCGGGATCGTCAGCGACGCGAATGGCAACTTGTACGTGTCTGAATGGTTGGGTCTTGTCATTCGTAAAATCACCCCATCCGGCACGGTTTCCACCTTGGCTGGCTCCGCTGGCGTGGCCGGGACTGCGGATGGCGCTGGAAGTTCGGCGAGGTTTAGCAATCTTTACGGGCTGGCGATTGATGTCAGCGGCAACCTTTACGTTGCAGATGCCGGCAACCATACGATCCGGAAAATTACGCCTGCTGGTTTCGTGAGTACGCTGGCTGGTATGGCAGGCACGCTTGGCTTTACAGACGGCGTGGGGACAAGTGCCAAGTTCAATTCTCCTCAGGGAGTGGCGGTGAATGCGGCAGGGATCGTATACGTCTCAGACACCTCAAATAACGTGATTCGGGCAATCTCGCCCGCTGGAATTGTGAAGACTCTGGCTGGTTCTTCAACCGGCGTGGCTGGCGGAACCGACTTAAATGGAAGCTCGGCTAGTTTCAAAAGTCCTGTTGGTTTGGCGATCGACTTGGCGGGCAACGTCTTCGTGGCAGACGCGCAAGGCCAAACACTGCGGAGAGTGACCGCTTCGGGGGACGTATCCACATTGGGCGGGTCTTACCTTTCGGCTGGCTTTACGGATGGCGTCGGCACCGTGGCACGCTTTACAAGTCCCAATTGCATTGCGCTGGATGCCTCTGGAAACGTGTACCTCTCAGACCGAACCAATTACACGGTCCGGAAGGGTGCGCCATCCTACACCAGCGCGCTGACTTCAAGCGCCTTCGGGGCACCGGTTGATGTCGCGAATGCCACACTAAATCTGGGCAGTTTAACGGCCACCGGCGCCTTGGTCTACTCGGGTAGCGGCGAAACCACGGTCCGTATTCTGAATCTTGCCGGCACCACGGGAGGCGCGGTCATCGACCATTCTGGCACGGGCCTTCTGAAGTTCTCAAACGCGCTTACTGCCACTGGAGCGGGCTCAAAGACGCTTGTGTTGCAGGGCTCAACCAGTGGTGCGGGCGAATTGGCAGGCTCCATTGTGGACAACAGCGCCACCAACAAGACGTCCCTCCTCAAACAGGGTAGCGGCAAGTGGACGCTTTCCGGTTGGAATACGTACTCCGGCGGAACCACCGTTTCCCAAGGTACTTTAAAGCTTGGTAACGTGAATGCGCTGGGAACCGGCAGCCTCACTCTGAATTCTGGAGTCACTCTTGAATCATCCGGAGCGCTTAGCATGCCTTCGCTGACGAAGGTCTGGAATGGGAACGTCACAATTCTTGCCGTCGGCACTCTGGATTTGACTGCCGGCGGTCTGGTTCTTCAGTCGGATTCTACCGTGACAGTGAGTGGCGGCATGCCGTCGGGGGGCGTGATTGCTTCGTACGTGTTCAATGGAAATGGAAACGATTCCTCGGGGAATGCGCAGACTACCTCGAGCACGGGGGTCACTTACGGAGTTGGGCGGGACGGCACGGTCAACGGGGCTGCTGTACTGGATGGGAGCACTAGCTTTTTATATCGATCCAGTTTGAACCAGGCTCCGGGTTCGCAAATGACCGTCGCGGCTTGGGTTAAAACCACGGGGGATGGAACGATCTTCTGTCTTGGGCGGACACAGGCAGGGTATGAGGGCCAGCAAGTATTCAGTGTCACGGGCGGGTGTTTAAAATACTGGGACTACAATGTCAGCTTTGGGTTTAACGGAGCGGTCTCGACGCAGACCGTAAACTCCGGCTCCTGGCGCCACGTCGCCTTTGTGAAAAACGGAACAACGGGGACGTATTACGTGGATGGTCAGGCCGCTGGGACCATCACGGGGCCTGAGGTTGCCCACGTGGCGAACGATTTTGCAATCGGCAAGGATTATCGCGATAACATTGGTTACTTCAACGGTTCGATTGATGATTTCTGTCTGTATTCGCGGGCGTTGAGCGCGCAGGAAATCGCAGTGCTCGCCGGCGGGGTAGCCCTTGACTCGATACCAACGTTGCAGGTCGCCAATGTCTCCGGCAGTTATGCGCTGGGTAAGGACGGCCCCGGAACCATGGTCCTTTCCGGGACGAACACCTATTCCGGCGCCACCACGGTTCTGGCTGGATCGTTGATTGTCAATGGCGCGAATGCGCTACCTTGGGGCTCGGCGGTGACAGTCGCTGCGGGAGCGACCGTGTTTCTGCAGAACGGCGCAGTGCTCAACAGTTACAGCGGAGAGGGTACGGTTTCAGGCTCAGGAGTGCCCGTGTTGTTGGGAGCAGGAAACAGTTCGGGAACTTTGAGCTCGGTCGTTTCCGGTGCGTCGTCGCTGACGAAGTCGGGCAGTGGTACGGTGACCGTGGCGTCCACCAACACCTACACGGGAGCCACAATCGTGAATGGCGGAACGCTGGTGGCGGGCGGCACGCAGGCGTTCGGCTCGACCTCGGCGATGAAGCTGGCGAACGTTACGGGCGTGACGCTGAATTTGAACGGGAATAGCAACAGCGTCGGCGCGCTCTCAGGAGGAGGGACGCTGGGTGGGAATGTGGTGCTGGGTAGTGGGACGTTGACGGTGAATACGTCGGCGGTAGGGGCAAGCGATGGGGTCTGGGTGTCGGCGGGTGTTCACAGTTTGTTTTTAAAGAGTGACGGCAGCGTCTGGGCGGCTGGTTACAACCCTTTTGGCGGGCTCGGCGACGGCACTGCTACCGACAGGAACACGCCGGTGCAGGTGATGGGCGGAGTGACGGCAATTGCGGCTGGAATGTATCACAGTTTGTTTTTAAGAAGTGACGGAACTGTCTGGGCGACTGGTGACAACAGGAATGGGCAGCTTGGCGATGGCACTGGTACCGCCAAGACCAGGCCAGTGCAAGTGATGAGCGGAGTGACAGCCATTGCGGCCGGAGTGTATCACAGTTTATTTTTAAAGAGTGACGGAAGCGTCTGGGCGACTGGTTCAAACTCTCATGGCGAGCTTGGCGATGGGACGCTCGTTAGCAAGAGCACGGCAGTCCAAGTGATGAGCGGAGTGACGACAATTGCGGCTGGTTATTATCACAGTTTCTTCTTGAAGGCTGACGGAAGCGTCTGGGCGACTGGTTTCAACGATAATGGGCAGCTTGGCGATGGGACGATTGTTGACAAGACCACGCCAGTACAAGTGATCAGCGGAGTCACGGGAATGGCGGGTGGCAATCATTACAGCCTGTTCTTAAAGGGCAACGGAAGCGTCTGGGCGACAGGTAACAACAGTGCTGGACAGCTTGGCGATGGGACGACCGTTAGCAAGACCACGCCGGTGCAGGTGATGAGCGGAGTCATGGGAATGGCGGCCAGTGACGTTCACAGCCTGTTTCTAAAGAGTGACGGAAGCGTCTGGGCGACTGGGACCAACTCTAATGGTCAGCTTGGCGATGGGACCATGGTAGGCAAGACCACGCCGGTGCAAGTGATGAGTGGAGTGGCGGGAATTTCGGCGGGTTACACTCACAGTTTGTTTTTAAAGGGTGACGGAAGCGTCTGGGCGACTGGTAACAACGTTAAGGGGCAACTTGGCGACGGGACGTTCGTTAGCAAGACCACCCCGACCCCCATGCTGAACCCTTCCGTTTATGCGGCTGTGATTTCCGGGTCCGGTGGTCTCGTTGTTTCCGGTTCGGGCGCCCAAGTCTTCGCGGGGCTCAACACTTACACCGGTGTGACGACACTCAGCGGCGGCATCCTTTCCGTCGACTCGCTCGCCAATGGTGGGCTGGCGAGCGAACTGGGAGCGGCTTCCAGTGCCTCGTCCAATCTGGTTTTTGCGGGTGGCACACTGCTTTACACCGGAACAGCAGGAACTAGCACGGATCGTGGCCTCACCCTGAGCGGCACAACGAATGGAACAATCAATGTCCCTAACGCGGTGAACTTAACCTTGAGCGGTCCTATCGTCGGTAGTGGTGGCTTCACTGCGGCGGGGTACGGAACGATCGTGCTTTCGGGCACCAATATCTTCACCGGCAAGACGACGGTGGCCTCTGGAAATTTGAGTCTCTCGACGCTCAACAAAGTCGTTGGGGGTGTGGCTTCGAGTTCCTTGGGGGCGCCTATTACTGATTCGAATGGCACCATCGATCTGGGCAGTTTGACCGCCACGGGAGGGCTCGTGATCACCGGTACCGGACAAACCACGGACCGTGTGATTAATCTGGCGGGCACCACCGGTGGCGCTGTGATTGACCAATCCGGCTCCGGGGCGCTGGTGTTCTCAAGTGGGTTCACCGCGACTGGCGCAGGTACAAAGATACTGACGCTACAGGGCTCCACCGCCGGAACGGGGATGCTTTCTGGAGCCATCGTGGACAACAGTGTCTCGAACAAGACATCGGTCCTCAAGCAGGGCACTGGGAAGTGGACCCTCTTTTCCGCTAACAGCTACTCGGGCGGCACGACTCTGTCACAGGGGACCCTTGTCTTGGGTAACGCAAATGCGCTTGGAACTGGGCCCTTCACCATTCGGTCTGGTGGCGCGACGCTGGATGTCTCCGGCGCCTTCACCCTCCCGGCGATTGGCCACGTTTGGAACGGCAGCTTCACCTTCCGTGGCTCCAACTCCCTCGACATCACTGCAGGTTCCGTCGCACTCATGGGGAATTGCACGGTCACCGTCAGCGCCGGTTCCCTCAGTGCGGCCACGATTTCAGGCGCCTTTTATGGGCTTGGCAAGGATGGCCCGGGCACGCTCGTCATTTCCGGCACCAACACCTATACAGGCGCCACCACGGTGCTCGCCGGGACGCTCATCATTAACGGCGCAAGCGCGCTGCCGGCCGGGTCAGCGCTCTCGGCCGCCGCTGGCGCCACGGTGATCCTGCAAAACGGGGCACAGTTCACCTCCTTCACTGGCGCGGGCACGCTCGTTAACGGCCCAGGGATTCCGGCTTCGGTGGGCGGGGGCGATGTGACAGGGAGTTCGGGGATGGTGCTTTCGGGCAGCTCCACGCTGACCAAAGTCGGCGCGGGGAACATCACGCTCACCAGTCTTTCTTCCAATACCGGCAAGACGTCCATCTATTCGGGAGGTCTCACCGTGAGCTCGATCAACGGGTACTCTCTCTCCGGTTACAACTGGTCCACGTTTGCCGGCGGGGCTGGACTCGCCGCCTACTTAGACGCCACCGGTACGGCAGCGCGTTTCAACAGTCCCGACGGCATTTGTATAGACGCTTCAGGCAACCTTTATGTGTCAGACAACACAGGGAACGTTATCCGAAAAATCAACGCTGCGGGCGTGGTGACAACTTTCGCCGGCATCAATGGATCCGGTGGAAACGTGAATGCTTCGACCGCCCTGAACGCTAGATTTAACGGTCCGGAGGGAATGGCGTTCGATTCCGCCGGCAATTTGTACGTGGCTGAATGGCTGAATTGCGATGTGCGCAAAATCACGCCGGCAGGTGTGGTGACAACGCTGGCGGGCTCGGGTGTGGCGGGCTCTGCGGACGGGACGGGGACAGCTGCGTCTTTCAGCAACTTTTCCGGAATTGCGCTGGATCCCTCAGGGAACGTTTATGTGGCGGACCGCGGCAACAATACGATCCGGAAGATCACGCCCGCGGGTGTGGTGACGATCTTTGCGGGCGCTACGGGCCAGAGTGGAACCACCAACGGATTGGGAACTGCCGCACGTTTCACTGGTCCCTGGGGAATTGTTTACGCCCCGAATGGGAACCTCTATGTCACCGATAGTGGCAATAACATGATTCGGATGATCACTTTGAGCGGGATGGTTTCCACCGTTGCAGGGACGGGAGGCTCCGGAGGCGCTGATGGTGATGGAACCCAGGCCACCTTTAATCTGCCCATTGGGATTACCGCCGATGCTGACGGCAATCTCATCGTGGCAGACTACAGTGGTGGCACCATACGCCGGATTACAGCCGGCGGGGTCGTTTCGACGATCGGCGGCGCGGCTGGCGTGTTCGCGACGACAGACGGGGTGGGAACGGTGGCCCGGTTCAACAGTCCGGAACACATGACTTTTGATTCGACTGGCGCCTTGTTTGTGGCCGACCGAGGCAATAACACCATCCGCAAGGCTACGCCTGTCTTTGGCGCGAATCTCACGCAAAGTTCGCTCGGTGCGCCGCTCGATGCGACAAGCGCCACGGTGGGAATTGGCAGCCTCTCCGCCTCGGGCGTTTTGCTGTACGCGGGGACTGGGGAAACTTCCAACCGCGTTATTGATCTTGCGGGCACGACGGGCGGCGTGGTGCTGGACCAGTCGGGAACGGGATTGCTGAAGTTTGTGCGGGCCTTCACTGCCACTGGCGCAGGCTCCAAGACGCTTGTGCTTCAGGGCTCGAGCACTGGCGTTGGTGAAATCGCCGGAGGCATCGTCAACAGCAGTTCTCTCAATACAACCGCCCTCTTCAAGCAGGGCACTGGCAAGTGGACCCTCTCAGGCGCGAGCACGTACTCGGGCGGTACCACTCTCTCGCAGGGAACGCTCGCCCTGGGGAACACGAGCGCGCTTGGAACGGGCACTCTGACCCTCTATTCAGGAGTGACCTTGGACGCTTCCCGCGCGCTCACACTGCAGGCGCTGCCCCAAATCTGGAACGGCAGCTTCACCTTCCTTGGCAGCAACGCCCTCGACCTAAGCGCCAGCTCCGTGTGGCTCACGGCGAACTCCACGGTGACGGTCAGTGCGGGCTCGCTTACGGTGGGCAACCTCTCCGGCGGTTATACTCTGGCCAAGGACGGTGCCGGCACGCTCATCCTCTCCGGAACAAACGCTCTTAGCGGCACTCTGAACGTGACTGCGGGAACGCTCATTCTGAATGGGGCCAATGCATTGCCGCCCGCTGTCTCGCTGAATGCAGCAACCGGCACGACGGTAATCCTTCAAAACGGGGCATTGATTCCGCCCACGACAGGAGCCGGAACGGTGGTAAACCAAGCTGGCTCCAATGCGATTATCGGATTTGCGGATGCCTCCGGAAGTTCCTCTGTCGTCCTCTCCGGCGCGTCCTCACTAACCAAAACGGGCCTTGGCTCGATGGCTCTCACGTCGAGCAGTTCCTTCACTGGCAAGACCTGGATTCAGGCGGGCGCGGTGTGGGCTGCCTCGCTGAACTCGCTTACGGGCGGGTCCTACACGTGGTCCACCTTGGCGACAGGGTTCACCTCCAATTATGGAGCCGTGGCAGATCCCGCTGGAAACGTTTATGTCACGGATGGCCAATGCATCAAAAAGGTGACCGCCGCCGGGGTGGTGACCGTCTTCGCGGGAACGCTGGGCACCTCCGGAACCACGGACGGCACGGGCACCGCTGCCCGCTTTGCCGCACCCAAGGGGGTCGCGCTCGACAGCGCGGGCAACGTGTACGTGGCGGATTCTGGAAACCACAGAATCAGAAAAATCACCGCCGCTGGGTGGGTCACGACCTTGGCCGGAAGTGGAGTCGCGTCCAGTATGGATGGCGTGGGCGTGGCGGCTTCCTTTAATGACCCGTGGGAACTTACTGTGGATTCAGCCGGTAACATCTTTGTGGGGGACCGCTCGGGACAGAAGATCCGTAAGATCACCCCTGACGGGGTCGTTTCAACCTTGGCAGGTTCGGGAGCCCTGGGCAGCACAAACGGGGCAGGCGCGGCGGCCAGCTTTAGATACCTGGACTGTTTCGCCCTCGACGCTGACGGAAACTTGTACGCCGCAGATCAGGTCAACAACATGATCCGCAAAATCACCCCGGCGGGTGTTGTGACGACCTTTGCGGGCTCTGCGGTTGCCGGATCCCTCGACGGAGCCAAAGAGACCGCGACGTTCACCAATCCGTTTGGCGTCGTATTTGACGCATTTGGAAATTTGTATGTCACCGAGTACAGCGGGAACCGCGTCCGTGTGATTCGCCCCAACGGGCTTGTCAGCACCATTGGCGGCAACGGGCAGGTCGGGAGCGCGAACGGGGTAGGCACGGCCGGTACGTTCTCGGGTCCTGCTCAGATCTCTTTGGATGCGCTTGGGAATCTTTACATAGCAGACTCCACGAACGGGACGATTCGTAAGGGCGTGCCTTCCGGTTACGTGAGCGCCCTCGATGCGAGTTCCTTGGGGGCGCCGGGTGACTTTACGAGTGCAACCATCGACTTGGGTTCATTGACGGCCACCGGTTCCCTTGGACTCACGGGCGCAGCCCAAGTTTCCAACCGCCCGCTCAACCTCGCGGGCACCACCGGCGGCGGCGTGCTCGATCAGTCCGGGACGGGCGCTCTGCTGCTCACCGGCAGCGTGACCGCCACGGGTGCGGGCGCGAAGACTTTCACCCTGAAGGGCTCCACTTCCGGCACCGGAGAAATCTCGGGCACCATCGCCAACAACAGCCTCCTCAACACCACCTCGCTGCTCAAGCAGGGGACAGGCACTTGGACGCTCTCTGGCGCCAATACCTATTCCGGCGGTACAACGCTAGCCGCCGGAACCCTCGCCCTCGGCAACGCCGGAGCGCTGGGCACGGGCACGCTGACAATCAGCGGCGGCTTCCTCAACAACTCCACCGGTTCCGCTCTGACGATCTCTACCGTGCTTGTGCAGTCCTGGACGGGTGACTTCGGCTTCCTCGGCTCCAACAGCCTCACCTTCTCAGCAGGCACGATCGCGATGAGCGGTGACCGGACCATTGTCGTGAACGCCTCGAGTCTCGAGTTCGACGGTTCGATCCTGGGCGGCGGTGCCCTGACCAAGGCCGGCGCCGGAACGCTGGTGCTGGGCGGGTCCAACAATCTCTCCTCGGTGAACCTTACGGGGGGCACCTTGCAGCTGAATTCTTGGACGGCCGCCGGTGCGGGGGGATTGTCGACCGCGCAGGGGACAACCGTCACGCTGGCAACTCAGTTTTGGGTGCCGGCCGGGCTCAAGAACCGGTGGTCCTTTAATGAAATCGGCGGCACCTCATTTGCAGATTCGGTCGGAGGAGCTGACGGGATCATCTACACGCCTACTGGCAGTCCGAATGCCTCCGTAACCGGAGGGTCCCTCAAAATGCTCGGCGGTTCCGATCTGACCGCAAGCTATGTCAAGATGCCCTCCGGGCTTCTCAATGGGCTCTCGGATTTAACAGTGGAGGTCTGGGCTTCGCTGGACGTGGCGAGTTTCTACCCGCGTATTTTTGAGTTTGGAGATGGAGTGGGACCGGGCAGCGAGACCCTGGCAGAGTTTGCCACCGGGACGGATACCAACTATCCGTTCTTTGCGATCGCTAGCTGGCACGCGGGCACGACCGTGCCGGTCGCAACGCCCCTCACCTTGGGCCGGATCTACCACTGGGCCTTCGTGTGGGATTCCGCGAACAACAAGGCGAAGTTTTACAGGGATGGCGTGCTGCTGTGTGAAACCTCCCTGCTCGGGCATCAACTTTCCGAACGGGTTTCGACCGTCTTCTGGCTCGGAAAATCGCATTACGGCAACAGCATCAACACCGCCGCAACCTATGCGGAGGTGCGGCTCTGGAAGAAGGCGCTTTCAGGCGTCGAGCTCGCTGCGAACACCCTGGCCGGCCCGGACGTGCTGTCCTCGGCGTCCGTTACTTTGACCAATGCCGTCAGCGGAGCCGGCGCATTGCAGAAAACCGGTTCATTGAATGTGATGCTATCTGGCTCCAACACCCACACCGGCGGCACGACCGTCTCCGGCGGCAGTTTGTGGGTGGGCGCCAGCGGGGCGCTCGGCAGCGGTCTCGTTTCCCTTTCCAACGGGGCGTCTTTGGGCTTCGTGGCGGGTTCTTCCGGGGCCTATGGCAACACGATCAGCGGTTCGGGGACTTTGCTTGTCTCCGGTTCCGGGGTGTTTTCCCTTTCCGGCACGCTGGCCTACCAGGGAGCCACTGTGGTCAATACAGGCACCCTCAGGCTGGTGGTCGCCAACAGCACGGGACTTCTGCCGAGCCTCACGGATGTCAGACTGGAGACGGGAGCAACTCTGGACCTTAATGGGAGTACTCAAACCGTCAATTCGCTCTCCAACGCTCTCGTCGGGGGCGGCGTGGTGCTCAACACAAACGGTCTCAGCTCAGGGACGCTGGTATTGAACTTGGCGGGGGGCACTTCGTCCTTCAGCGGTTCCATCTCTGGGAGCGGCGTGGTCAATCTTGTGAAGTCAGGCTTGGGCACCGTCACCCTCTCGGGCGTTAACAGCCACACCGGGTCCACCGCAGTCAATGCCGGAACGCTTGTGTTCTCGGGCGCAGGAGCCGTTTCGCCTAACTCTCTAGTCTCTATCGGTTCGGGTGCCACGGTTGTCTTACAGAACGGTGCGATGCTCAACAGCTACTCCGGGGGAGGCAGTTTGTTAATCACACCCGGCTCTCCCGCCATCTTGGGTTCTGACAACAGCTCGGGAAGCTCCAATCTTGTGGTTTCCGGTTCCTCCACCTTCACCAAGTTGGGAACGGGAAACATCACGCTCGCCAGCGTCTCGTCCTACACGGGCATCACTTCCATCCAAGTCGGGACGCTCTCCGTGGCCTCCCTCAACAAGGTCGTTTTGGGCGCGGCTTTCTCCAGTTTGGGGGCGCCGACCACTGCCCTGAACGGCACGATTCATCTCGGTACGCTTGGTCAGACAGGCACGCTCCTTCTCACCGGCACAGCGCAGACGTCGGACCGCATTATTAATTTGGCCGGCACCACCGGCGGAGGAGTGCTTCACCAGTCCGGGACGGGCGCGCTGCTGCTCACCGGTAGCGTGACCGCCACGGGCGCGGGCGTAAAGACGTTCACCTTGCAGGGCTCCACTTCTGGCACTGGAGAAATCTCGGGCATCATCGCCAACAACAGCCCGCTTAACACCACCGCCTTGCTCAAGCAGGGGACAGGCACTTGGAAGCTTTCCGGCGCCAACACCTTCTCCGGCGGCACGACGTTGTCTCAGGGGACTTTGGTTCTAGGCAGCCCAAGCGCGTTGGGTGTCGGAACGCTGACCCTCAATCAGGGAACGACTCTGGACGCCTCATTCTCAGGAGGCGCACTCGCGGCATTGCCGCAGATCTGGAACGGTGACTTCACTTTGATCACTTCGCAGGACTTGGATTTAAGCGCCAATTCCATTGCGCTTACCGCTAATACGGCGGTTACCATCAAGGGAAACACCCTGGTCCTCGGGAACGTTTCGGGCGGCTTTGACTTGAGCAAGAACGGACCTGGCACCCTGGTGCTCACGGGAAGTAATCCCCTGACAGGCACCATCAGAGTTCTCAGCGGAACTTTAGTTTTGGACGGCCCTGGTGCGATCTCCGCTGGATCCACCGTAAACGCCGCCGCTGGAGCGACAGTGCGAATTCAAAATGGCGCGAAGGTCGATAACTTTACTGGGGATGGCATTTTCGTAAAGCCTCCACAGACTCTCTCCTTCAACGCGCCAACAGTAAAAACGTATGGCGATGCACCTTTCACTCTGACCGCGGTCGCTTCATCGAATTTACCCGCAACGCTAACCGTATTAAGCGGGCCAGGAACCTTAAGCGGCAGTACGCTCATTTTGACGGGCGCAGGAACGCTGACTGTGCAGGCGGCTTTGGCGGAGACTCCCTACTTTGCTTCAGTTCAACCGCAGGTGCGTTCCATTAATGTGCTGCCGCGCCAGGTGGCCATCAGCGGATTAACG
>CANJZW010000039.1 GCA_947479475.1 Chthoniobacteraceae bacterium
CAAAAACTTTCCCAACGCCGCCGACGCTGGGAGGCTAACAGCAGAGAGAAGACCGGCACTTCAACCAAACCAAACAAAACCACAATGGCCGCCTCTCGTGTAGCGTAATTAAACCGCTCGTGAAGTCATTGATTCAGAAACGCGCCGGTTCTCATGCAATATACCGCCAAGTAAGATCGCATGCGAAATCCACACCATGGCTTATCTCTGTTAAAAGGCACGGAGCTCTCTTAGACTTCTCGTCGCTTGACACCCTTCATTCCCCCCCTAAGAGTTACACCCAGCGTTAAATTAAATCATCTTAATCTCCCTTTTTAAGGAAATTAGACCCATTGAATCCGAAAGATCTTGATGAAAAAAAACGCTCTGTTCATTGCTAAAAATCTGCATTGGGGCGGTGCAGAGCTTTCCCTTCTCCACCTCATTAAATGGCTCAAGAATCTCGGCGTGCACTCCTCGCTGATCGCAGGATCAGAAGGCGAGCAAAGAACGGCCTTCGAAGAAGTTTGCGAGCAAGTAATTGTCGTCCCGCTTCCATACCGTCGCAAACCCCTGACTTGGTTCAAAATCCAAAAATTTCTCTCAACGGTGGAGGCGCTAACAACCGCTGTGGGGGCACCCAGCGTGGTTTTGGCGAATGACTTCTATGAAACCTGGGCCTGCCATCTGGCGACTAAACACACGCGCTGCGCACACGCGGGGGCGATCTGGCAGTCTTCTTACAACTTCACCGCGGATCGGGATGTGCTGAAATGGTTCCAACAAGGCGCCAACCGCATGCAAATACTAATGGCATCCGGAGCGGTTGCCTCCCACATGAACGCTCAATTGGGCGATCTTTCGAGGGTTCATACGATCAATCCCTATATCGACGACGCCCGCTTTGACCCGGCTCTGTATGACCGCGATCAGCTCAGACGCCAACTGGGCTGGGAAGATCGCCATGTCGGCATTGTGGTTGGCGCCCTTTCAAAAAATGACGGAAAAGGACAACTCGCTCTCACAAAAGCGTTTTTGAATACCTTGGATAGCGAGCAAACATTTCCGGAACGCTTGCTCTGTCTCGTCGGGCCTTTTGATGCTGACTCTTCCGCCGAAATCCGAAGGCTCGTTTCTGGGAAGGAAAGCCTAGTGCAAATTTTAGGCCCGCGCCCCGATGTGCCCGAGATTTTTGCCGCGTCCGACATTGCCTTATTTCCCGGCAGAATCCCGGAATCGTTTGGTCTCGCGATACTCGAGGCACGCCTTATGGAGAAACCAATTCTGGCGCTCGAAAATCACGGCGCCGTTCGCCTCCACGAAGGAACCCCGGGGTTTGATTTATGCGTCTCTGTTGATCAAATCATTTCGATTTGGCAAAATGCAGTCGAATCGAGCGCAAGAATTAAAAAACTTGGTGGGCGAGAGATAGTTGTAACACAATACGGCCAGGAAGCTTTTAAAGAAAGATTATCGGGGACATTTTCATTTTTGTTTCGGTGACCCACTGCCACCAAAACTTCCAGGAAGGTAGGGCGTCATTTTTCTACGCCAGGTAAAGAGTCGGTGGCTCAAACTAAACAGCGACCTCACGGGACGGGGTTTGTACACAATGCGGCTCAAAAAAACCTGAATGCGCTGCTCGTCAAAAATCGGTGGAATCTGATTTTGGTGAAAAAAAGGCTCCTCTAAATAACGTCGTCGCAGCTCCTCCTTTTCAGATATTTCTAAAATATGATCGATTGCTGCCTCATCATTTTTGAATGAGTCAACCAAGACCACTGCCTTGGGATTAATATCTCGGTACAGTTCTGGATCTCCCCAGTAAATAGGGATGCAGCCGCACAGAATGGCATTGATAATTTTTTCCGTCGTATAGCCGGGCGATGCATTGTTTTCGAAACAAAGCATAAACTGGAACCCTCTCAGAAATTGACGGATGTCCGCAACACGGTACCCAAGATTATTATGGACGCTACCCCCCGAATGCACGAACCGCCTTTGGCTCAGCGCGGAAAAAAACTCCAGCCGCCGCCGAGTCCTGCGTGGATTTCCATTGGATTGGACGAACGCACAAAATTCCCTCGTTTCCGCCAAAATTGTGTCCGCAAACTGGGCAGACTTGATCAACTGCAGGGGCTCCACAAGCACAGCCCAATTAGGCATCCGCAAATACCTTGGATGATCCATACACTGATAAGCCACAACATAGTCATAACTTGAAAAATCAGGGTACAAATCCTCGGTGGTGAACAAGACGTGCTTCGCATGCGGAAACGCCTTCCTCTGGGCCCCTTTGCCGTCCCCAATGAAAACGATTTCCACCTCCGTATGTCGCCATTCTGATTCAGCAACCACTCTCGGATCACAAATGGCGCTCAAATGACGAAGGATAAAATCACGCGCCCAAACCCCATCATCACAAAACGCGATGCTAACAGTTCTCTTTTGAATACCGCCCTTCGAGGCATCTAAAAAAGGCTTTCCTGTGCCTGTCATATCGCGGGCAACGGCGCAGAATCTCTCGGCATAGAAACGCTCCCGAGCATCACCTCTTCTTGCCTTGTTTCAGAGGACAAAAGAAACGCATAAAGAAACGGAAGTGTGAATACCTGCATTTGCAACATATGATCGCGGAACGTCGAATCAAAGCAGCCGCGGAGCACCCATATCGCTGCGAGAACCACGAGCGAAACGGCCGTCGCTCGCACCTCCAGCGCGGAAGACAAGAGGCGCGAAAATCCTTCGAATGCAAAGCTAAGCAGAAAAATGAAGTAAAGTGCACCGCCGAGATATCCCAGAGCAATGCAGGTATCGAGCCACCCATTGTGCGAATGATCAAGATTGTTCACGGGCTGGGGATAAATCCGCTTCATAGCTGTTTGATAAGCCTGCCTGGTGCCATCCAGACCCCATGGGTGATATTTTGCGAGGGTCCACGCCGCCCTCGCGATCAACGGACGCGCCGTGTCTCCATCAACGAGCGGACCTTCCCCTACAATCTTAAGTGCGTCTCCTTGAAATCCCTCCGCCAAACGAGTCTGTAACCGGGCCCATCGTGTTTTGTCATTTCGATAAGCAAGCGTACCCACGCCAGTTAAGAACAACATCATCACAGGAAGCCCCATGACAAGAATCCTATGGCGTAACCGAGGGCTGGTTTTTACCCAAAGAGAAACAAAAACAGTCGCTAAAGTCGTCAAGAGAACAAAAGACAATCCGGCACGAGATGCCGCCAATATCGTGCTAAATACGGAGAGGCAAATCACCAGAACCGCGGCTGTTCGAGTCGATTTGCGCGGGGAAAAAATCAGCAGCGGTCCGAGGATTGAGATCGCGTGAATCGCCGTGTACCCAAAGTAATCGTGATGGTGATGCAGACCCCAGAAACCATAGGGAAACGCATGGGTTCGCATGATTTCTTTGAGGCCCAAAAACACCTGCGTCAGAATCGGAAAGACAAAGGCGACACCGAAGAGTGCCAGCTGATTTTTTCTGTTTGAAAGCAGGGTGCCCGCCGCAAGCCCAAGCATTGGAAGAATAATTGTCCAATACCACTGATTGCGAAAGACTTTCAAACAAAGCGCCAGATTTTCGGAAAAAATAAAGGGGTAAACCGCAATAAACAGCATCCAAGCATAGACAGGCTTTGGGAGGCGCGAGAGGGTCTGCTTCCACTCTGGGAACAGAAGGATTACCACCAGTAGCGCGACAACAACGGCGGTCGTGCGCAGCGCAATCACTCCCGGCATACACCAAACTGCGGCCAGAACGCACAGAGCAAGGGACAACAGGCGAAGGAGGGGAATGCGAACATTTGAAGACGAAAACATCTGGCGAAAATAAGGGAATTTTTAAGAGTGAATGCGGCTCAAGCACTCTCGTGATGTATCGCGAATGGCCGTATATTTGTCCATATTTTCATTCGCGGGAGAATGGGTTAGCCCAAGGGATGCAAGCCAGAGACGGAACCTTGACCGATTGTAATCGCGCCTGAGCAGCCGCTTGAAATCCCGGGGTGTGTAGTGTTTGCTGTAGAAAAGATAGAGCCCCGCCATTTTGCGCACCCACACCCCCCGCGAAGCACTCCCCGACTCACTGGCTCCGCCCACATGCCCCACGCAAAGATGCGATGCGCACTCAATTTCGTAGCCTGCTTTTCGCAAACGTAAGCACAAGTCTGTCTCCTCACTGTAGAGGAAAAAACTCTCATCGAAACCCCGGACTACATCCAAACAACTCTTTCTCGCGAACATATTCGCCCCCAAAACCCACGCGATTTCGCCGGGTAGCGGACCTAAAGGATCCCTCAAATGCCTTTCTCCTGGATACAGGAGTTCCACAGGAGGCTGTTGCTGCCCCTCGATATGGGTCGTCATTAGCCCAGCATCTGGAGATTCTTCCATGGACTGAACAAGTTCTCGATGCGTGTCATCACTCACGAGCCAAGCATCAGGATTTAAAGCATGGAAAAAGCGCCCCTTCGCCCTCGCAAGAGATTGGTTATGCGCCCGGCCAAATCCAATATTCTGTGGATTTCTAATGACCTGAACATGGCTCCCATACACCTCAAGTTTCCTTAACGTGTCGTCGCTGCTAAAGTTATCAATAACGAAAACCTCAAACCGGACCCCTTTTTGGCACAAGATGGAATCCACGCACCTCCCGATGTGTTCTGCGGAATTATAGGTTACGATTGAGACAGTGACGTCCATTGATGCAGAAATTACTGTTTGATCGACTGTTAAATACTTCTTTCTGGAAAGTTAATCCTCATTTCGCCGTCTTCCATGCTTTCCAAAAAACCACTTCGACAACGAGCTTAGCATGCCATTCAAAATTCCCACCCTCTGGTTTGGCATGTTGCATCAGAGTATCGCTGGACATCCAGACCCAATTTCAAAGCACCCCAGCTGCCGCCGACTCATGCCGGCCAGAAACTTGCCCTCCCAATGCGACGGCGGCCTCTGGACTGCCGAATTACACAACGCCCGTGTCATTGCGAACGCCCGCCTCATTGCGCTGGATGACGGACGCGTGATTGCCGGGCTCCAGTCGCTGCACGGCACCCCTCGCGGCCTAACCACTCGCACCTTTCGTAGAATTCGCCTCTTAAATCGCCGGGTGCTCAGCGGGGTGAGTCTGATGCTCGGGGCACCCTGCGGAGACAACTATTTCCACTGGCTGTTTGATTGCCTGCCCCGCCTAAAAATCTGTTTCGAATGCGGAGTGGATCTCAAGAACGTTCAGCACATTTTGTTGGACGGTCATGTGAATCGAAATCTGGTGCGAGATACTTTTGAAATTTTGGAGCTCCCATTCGAAAAAGTGGTCTATTTGAACAATCGAGAAATCGTCCAGTGCGAAGAGCTGACCCTACCATCCATGACCGTTCCCTCCCCAGGCGAGGTGGCCAACTGGATCGTTGAATGGTTAAGGGAGACGTTTGCGGGACAGCATTCAACACCCCCGATTCCCCCCACCCGCAAACTTTTCATTGCAAGAGAGCCGTCCACCTCGAGGCGCCTAATCAATCGCGACCTCGTGCAAAATCAACTCGAAAGCCTCGGATTTGAGACCCACTACCTCCGGGGAAAAAAAATCACGGAGCAGGTTTCCCTCTTTCGCTCGGCAAAAATCGTGGTCGCTCAACACGGAGCAGCCCTCACAAACCTCAGCTTTTGTGAACCCGGTACAAAACTTGTTGAAATCATATCCCCCGGCCATTCCAATCGATGTTACGCAGATCTTGCCGCAGTGCATGGAATTGAAAGAAAGGAACTCTTTGGCCAGCCTTGCGATGACAAGTCGGGTCTCGATATCACCGTGAATATTCCTGAACTAACGCGAATGGTGCAGTAATGCTGGCAGGGACCCGCGCTAAATACCCGCCGACAGGATGCTTTCAATTTAACAATCGATTGTAATACCAAAGCCGAATATCTCGGCCAAAATCGGAATTCCACCCTCCTTCTCCAATTTGGTTGAACCTTCTTATGTATCTCTTGGCTTTAGATTGAAAATGAATACATAACGCCCTGATATCTTCCATGTCCGAAGCGCTCCTGAAGAAAGGCTGTATCACGCCCTTCTCCTCTTTCCAAAAGACCCGCTTCCTGTGCCGTCTTCCTGACTTTTTAGAATCCAATCCATCTGGCAGCCAGATCCCATGGTCAATGTGGCCCTCTAAGGTCTGATTCGGATAAACAAAACCCAGCGGGTTTGAAGTCGAAAACTCCTCACAGATAGTCATGTCTGTAAGGTTCGCCATTTTTCTCTCCCTTCGGGCAGCCTCCATGAGGCTTGCGCTTCTCTTCAGGTAATCAGCATCCAAAAATCGTCCCTGCATGTGGGCGAGGAACGGTTCCATTGACCCACGCACCAGAGTCATCGCAGGCCCTCCGCCCTTGCTGCATGCGAAACTGACGCGCTCTGGAAGGAGACCGAACAACTGGGGCGCTTTCGCAAAAAGAACGGCATCGCTGTCAAGAATGACAGCCGTTTTCAGACCATAATCCGACATTATTTTTTCAAAATAAAACCATCGCTCGAAGCAACGCCTTTCATATTCCAAATCAGAGGAAGAAATATGCGTGTAGTTTTTTACAAATGCGTCGAGCGCCGGATGCCTTGCATCCTTAAGCGAAACGCATTCAATCCGCCATTCGGAATGAAATGCGGGTTTTGAATCGTTTAGGACATAGACGGGCAATTCCGGATTAAAAAACCGCGCAGACTCGATTGCACAGCGGAGGTAGAACGGAATTTTACCCTGGTGAAAAAATATAATTGCCGTATCCATATTAAAACCCATTCATTTCAACCTATTTTTGATTTATAATTGAATTGAAAATTGAGATTAACAATCCTGCGATAACTTCGTCGAAGCCAGTAAAACAAAATCACTTTTCACATTCAAGGAACCTTAACGCGGCGCCCAATAATGCCGAACCGTCAATTCCCAGAATACCTGCAGCACTCTCCTCCCCCAAAAACGCATGGTGACGCTCAGATTCCGGCAACCATTCAACCGCGCCCTCGTACCTGCGAAACCACGAGACCGTAGGCGCTCCTGACATCACCGCCACATGCAGCCCCCCGGAATCGCCACCGAGATGCAGCCGACTTCGAGCGAGAACAGCGACTAGTTCCAATATGCCCAGGCCCCCGGCAAAAACCCGGTAAGGGGTAAAATCAAGCCGCCCCAATAATTGCGCCAACTTGACACACTCCCTTTCATTATTCGCGCAGGAAACAACGACCGGCACTTCTGGCACGGCACGGTGAATCAAATTCAACGCAACCGCCAAAACCTCGGCAGGGAGCTCTTTCTGATCCTGCGTCGTGAAAGGGCTGACGTGAAGGACGCGTCGATCGGTGCCCGGAGGCATTCCCAAAAGTTCACCGACAGATTGCTCGATCCGAGCCGGCACAGTGATGCGGTACTCGGGCTCTTCGCATGGAATACCCGCCTTTTGGAGAAATTCGCAATGTTGCTTGGAAACCATTTTGCCCCCTCGCTGTAAAACGACGGGATGGGTGAATAGAATCCTTTTCTTGAACGACATAGAGGCGCAACGCCCCAAACGAAGCGGCGCTCCGCTTAACCAAGTTAGAAAGCTGGACCGATCCGAGCCATTCAGATTGAGCACAGCGTCGAATTTGGCAGCCCTCAGCTTTTTGATCCTACCCCAGTCCTGCCAGGGCTTCGGCCCTTTGGGAAACCGCGGATAACCCCAGGCTTGATCCACCCATGGCGTGACCTCCAGCAACTGCGTGACATGCTCTGCCACCATCACGTGCAATTCGGCCGCAGGCCATGCCTGGCGTATCGCCCATAGTGCGGGAATCAAATGCACCGTATCTCCAAGAAAACCGAGATCGAGCACCAGCAACTTACGGACGTGCTTTGACTGATGCCAAAAGGTTTCGGAGGAACTCACGCCTTAACCATAAGTATGGAAAGTCTCTCGATGACAGAACAAACAGTCGCGGGCTCAATCGCGTCATGCACCGACATCTCACTGCCGAATTTATAAACGTAAAACTGAGTTCGAATCCTGCAAAAATCACTTGAGGCAAAAGCTCTGTAACCGTGTTACATAGATGTCCCACCAAAACAGGATCGCTCACTGATTTAAACGAAACCCACAGTCATTCCCTAAATCCGGTGTTCGAAATACATCAGAGGGAAGGCAAATGCTTTGCAGCTTGCAACAGCATGCTTTTGAACAAAAACCTGGGATTTATTCTCCCAATTTTTACCGCACAATCCTCAGGCAACTCACCCGCTTGTTTTGAAAATTCTCGCAATCAAATTTAAACTCCTTGGCGATGTCGCAGTGATGGTGCCGGCGTTAAAGGCGCTCCACCTCCAGTGGCCCTCTGCAAAATTGCACGTCTTGGTACGGGAGGAAGCGGTTCCTGTTCTGGAAAACATTCCATGGATCACAAAAGTCTGGGGAATCCCTAAAAATCTCAACCTCTTGAAATTTCGCTCTCTCTGGAAAACTCTCTTTGAATTGCGACGCCATCGCTTTGAGCGGTCTGTCGATTTTGAAGGGAACGACCGTGGCGCCGTTCTGAGTCTTCTGATCGGAGCGAAGGAGCGACTCGGGAGTATGGCCTCGAGGGGGTTCGCAGGCAGACGCCACTGCTATACTGACAAGATTCAAAAAGCACCCAATGGAACACATGAAGTTTATCGGGACCTTCATACACTCGAGGCGTGGAATGTTCTCCCTCCCCCATCGCTGGATGCAGAAGTGCGGCCCGATCCGCGCCTCGCTGGATTCGCTGAGTCCCTCCTGCCCGTCAGAGGCGCAGTACTGGCACACCTTTCAACGAGTCAGCAGAAAAAGGAATGGCCCATCAAATTCTGGGCCGAGATTGCGCACCGCGCTGCACGCGCGCGAATCCCCTTATTTTTCTCATCTGGCATCTCACCGCGTGAACAGTCCTTGCTGGCCGAACTCAAAGAGAGGGCGCCGGATGCCTCTCTTCTTTCCCAATGTCCGAACTTAGCTTCTTTCATTGCAGTCATTCACCGAGCCGGTGTGTTCGTTTCAGGCGATACCGGACCGCTGCATCTCGCCGCAGGACTCGGAGTGCCAAGCATCGGCATATTTGGCCCGAGCGACATCAACCAATGGCTTCCCATGGTCGCTTCCTGCACCGGGTTATCCGGCTCAAAGTGCACATGCAGCGGACATGCACAAGTTTGTGGTCGTCAACTTCCATGCATTCAAGGCGTGACCGTAGATGCCTTGTGGGAGCAAATTGGAAAACTCTATGCACGATCCTCTGACTCCCGGTAACCGAGTGCTGCCCATCAGTGTGTCGATGATCGCGCGCAATGAGGCCCATAATTTGCCGCGCAGCCTTGGAAGCGTCAGCAGCTGGGTGTCGGAAATTGTGGTGGTCGTCAATGACTGCTCGGACGACACCATTCTCATCGCCAAAACCTACGGGGCACGTGTCATTGAGCACTCTTGGGAGGGCTATCGAGATCAGAAAATCTTCGCGCTTGCGCAAGTCACCCAACCTTGGGTTCTCGCTCTGGATGCCGATGAAGAGGTATCGGAGGAAATGGCCGAGGCGATCCGTAAATTTATCTCAGGTCCCACCACGGCATGGAGCGGCGCAGCCTTTAGACGAAGAGTGTGGTTTTTGGGCCGCTGGATTACACACGGAGACTGGTATCCGGATTGGAGCCTGAGACTTTTTCAAAGAGAAAAGGGCCGTTGGTCGGGCTCACCGGAGCACGATAAAATCGAACTGCCTGGCCCGTTCTTAAAACTGCAAGTCGACTTGAACCACTACTCGTTCCCGACGATTAATTCGCACACCCTTAAGATCCCAGTCTTCGCCGAGTACTTTCTGAGACGCCAAATCGAAGCAGGAAAAAAATGGTCTTTCCTTCAAACCACAAGTCGGGCGGCATGGCGATTTATACGCGCCTACTTTCTCAAACTTGGGTGCCTCGACGGGTTCCCGGGCTTCTATATTGCAGTGGCCACTGCCTTCTCAACGTTTACCAGATATTCCCAGCTATTCGAGTACGAGGTCACGAGCGCGGACGAAAACGTCTCCTCAAAGCAGAACTGAAACAAGAGCGATCATCAGAACCCATATCTGAACTTGTGGCGCAGAGTATTAGCGAAGTAACCAAAATTTTTTGAGGGCTCCGGCAATTCCAACAAGGCAGGTGTGGCACCCCTTCGAAGATAAGCGTGGTCAAACAACGACTGTGACACGCCCCACTTTTTAAAGAATTGTCGCCTGCCATTGTTCTTTTTGATCTTCCCCGTACTACGGGAAATGAAGTGGTACACAAGGCTATCCCCGACCCCAACAAAACAGCGGCACCCAGCATGCCACATCTTCATGCTGAAGTCGTTGTCACTACTCATGCCGGGGCTGAATTCCGAACTGAAGCCACCGATCGCATTCCACCAGCGTTTGCTGACGAGCGTAGGCGGCCATGTAGCGCCCAACCAATCCTTTTTAGCGAGCGTCGAATACTCCGATAATAATTGCGTCTCCTTGAAATCCGCGGCGCTCCTGCCGAAGTCCCGAACCGAGACGCATGCGTTACCCGTCTCGAAGGGTTCTATCATCGTTCCAGACAACATGCAGGCGTCATGGCCAATCTCCTCAAGTTTCTTTGCCAGTTGAACATCCCAGCCAGGACAGCAATACATGTCATCATTCAGGAACAAAAGCCACTCATGACGAGCAAGGGCGGCGGCTGAATTGATAGCGTAACAAATGCCGATGTTTTTTTCGCTCATCGTGTGCTCTAACGCTAGAGAGCGCACATAGGAAGCGCTGCCGTCGCTGCCGTCATTCAGGTGCACGATAATCTGGTGTTCGAGTTGCGAATTCTGGGCCAATGATCCCAGACAAATTTTCAGGAACTCGAGGTTGCACCACGTAGGAATCACAATTGAGAAGCCCGTGCATTTGGCAACCTTCAACGCTTGAATATGAACAGACATCTTCCTACAAACTTAACATTCTAAGCTCTCAGTACACTAGTCATGTTTTTATCGGGTGCTATTCATTATCCTAAATAAGAAGATAACAAACGGCACCGCCGGCCTCTTTAATCTCGTTCATCAAATTATTTCGGCGATACCGTTGTGATCGGGTTGCCGAAAAATGGCTGGAGATCATCCGCGCCAGAGCATTTTCGGTGGCGCAACAAGTTCAAGCCCGCAACCGAATCCAGAATGCCTTCATTTCCGTCTGCCTCTTCCGAATCGATCTTTTGAACTTCCTGAAACGGCAGCGGAGTCTATTCGAAAACGTCTTCTGTCTCAAAACCGCCCGATTCATCGCACCGGCCAATGCCTCTTCAGAAAGGGACGCAAATTCTGAATCTGAAAGGTGTTGCGTCTCTAGTTCCAACTCGCTTGAACAATTCCAGTAATGCAAGACGCACTCCTCCGCAGTGCAAAAATTTGGAAGCGGAGAAAGAACGCAGGAAAACGCGTACTGCTCAGACAAGTACATGTCCGAGGGAAGTTGCAAGCTGATGGTATCAGAAACCTCTAAAACTTTGGAAAGGATCTTATTATCCACAGCCTCTGGAAGCCCTATGAGTCCCGAATTGAACATGCCGGACCGCCGGAGTGCGATGGACTCAACGATTGAATAATATTCACCTAACGATGCATCCGACACCCACGGTTCATACTGGTGTAGAAACACTAGAGAAGAATCTGCGGGAGGTGGATTTTTCCAAAAGGTATCTGCGTCGCAAAATATAATGCGCCGCTTGGGGAACCGCTCCCTTAACTCAATGCAAAGTTTAATTTTGCACCGCAGGGGGTATTTCAACGGTCCCTCCCACTCATTAATTTGATCTCGATCAAACGGCATACAGCCAATTCCCATTTTTTCAAATAAAGCAGGGGAATCCGTCAAGATAAGTACATTTTGCGGTGCAACACCCAGCCTTAGAAGGGATGCAATGGACAAGACCGCCATCCGCCCATAGGCTGTACGGCCATAGGCGATGTAAACGAAGATTTCATCACCCTCTGAATCAGTAATTTGCAAAATTTTAATGGGTATTGATTGAGGCTCGATGACTGGAGCGAATCCCCAGCGTTATCGAGCAAAAAAATGGCCGCGGTGCAGCCACTCACCAGTCTCCTGGTTTTTTCGTGAAAAATGCCAAAAATTAAAGGCTATTAATCAAATATTCGCAACGAATTATATGACTTTTATAATTGGATATTTAGTTTTAAACAAATGATAGCCATTTATTAAAAAATTATACCTCTCCTAAAGCGACTTCCGTGAGTAGAATGATCGAGTTGTCCCTTTTCGTGTCCCGCAGCTTGTCCTGTCTGATATCCCTGCGGAAGGATATTTCTGATCTCACCCACGAATTTCAACCGCAGGACCATGGTGGGAGAGGTTAAAAGGCCTGTTCGGACCTGAAACCTTCTGCCGCTCCGAAGGCCCTCTTCCCACCGCCACCCTTGACCCGCCCCCCGCTCCCGGGCGAACCTCTCCCATGAACCGCGCTCTTGGCATTGACCCAGGCGACGCCCGCATCGGGCTCGCCCTTTCCGACGAACTCCGCATGCTCGCCCACCCGCTCCAGAACATCACCGCGGGAAAGGCAGCGCTCGCCCAAATTGTGGAAATCATTCACGAAAAATCCGTGGACGCCGTCGTTATCGGCCTCCCGAAAAATATGGACGGCAGCAAGGGGCCCGCCGCACTCAAGGCCGAGGCGTTTGCGGACGACCTCCGCAAACGGGTGCCCAAAATCAAAGTGGTTCTCTGGGACGAACGGCTGACCACCGTCGCCGCTCAACGCGCCCTCCATGAGGCGGGACGCAACGCCAAACAGAGCCGCGGCCTCATCGACCAGGTCGCAGCCCAGCTCATCCTTCAGGGCTGGCTGGACGCGCAAAGCTTTCTCGCTTCCTGAGTCCTTCCCAGGTGAAACCCCACCCGCCAGCCTGCCCCACCAGTAGCCCGGGACCCAACCGGTTACGCCTGCGTCTGCTTGTGGCCTACGACGGGGGGGCGTTTGACGGATGGCAAAGTCAGGCCTCGGGAAATACCGTCCAGGACGCCCTCGAGCGGGCCTTCACATTCCTTGTCGGAGAACGCTGCCCGGTCCACGGCTCCGGGCGCACGGACGCCGGCGTGCATGCGCTCGGGCAAGTCGCCCATGTGGACATCCCCCCCTGCCGGATTCCGCCAGATGCCTGGGAAGGCGCTCTCAACGGGCATCTTCCAAGGGCCGTCCGCATTCTAAGCGCAAAAAAAGCGGCTCCGGGCTTCCACGCGCGGTTCAGCGCCACGGGCAAAATCTACACCTATCGCGTGTGTAATGCGCGCTGCCTGCACCCCCTTGAGATCGGCCGCGTCTGGCACGTCCCCTCCCCCATAGACCTAGGGGCTCTCCAACAGGCCGCAGAAATCCTCAGCGGTTCACACGATTTCGCCGCCTTTGCAGCCAACAGAGGCAAACCCGACGAAAACACGGTCCGGACGATCCACCAGATTGCCGTGAAGCGGGCGGGACAAATCCTCAGCCTCCGGTTCGAGGGGGATGGTTTTCTTTACCGCATGGTCCGCCTTCTGACCGGCTCGATGGTGCGGATGGCCCAGGGCAAGGAGACGCTTGATTGGCTGCGCGCTTTTATCGACTCACCAGAGACGAGGAAAACCTCCTACTGCGCACCGGCACAAGGACTGTGCCTGACCCGCGTCGTGTATGGGCAAAAACGGGGCACTCCAAAAACTAAAAGTGCGCTTGCGGCCACAACCACGCCTGAGGCCACATCGTAGGGAGGCTCTCAAACTGGCTCTTCGAGAGGAGAAAAACCTTCTCCCAGGCAAAAAGTGGAAGCGCCTCCAAAACGAGCTTGAAGCGCCTCAAAATGCTGAATTGCACCCTGCCTCCAATCCTGAGAGTGGGCCTCGAGTGGGCCTCGAGTGGGCCTCGAGTGGGCCTCGAGTGGGCCTCGAGTGGGCCTCGAGTGGGCTTGGTGCTTGGTGCTCCTGGGGTAGGGGTCCCGAAAAGGGTCCCAAAAACAGGAGCCCCCGCAGGCCCAAACCCTAGAGCTTTTCTTCGAACTCCACCAAACGCTGGAGCGCTTCTAAAAACTCACGAAACGCGGGAGCCGGCAGCATGATGGTGTCACGCCTGCCTCCCACATCCTCGGTGATTTTCAAAAACCGGCCGCGTTGGTTTTCCTTGAGATCGAGAAAAAAAACTTTTCTCTCATGGTTCACTTTTTCCGAAGCAATGGGTTCTGGACCCGAACGCTCCCCGCCTTCACTCGATTGCATCATATCCTTAGAATGAGCACAGGCCGTGCCTCCTATAGGCTGCCTGCGAATCTAGTCAACTTAACGCAGGAAGATTGCGGCGCAATACAAATCATCGAAGTCTAACTCACTAATTCGGTTTAAGCCCAACTCCCGGTTATATCCCAAGTTCACACCTTTTACCCCCACGCGAGGCCTCCCTCGCCCCTTTGCTTCCCCCGCAGCCCTCTTTTTCATCCGCATCCCATCCCGCGAACGCTTGCCACAAGGCCTCCACAGATAGCAGGCTAGTGATATGCATTCCAAACCAGAGAAAAACGGACCGCAAACGGCGCCCGGGTTGTTAAACCCCTTGGATTCATTCAGCCGCAGACATCTTGGATCTCACGCCGCAGCCCTCGACGCCCTCCTCCTCCCTCTCGGCCTCGACTCTCTGGACACCCTCATCGACGCCACCGTACCGCCCGCCATCCGGCTCGCAGGGGCGCTAGCCCTTCCAAAAGCCATCGGTGAAAACGCCGCCCTTTCGGAGCTCCGGGCCCTCGCCGCTCGCAACACCCTGAAAAAGAGCTTCATCGGCCAGGGTTATCAAGCCTGCATCACGCCGCCGGTGATCCTCCGCAACATCCTTGAAAATCCGGGCTGGTACACCGCCTACACACCTTACCAGGCAGAAATTGCCCAGGGCAGGCTCGAGGCGCTGGCAAACTTTCAAACGATGATCCTCGACCTGACCGGCATGGACATCGCCAACGCCTCCATGCTGGACGAAGCCACCGCCGCCGCCGAGGCCGTGGGAATGGCTCTGGCCGCCAGCCGGTTGCCAGAACAAAAAACAGTCCTCCTCGACCACCACTGCCACCCCCAGACCATCGCCGTCGTCACGACCCGCGCCGCCGCTCTGGGGCTAGAGGTGCTTGTGTCCGACGCCCTCGCCTTCTCGCCGGACAAGGGCATTTTCGCCATTCTTCTCCAGGTTCCCGACACCCTGGGTTCCGTTCGCGACTTCCAATCCCTCGCGGAGCGCGCGCACGCGGCGGGAGCCCTTATCATCGCAGCGGCCGATCCTCTGGCTCTGACCCTGCTCCAACCCCCGGGCACGTGGGGCGCTGATATCGCCGTGGGCTCCACCCAGCGTTTCGGAGTTCCCATGGGTTTTGGCGGACCACACGCCGCCTATCTGGCAACGCGGGACGCCTACAAACGCACCATGCCAGGTCGGCTAGTCGGTCTTTCGCACGACTCCCAGGGCCGCCCCGCCTACCGCCTCGCCCTGCAGACGCGCGAACAACACATCCGGCGGGACAAGGCCACGAGCAACATTTGCACCGCTCAGGTGCTCCTTGCCGTCATCGCCTCCATGTACGCCGTGTACCACGGCCCCGCGGGGCTCAAAGACATCGCGCTCCGTGTCCACTCCCTAGCGCTTATTCTTGCGCGGGCCTTGGAAATGTTGGGCTACAAGCTTCACTCGCCGGCCTTCTTTGACACGCTTACCGTACTCCTCTCGCCCGCAGAACGCGATGGGTGGATCGCCCGCGCGCTCGAGGCGGGGATGAACCTGCGAGTCCTTCCCGACGGAGTCGGCATTGCCCTCGATGAAACCACCAGTCTGGAGGATCTTGCCTCCCTGTGGCGAGTTGCTGGCGGCCTCGGAGCCCCGGACTTCGACGCTCTCGCCGCGGAGGTTCTCAAGGAGCGGCCTGCTTTGGAAACGCGCTCAACCCCGTTTTTGACCCACCCCGTGTTCCACAAACACCACACGGAAACAGAAATGCTACGCTACATGCGGAGCCTCGAAGCAAAGGACATTTCATTAGTCCACTCCATGATCCCGCTGGGGTCCTGCACGATGAAGCTAAACGCCACGAGCGAAATGCTGCCCGTCACGTGGCCGGAATTTGGATCACTGCACCCGTTTTGTCCGCCCGACCAGGCCGCTGGATACGCCGAAATGATGCGACAACTGGAGTCCTGGCTTTCCGAGATCACCGGTTTTGCAGCCGTGAGCCTGGAGCCCAACGCCGGCTCGCAGGGCGAATATGCCGGTCTGCTAGTCATTCGGGAATACCATCTCTCACGCAAACAAACGCACCGCGACGTGTGCCTCATTCCGTCGAGTGCCCATGGAACGAATCCGGCAAGCGCCGTGATGGCGGGAATGCGGGTCGTCGCCGTTTCCTGCGATTCACAGGGGAACATCGATCTCAATGATTTGCGCGCCAAGGTGGACCAGCACTCCACCAACCTGGCAGCGCTCATGGTGACGTATCCGAGTACGCACGGAGTTTTTGAGGAGGGCATCCGCGAAATTTGTGAACTCATTCACTCCCACGGGGGCCAAGTTTACATGGACGGAGCCAACATGAATGCCCAGGTGGGCCTCTGCCGGCCCGGAGATTTCGGCGCGGATGTCTGCCATCTCAACCTGCACAAAACATTCTGCATTCCCCACGGCGGCGGCGGTCCCGGCGTTGGCCCCATTGGTGTTGCAGCGCACCTTGCACCGTTTCTTCCTGAGCGGCTGCGAGCCGGAGCTGCCAACCGGTCCGGAGCCGTGTCTGCGGCCCCGCAAGGCAGCGCGAGCATTCTGGTCATCCCCTGGATGTACCTGCGGATGATGGGCCCGGAGGGCCTCGCCGCCGCCACACGTCTTGCGATCCTCAACGCCAACTACATTGCAAAAAAGCTCGAGCCGTTTTTCCCCATCCTATTCAAGGGCACAGGCGGCTGGGTGGCCCACGAATGTATTCTTGACCTGCGCGGCTTCAAGGCCACCACCGCGGAGGATGTTGCAAAACGCCTCATGGACTTCGGGTTCCATGCCCCCACCTTGAGCTGGCCCGTCGCCGGCACCCTCATGGTGGAGCCTACCGAAAGCGAATCAAAAGCTGAAATGGACCGCTTCTGCGAGGCCATGATCTCCATCCACAAAGAAATGACGGCCGTGGAAACTGGCGACGCTGATCCTGCAAACAACGTGCTCAAAAACGCCCCACATACCGCAACGCTGGTGTGCTCGGACACATGGGACCGGCCTTACTCGCGGGAGCAGGCCGCGTTTCCCGCCAAGTGGCTGAGGGAAGCTAAATTCTGGCCGTCCGTAGGCCGGATCGACAACGTCTGGGGTGATCGCAACCTGTTTTGCGCCTGCGCGCCGATGGAAGAGGAAAAGTAGAGTCAGCGCGCATCGATAGCCCTGACAGTGCCGTTTCCCTCGGCACTGTCGCCTGGCTGGGCCATGAATTGCCCGCGACTACACAGGCTCTCCCACCAAATCATACACCTGTGTCCCGGTGATTTTGACTTCGATGAACTCACCAACTACTGCGGGCTTTGTCAGGTGGATACGCCCGTCAATGTCCGGCGCATCGGCCTGAGCGCGCGCGACCGTCGGTTGATCCACGACAGCCCGCACCACTCGGCCCACCTGCTGTTTTGAAATCTCACCCGCGATGCGTTGCTGCAACTTCATCGCTTTCCGGTAACGCGCCTGCTTGGTCTTCGCAGGAAGGTGTCCCTCCATCTTTGCCGCCCTCGAACCTTCTTCCTGCGAATAGGTAAACACCCCAAGCCGTTCGAAACGCGTGCGTTTGATGAAGTCCAAGAGGTACTCAAACTCTTCTTCCGTCTCCCCGGGAAATCCCACAATAAATGTCGTTCGGATCGCGATCCCTGGAATTCCAGCGCGAATCCGGACGATCAAATCCTCGATGTGTTCGCTGCTGGTTTCGCGCTGCATGATTTTCAGCATCCGCGGATGGATGTGCTGCAGCGGCATGTCGATGTATCGGCAGACCTTTTCGCAGGAAGCGATCGCGGCGATGAGCTCGTCGCTCCAATGGGCGGGATGGGTGTATAAAAGCCGTATCCAAAAATCGCCTTCGATCGCATTCAGCTCCTTGAGCAGGAGCGTCAAAGTCGTCCCTCGCGCGGAGTCCACGGGCTGACGCGGGCCGGCCTTTTCCTCCCACAAGTCCATCCCATAATAGGTTGTATCCTGCGAGATCAGGTTGATTTCCTTCACACCGTCCGCCACAAGCTGGCGCACTTCCGCGACCACCGACGCAATCGTGCGGGAGCGATGCCGGCCCCGCATCTGCGGAATCACGCAGAACGAACAGGGATGGTTGCAGCCTTCCGCGATTTTGGTGTACGCCGTATGGTTTGGGGTGAGTCGCACCCTGGGCGTATCCCAGTCGGGAATATAAACCGGTTTGCGAGTCACCAGATTAAGCGGCTCCCACGCCTCGTTGGTAAGAACAGCGGCCGCCTTCGGATCGGAGCTCAACCCCGGACTGAGCGGCCGCGCAAGCACCTGCCTGACGAGCTTTCCAGTGTCCGCAACCTGATCGAGTCCCAGAAAGGCATCCACCTCCGACAATTCGCCGGCGAGATCTTTCGAAAACCGCTGCGACATACAACCCGTCACGATCAGCCGCTGTCCCGCCCGCTTTTTCATACCGCGCTGCTCGTGGGATTCTAAAATCGCCTCAATCGACTCCTCTTTGGCCGAGTCGATAAAGGCGCAGGTGTTCACAATCAGAACATCGGCCTCGTCGGCATTGGAAGTGATTTCCATCCCCTCCTTGAGCACGCTGCCCAGCATGATCTCGGCATCAACGAGATTCTTGGCGCAGCCGAGGCTGATCATTCCAACTTTGGGGATGGCTATACCTTTCATATGTAATCACTGGGTGGCCAACTCGGCCTCGTTCAAAAGCGGGGAGATTGTCTCTGCAGAAAACTTCTTGCGGTGCAGCAACGCAAATACCGCCGGAACAAAAAACAAGGTTGCCACCGTCGCCAGACACAACCCGCCAATCACGGCACGCGCCAGAGGCGCGTTTTGCTCGCCTCCTTCGCCCTGCCCGAAGGCCATCGGAACCATCCCGATCATCATCGCCAGGGCCGTCATAATCACCGCCCGCAACCGCGTGGAACCCGCCTCCAAAGCGGCGCTCGTGGCTGAAATTCCAGATTGAAACCGTTCACGGGCGAAGCTGATCACAAGCACGGAATTTGCCGTCGCCACGCCCAGACTCATAATCGCCCCCATCAAAGCCGGCACACTCATCGAAGTCTGCGTGAGATGCAGACCCCAAACCACTCCCGCAGCCGCACCGGGCAGCGCCATGATGATAATGAAGGGATCCAGCCAGCTCTGAAAATTCACCACCAGCAGCAGATAAATAAGGAGCACAGCACCTGCCAGTCCCAACCCCAGCGCGATGAAACTGGTGCGCATTGTCTCTGCCTGCCCCCTCAGTTCGATGAACGAACCACGAGGCAGATCCTTGCGGAATTCATCCAGCACCGGCTCCAGGTCCGCGAGCACCCTTCCCAGATCGCGGCCAGCCACACCCGCAAACACGTCAATCACTGGCATGATGTTGTAGTGGGTGATTAGAGGCGCCCCCTGCGTGCGGTTGATAAAGGCCAGATTGCTCAAACGCTGCCCGTCGCCTTCCCCGGCCGTGTTGCGCGTGACCGGAATTCCGGCGAGTGCGTCGAGGGAATCCATCGCAGCCTCCGGCGCCCGGAAATTAACGAGATACTGCACCCCAATTTTCGGATTCAGCCAGAAAATAGGCTGCGTCTGTCCGCTGCCACTCAGGCTCAGAAGCACCGAATTGGCCACATCCCTCTCGCTCAAATTCATCAGCGAAGCCTTTTCCCGGTCGACATTGATCTGCAGGCGCGGCAAGTCTGCCGGCTGCTGGATACGGACATCCACCATTCCGGGGATCTGCCGAATACGATCGGCCAGTTTGGACGCCACTGCTCTGTTCCCGTTTTGATCCCGCCCCCGGATTTGAATATCAAACGGAGCAGGCAACCCGAAATTCAGCGTCTGGCTGATGATGTCTGCGGGTAGGAAGTAGAAAAGTGTGCTCGGAAATTCGCGCGCCATCTGGTGGCGGATCTTCCGTTCGTACTCCGCAGTTGGCGCATGGCCGCTCTTGAGCGAAATGAGGATGTCGGAATCACCCGTGCCAAGCAGACCGTTGTTAGAATAACTCAAACTGATACCCGAGTTTGGAATGCCTATGTTATCCAAAATCCCGTCCAGATCCTTGGCCGGAATGATTCGGCGAATGCTCTGCTCCACCTTTTCAACCAGCTGGGCCGTTTCCTCAATGCGCGTGCCGGAGCGCGCCCGAAGGTGGAGCCGGATCTGCCCGCTATCGACGGATGGGAAAAAGTCTCTTCCCAAAACCGGCAACATCGAAACCGAAGCCGCGCACAATCCCAGAAAGATGAAGGTGAAAATAACCCGCCGTTGCAAACAAGCCGAGAGCAGGTATCGGTATCCCAGTCGGAAGCGCTCGAAGCCCGCCTCGAAGGCGCGCTGGAACAAGGCGAAGGGGCGGAGCAGCCCCCGTGGCAGGGCTCCATGGCCGTGCCCGGCGTAGCTGCTGTTTTTGTAAAACCACTGCACCATTGTCGGGATCAGCGTCCGCGAAAGCACATAACTCGCGAGCATCGCAAAAACCACCGCTTCCGCAAGCGGCACAAATAGGTAACGCGCAACGCCGCTCAAAAAAAACATCGGTACAAAGACAATGCAGATACACAAGGTGGAGACCAGAGCCGGAAGCGCAATCTCCTCCGCCCCGGCGAGAATGGCTTCTGTGAGCGGCTTACCCATCGCCATCTGACGGTGCACGTTTTCAATTTCCACGGTCGCATCGTCCACCAAAATGCCGACGGCAAGGGCGAGTCCTCCCAGCGTCATGAGGTTGATTGTCTCCCCCAACGCACTGAGAATTGCCACCGAGCTCAGAACCGCAAGCGGAATGGACAGGGCGATGATCACCGTGCTGCGCCACGAACCAATGAAAAGCAGGATCATCAGGGCCGTAAGCCCTGCGGCGATCACACCCTCATGCAGCACACCATTAATCGCTGCACGCACAAACAAAGACTGATCCGAGAATTCCTTCACCACGATCTCGGGAGACACCGTCGACAATGCCAGGGGCATCTGCGCCTTAATACCCTCCACCACCGTCAATGTGGATGCCATCCCGCTTTTGAGAATAGTCAGCAACACCCCGCGCACTCCGTTATGGCGCACAATGTTCTGCTGCGGCTGGGAACCGTCGCGCGCCTGGGCCACTTCACGCAACCGGATCACCGTGTTTCCAACCGTCCGGATCGGAAGTTCGTTGAGTTCCTCCAAAACCCGCGGACTCGCATTCACCTCAATATCGTATTCCGTATCACCCACCTTGGCCGTGCCACTTGGCATGATCAAATTCTGCACACTCACGGCATTGACCACATCCTGGGGAGTCATTCCCCTCGCCTTAAGGGCCGTCAAATCAAGGTCCACAGATACCACTCGCGTTTTCCCTCCATACGGCCAGGGAATCTGCGCGCCGGGAACGGTGACCAGAGAAGTTCGAATCTGGTTGAGCGTCGTGTCGTAGATTTCACCCTCCGAAAGCGTCGTGCTTGTGAGTGAATACTGCAATACCGGCACTGTTGCCGCGCTGTAGCGGATGATGAGCGGCGGCATCTGGCCCGGTGGCATCAAGCGAGTCACCGTCTGCGCCACCGCTGTGATCTGCGCCACCGCTCCGTCGACGGACGCACCCTCCCGCAGGAAAACCTTGATAATGCCCACTCCATTGTAGGAGTTGGATTCAACGTGCTCAATGTCGTTCACAGTCGCGCTCAACGAGCGCTCGTGAATATACAGAATACGCTGTTCGATTTCCTGCGCATTCAGCCCGGCGTATTGCCAGATCACCGAAACGACCGGGATGTTGATCGCAGGAAAAATGTCCGTCGGCGTGCGCAGCAACACCAGCGGGGTCAGCAGCAATAAAGCGAGTGCTGCGACTACGAAAGTGTAGGGGCGACGGAGCGCCAGACGGACAATCCACATAAATAAGAGGGGTGACTCGCACCGGCGGTTTTCACCGCCAGGGGCTAGCCGTGGTGGGAAAGATACCGCTCAGCATCTAGGGCTGCAGCGCAGCCCTGTCCTGCCGCCGTAATGGCCTGCCTGTAGGTGCGATCCGCGACGTCTCCCGCCGCGAAGACACCCGGGACATTGGTGTGTGTGCCCCGCTGCTGGAGCAAATACCCATCCCCGTCCATGTCCAGTTTACCCCGGAACGGACCTGTATTTGGGGTGTGACCAATCGCCACAAACACACACTTCACCTCAAGCTCACGGGTGGCGCCGGTCACCGTGTCTGAAAGGAGCACGCCCCGCATTTCACCTTCAGCGTCCGCGAGGTATTCCACCGGAGCGCTGTTCCAAAGCACCTCGATCTTCGGATGGTTCATGGCGCGGTCCGCCATGATTTTAGATGCCCGCAAAGAGTCGCGGCGATGGATGAGATAAACCTTGGATGCAAATCGCGTCAAAAAGGTGGCTTCTTCGCAGGCAGAATCTCCGCCGCCAACCACACACACAGGCACGTTCCGGTAGAACGCCCCGTCACACGTCGCGCAGGAGGTCAACCCGTGGCCGACAAACTCTTTTTCCCGGGCCAACCCAAGCCATTTCGCGGAGGCGCCAGAGGCAATCACCAGCGTCTCAGTCTCCACCCACTTGTCGTCCAGTTTGATACGCACGTGCCCCTGGGCAGGCTCGAACTCCGTCACCGTCGCATATTCAAAACGCGCTCCGAAACGTTCGGCCTGGCTTTTCATCGCCATAATTAATTCAGGACCGTCGATTCCCTGGGGAAATCCGGGGAAATTCTCCACAAGCGTGGTGGTTGAAAGTTGGCCGCCGGGTTCATGCCCCTCCAGTACGAGCGGCGCAAAATTGGCGCGTGCTGCGTAAACAGCCGCCGTCAATCCGGCACATCCCGTGCCCACGATAATCATCTTTTCCATAGAGCCCGATATTCTAGCCTCGGCACAGGCCCAGAAGCAACCCGCGCGCGAAGTTTTGGCATGTCGGGTTTCCCTTCATCCTTTCGTCTTTTTATGGCTAATTGGTGGCCTATGCACGATCCACGCTTCGACAAGCTGGCAAAATCCCTCGCGTCTTTCTCCACCGGTTTGAAAAAGGGCGACAAAGCCCTCATTGACGCCTTCGACATCCCACCTGAAATGACCATCGCCCTTGTGCGCGCCGTCAGAGAGGCAGGAGCCCTGCCCTTTGTCCAACTTCACCAGGGGACCGTCACCCGCGAAATCGCCCTCGGCGCCGTTGAGGCACAGTTGGGTCTCTCGGCCTCCGTGGAACTGGCGCGCATGAAAAAGATGGACGCCTACATCGCCATCCGGGGCGGGGCCAACATTACCGAAATGAGCGACGTTTCCCCCGCGCAGTTGAAACTCATCGCCCGAAAAATGAAACCCGTCCTCGACTGGCGAGTTAAAAAAACCCGCTGGTGCGTGCTGCGCTGGCCGTCTCCCTCCATGGCGCAACTCGCCGGGATGAGCACAGAGGCATTCGAAACGTTTTATTTCGACGTCTGCACTCTCGACTACTCAAAAATGATCCCAGGCATGAAGGCTCTCAAAACCCTGATGGAACGGACGGACAAGGTCCATATTCAGGGGCCTGGCACAGACTTGAAGTTTTCAATCAAAGGCATCGCAGCGATCCCTTGCGGCGGCCAACACAACATTCCAGACGGCGAGGTCTTCACGGCTCCCGTGAAAAACAGCGTGGAAGGCTACATCAGCTACAACGCCCCGACCATCTACCAAGGCACCGCCTTCGACAATGTCCGCCTTGAATTCAAGGCTGGCCGTATCGTCAACGCCACCGCGAACAACACCGCAAAACTTAACGCCATCTTGGATAGCGATCCAGGGGCGCGTTATATCGGGGAATTTGCGATCGCCTTCAATCCTCACATCCTCAAACCGATGCGGGATATCTTGTTTGACGAAAAAATCTGCGGCTCCTTCCACTTCACCCCTGGGCAATGCTACGAAAGCACTGAAAACGGGAACCACTCCCAAGTGCACTGGGATCTCGTGAACATTCAGCGCCCAGACTGGGGCGGCGGCACCATCCATTTTGATGGAAAGCTGATCCGCGAAGACGGCGTTTTCGTTCCGAAGTCGCTCCACGCGCTTAATCCGGAAAATCTCGTCGAGCGGGCCTAGGCCCGTTTTCTTTGCGCGGCACAGGCCCTTTTTCTGTGCGCGGCACAGGCCGCTTCATAGCCAACATCCATCCGACTGAACCCGGCTCCGGCCGGGGTCAGTTGACGTAGGTTGCCTCGTTGGAGAACAACAAAGCCTGCACCAGCGTTTCCCACGGTGAAAACGCCACACGCTGGACCATTTCCCCCTCGTTCTGGATCGCTGCCGTCGCCGTCTTTGAGTTCTGTGCTGTCTTCGCCTTTTTGTCCGCCATTTTTGCGGCATCCAAATTGATCTTAGCTGCGTCGGCCTTCACGGTTTGCTGCTCTTTGTTTTCTTTTAAAAGAAAGTCCATCGCCCGTTTCCGTTCAACTGGAGTGGGCAAGCGCTGCAGCACCACTCGATAAACAGCGGAAATACCGCGCTCCGATCCATCACGCACCGCTTGAATAATCTCCGGCCGTTTCACAACGTTCTGTACAATCTGAGCGACGAACGAACTATTCATCAGAAAGAGAGCCTGCTGAGGCACAATTGTTGAGGATCGCCGACTGTTGGGCTGGTCAGGATTTGCCATGTCAAACTGCATGAGCAAGTCGGGCATACTCGCCCTGTCGATGTAGGCATATACCGAACGCCGGAAGCTGTAGGGTTCGTCGGTGATGTTGAAAGAGTGCCCGCCAATGGAGCGCTCCATGATTCCCGCCATGCTGATCAAAGAATCGCGGAACCCTTCGAAGTCCAGCCGACGCACATTGGCCCTCCACAGGAGCGTGTTGGCGGGATCGGACTTGTCGTAAGCAATGGTGCCCCCCTTAAAGGAGGTGTTGCTCGACTGCTGGTAGGTCCGCGTCAGCATGATGGCCTTGTGCAGGGCCTTGATGGACCAGGCGGGCTTCTGGGCGCCGAAATCTTCCACAAACCAACTCGCCAGAAAATCGAGCAACTCAGGATGCGTCGGCGCTCCCGCCTGATTGCCAAGATCGTCCGGTGTGCGTACCAGCCCGTCGCCGAAATGGTGCATCCAAATCCGGTTGACGATCACGCGTGCCGTCAGCGGATTACTTTTGCTCGCGATGGAATGCGCCAGTTCCAAACGGCCGCTGCCTTCCTTGAACGCAACAGGCTTTTGGTTATCGCTAAGCACCTCCAAAAAACGGCGGGGAACCGTGCGCACTTTATCGCCCATCTTCGGCGCGTTTCCACGAATATACACTGGAGACTCCACGGGTTGGGGCAAATCCTCCAACACCATCGCCCGCACCGGGCCGCCTTTGAAGGTGATCTTAAATTTGTTGATCCCAGCAAAGTCCGCCGCAGTCTGCAGCATTCCTCGGATTTTCGGGTTTGGAAAACTCCGGTTTCCTTCCTCCATCATTCGCTCGACGCTTAATTCGGCCGCCGGTACCAATCGCAACGGGAAGACTGCAACCTCCATTGCCGCCTTGTCAGGCGAATTGGAGATATCCTTGGTTTTATCCATGAAAGCCGCATACAACGCAGCCGACTTGGGTTCAATTTTCTGGAAGAATTTACCGACTAAGACAGCCACCTCGTGCACCTCTGATGGCAGCGTCTTCTGCTCGCTCAAAAAGGCGACGACCTCTGCGTTGTATTTGGCCTTGTCCTTCCCATTCAACATCGAATCGATGGCCGTCTGCCGTGCGGCACCAGTCATGTTGACCAGCTTAACAAACGGCCCGTACACATCGTCAGACACCCTAAGGCGGTTGGAAGACATCACCGTGGAATTCACCACCACCAAGGGATCTTTATCCAACTTGCTTTTCGTCAGCAACTGGTTGGCGTGCTCGTTCTGCTCAGGGGTCGCAGACTTTTGCGTCAGCATCGCCGCCTCGAAAATCACCTCCCCGTTTTTGAGCATCCGCTCCGCATAATCTCTTTGGATTTTGTAGAATGCTGCCGCCGCCTTTTCTTCCATCTTTAGCAAGTCGTCCTGGTACTTCAGGAACGTGGCCGACTTAGGATCTCCTGCAATCAATGGCCCTTCCTTGGGTTCCACACAGCTCGCAAAGACCCCTCGGAGCGCGTAATAGTCCGCAGTCGTGACCGGATCAAACTTATGGTCATGGCAGCGCGCACAGGCGAGGGTTAGCCCCAGAAAACCGCGGCCAACGACATCAATACGATCGTTGATGATGTCGTCTTTTTGAGTAAAGCGCTGTCCCACGGTGAGCAACCCCAGCGCCGCCAAATTCTCCTTCGGGTTGTTGGCCACTTTGTCAGCGGCAAGCTGCTGGACAATAAACTGGTCGTAGGGGAGGTCACTATTGAAGGCCTTGATCACCCATTCCCGATAGGTCCATGCATAAGGATACCGGTATTCGCTGATCTTGTCGGCTTGGCTGGTAAGGTCCCCGGTCGTGTCGGAATACCGCGCCGTGTCCAGCCAGTGCCTGCCCCAACGCTCTCCATAGGACGGGTCCGCCAACAAGCGGTCTATCACTTTTGCATAAGCCTCCTCCGGCTTCGGATCTCTGACAAAGTCTTCGATTTCCTTGGGAGATGGAGGAAGGCCGATCAGATCGTAGTAAGCGCGGCGCAGAAGTGTTTCCTTCTCCGCCTGGGGAGCGGGCAACATCTGTTTCTCCTCCAACTTTGCCAACACAAAGTTGTCCAACTTGTTCACGCACCACGCGGCATTTTTGACCGTCGGCGGCGTGGGCTTCTGCACTGCTTGGAAGGCCCAATGCGCCTTTTTATCGTTCTTAGCGGTCTTGGAAGGTTCCCTAGGATCGGGCGCTCCCATAGCCACCCATTTTTTTAGGTCCTCGATCTGTTCAGCACTCAACTTCTTTTTGGGCGGCATCTGGAGGTCGTCCTCCCAGGTCACCGCCTTGATCATCGTGCTTCCTTTGACATCGCCCGGTTTTAATCCAGGCCCGGTCTCACCCCCCTTGAGAAGTTCCTCCCGGGTGTCCATGCTCAGGCTTCCCTTCGTCTTGCCCTTTTCCGCCGAGTGGCATTCCTGGCAATGATTAACAAAAATCGGCCGGATCTTGTTTTCGAAAAAAACGTTCTGTTCAGGCGTGATGGCTGGAGTAACGGCCGCCACACCGTTTGGTACGCAGCTCAAAAATGGCAGCGCAATCAGCGAGGCAAGCACTGGCAGAGAGAACGACGGAGTCAGGCGCATAAATGAGGAAGTATTGCGTGTTAGAAAAAGCCCGGCCGGGCCTTTCGAATAACAAACGCTTAGGCTATGATTTCTTTCGCGACGTTGCCAAAGTTGTCCGTGAGGCGGAATTCACGACCGTTGTAAGTATAGGTCAGCTTGGTGTGGTCGAATCCAAGAAGCTGCAAAATCGTCGCGTGCAAGTCGTGAATGTGCATCCTGTTTTCGACAGCGCGGCCTCCAAACTCGTCGGTGCCTCCATAGGTCTGGCCGCCCTTCACTCCACCACCCGCCATCCAGGAAACCATCGCGTTGCCGTTGTGATCACGCCCGGGCGAACCCGCGCCGCCGCCGCCCGAGGTCACCGTGCGACCAAATTCGCCGCCCCAAATCACCAGCGTGGAATCCAACATCCCGCGCTCCTTGAGATCGGTGAGAAGCGCAGCCGCAGGCCCATCCACAGCGGCTGCCGCGTCTCTGGCCTTGGTAGCAAGCCCGTCGTGGTGATCCCAATTGCCGGTGGCCACCTGAACAAACCGCACACCCCGTTCCACAAGCCGACGGGCAACCAACATCCTGGATCCTGTGTCTTTCATCGCCCTGGCACTCGCTGAGTAAGCACCGGTTGCAGGGCCCATGTACCTCTCGCGCATTGCCTCGGATTCCTTCGAAATATCAAACGCATCCGTGGCTTCCGTCTGCATTTTGAAGGCAATTTCGAAGGCTTCGATGCGGGCCTCGAGTTGCGAATCCCGCTGCAGCATCGCGGCGTGCTCTCTGTTGGATTGTTTCGCAAAATCAATCTGCCGCCGCTGCCGGTCCAGCGTGCTAAATTCGCTGCTAATGTTGGCCAAAATCGTCGAAAGTTTCTCCTTCGGATCGAAATTGACATTACACCCCTGATAAATGCCCGGAAGAAAAGCGCACTGCCGGAAATTGGGGTTTCCTCCCAGCGTAATGAACCCAGGCATATTCTGGTTCACACTGCCAAGACCATAGGTCACCCACGATCCAAGACTCGGCTTTGGAAGCTGTGGCGACCCAGTGTTTAACATTCTGCCCGCGATCTCGTGATCGGGTATCTCCGTGAACAACGACTTGATCACCGTCATCTCGTCCACATGTTTGGCCAGCTCCGGAAAAATCTCGCTCACCTCGATTCCAGACTTCCCGCTTTTCGCAAATTTGAAGGGCGAGGCAAACGCCAGCCCTTCGTAACCCGGAATTTTTTTCCCGTTCGCCTTTTCCAACTCAGGCTTGTAATCCCAGGTGTCTACGGTCGACGGAGCACCCCCTGCATAAATTTGAATGACCGCCTTTGCCTTGACGGGAAAATGCGGAGCCTTGGGCATTAGCGGCCCGCCCCCAGTCGCCGCAGCGTTTAAGTCAAAAGGGTTGATCCCGAAAAGCGCAGCCAGACTTAAACCACCAAACCCCAAGCCGTTCCGCACAAGAAAGTCGCGGCGCGACGCAAACCCCGCCAGATCCGGGTGAATGAGAGAAGAACTGTCAGGGCCGAAGGTGCAGGGTTGGGAGGAGTTTGTTTTCATAAAACGGCGACTTACAACCCTTCGAACGTGAGCAGGATTCGTGCCGTTGGCGCGCGTTCAGGCTGTTCCCTCTCCGAAGAACGACTCAAAACCCGCAGGAACTCTCCCTAGCGCACCCCGATCTCAAGAACGCCCCGCAACCCTGCGGGCCGCCCCGGAATCGTGCACAAATACTCGTATTTGCCCGGTTTGAGCGGCGCCTTCAGCGCCAAAATCTGACGCTCCCCCGGCCCGACAACCTTCGTCGCAGCCAAAACCCCAGGATGATTGGGCACGAAAAGCCGCCCCTCAGCGTCCTCTTCAACCGGCGACATCCGCCCTGCGGCCAGAAGCACCTCTTCCTTTGCGCCAGGCCCCAGCAAAACAAAGTTTTGAGGAAGCGCGTCGGTGTTTTCAAACACCAACTCGAAAGCCTGACCAGGCGCCAATGAGAGGAGGTTCGTATCGTAGCGCCCCTCTCCAAAAACAGTGCGTACCACACACACGGCCGGCTTAAATTCGCGCAACTTTCGGGCTGCCAGCGTTGTTTGAGCCTCCAACCTGACCGCGAGGCTGCGCGCCACCTGCAGCGTGGCAGCAAATTGCGACTGCGTGCGCTCCTTTTCAGGAACCGAAGCCAACCAATGACTAAGCGCCGCCACAACCGGACCCAACCCCCCAAGCTCTCCAGCCCGCTCCCCGCCCATCGCTTTCCCGGAAAGCTGCGCAATCGCCTGCGTCGCTCCCGGAATAAACCGCCCGCGAAGGATCTGCGCCGCCAGAACGTCAAAGTTTTTCATCTCGAAGGCGGCGCCCGTCAAAGGCAAGGCCCGCAACGCGGCGAGGCACAATTCCTCCGGCCCCTGATTATCTTCGAGCACCTCCACAATCAGAGGCCTCATTCGGCTCCGAACACCCGCATCGCCCACCAGCGGGAGCGCGGATAGTAACTCCACCTGCCGTTGCGGTGCTTTTGCCAACTGCCCCCACAGCCGCGCCCGGTCCGACGCGCTCACCAACAACGCGGCGTGCGCCAGCGCTCGCACACGAGGCGCCTGGCTCCGCTCCGCCAGTTTCTCGATGGCCTCCGTCGCCGCAGTCAATTCCGAGACCGGACTCTTGAGCAGAAGCCCGCCCAGGGCCTCAGCGAGGGGCGCGCCCAGGAGGCCCACGGCTTCAGCACGGCCAATCGCATTGGCAATTTCAGCGGCTCTCCCAACGCCGTGCCCCTTTGAGAGCGCTTGAAACGCCGCCTCCCGCACCGCATCCGCGGTCTCCGCGCGATCCACCTGCGCCACCCAAACAGGCTCCACGCCGGGCGCCTTGGCAAGTTCGGCGGGACCCAGACGAGCCAGCACAAATTTGAGCGCCCTCGCCTCCTTGGGAATAATCATGCGGGCGGAATCGGGCTCAAGCTTCTGCAGCGTCTCCTTGGCCATCCGCTCCAAACACGCATCCAAGGGCAACCCCAGCACCGTGTGAACGATTGCCACGGCGACGGAATCGTGCGCCTTAAAACCACCCGCAGCCGCCAGAACCTCGCGCCTGACAATGGGGTCGACATCTGCCGCCAGAGGTTCGAGAAAACGCGCCGCATCAGGTATCATCCGGCCTGTCTCACGAACAATCCGGACCGCTTCGGCCCGCACTTGGGGTTCGGGTGATCCCAGAATCTCCTCCAATAAAAGCCGGCTCGCACCCAACTCAGCCCCGTCAAACCAGCGCCTCAACCAGAGCACTTCCAAGCGCTGTTTCTCGTACGCGATGTCCTTCTTTTGCAAGCCAAGCTCCCACCCGCGCAGGGCTTCAAGCACCTCCGGTACCGGCTGTGCCGCAAGGGCGTTGCGGGCCTGCTGCCGGGCCCCCGGCTCGGACGACTTCAGCCGTTCCAGCAGCCCGGCAATTCCCTCCCCAGACGATTTCGCTCCCTCCACAATCGGATGACTTTCGGAAATCACCCGGTAAATCCGGCCCCGGTCCCCGGTGCCCTCGCCGAATACAAGCGCCCCGTCCGGCGCAAAACTGAGCGCCAAAGGAAAGAAATCCGAGTCTTTGGCCGTCACAAGATTGAATCCTCCGCGAACGCTTAAAGCAGCCCCCTCCGCCCTCACCTCTCCCATCTTGAGCCCGGCAATGCCCTTGGAAGCTCCCACCACAAGCCGCCCCTGCCATTCCGCTGGAAAACGTCCGCTTTCCATCACCACCGCGCTGGTCACGCCAAGAGGCGCCTCCGGCCAAAAGGGCTGCCACCGCCCTCGAGCCACGTCAAAAAGGTCCCTTCCCCAAGCATCCAAAACACTCCCCCTCCAATCCGAATCTGCAACGACCGTGGCGCCTGCCAGTACTTCCAACCGCCCAGTGGCCGGCTCAAACCGGTACACACCACCGCGCGCATCGCTCACTCCCAGCCCTGTCTCAACCCTGCCCGCATGGGGCAGATCGTGCACAATCACGCCGCCTTTGGGATCCAAAACCATTCTCCGGGCAAACTCTCCCTCCCCTGCAACTCCAAGACCCGACAAAACCCGCCGCAGCTCCGTTGCCTTTCGCAAACCCACCGGATCGCGCAGCAACCAAAGATCCGATCCCTGCTGCAATAAGACGCCATCCCGGTACAGCACAAAGCTGGAAGCCTGCGCGAGTCCGTCCGCAAAAACGGTGCAGCGGTCCGCCCTCGCATCCCCGTCGGAATCCTCAAAAAACAGAAGCCGCCTCATCCCCTCTTTTTCCGAAGCACACAAAACCCAGAGGTGACCCGCAGCGTCCCACTCCATCTGGAACGGCTGCCGCAGCTCGGGGAACTCAACCTCAGAAGCAAACACACTAGCGCTCAGTCCTGCGGCGAGCTCAAAGGGCAGTTCTTTTGCAACGGCCTCCGCTGCTCCGATGCGCTCTCTGGTCTGCCCAGCAAGGCCTCGCCCAGAGGCGTTTTCCAACCCGCTAATTTCCGGAGCGGGCCGTCCAAAAAGCCCCTCGTAAATCACGGGGGCGAGCAACCGGTGCGCCTCGGCCGTCAAAAATCCCCCATTCACAGTCAGCGCGCTTTGTGGTGCCCCCCAACGTTTTGGCAACAACGCCGAACGCTGAGGGCCAGTCGCGAAAAGCTTTTCTGTGGCGCCGTATAAATCAAAAAATAGGATCCCCTCTTCTTTCGCAAAACCAGCCATTGCCTCGGAATAAAGCTTCAAATCGGCATTCACCTGAGCGCCCTCCTTTGAAAACCACTCCAGAAGCCTCTCCCGCGCCGGCGGACCAAATAAAACCAACCGCACGGGCATCTTCTCCGCGGCGCGTTGATTGCGGACGCCTTTCACAAAAGCGGCCAAGTCGCGAAGGAACGGGGCAAGGCCCCCTTCCCCGGCGGAAGCTTCCACGGCGCCGTAAAAAGCGAAAATCACGTCCGCTTTTACAGCCTGAACTCGCGCCGCGAGGGATGTCGCGCCTTCCTTCCCCCCAGAAACCGCGTCTCCGGCAAAAGCCTGATTTACAAAAGTGACCGTGCCTTCAGAAACAGCGGACTGCAGCTGGGCGGGGAGAAACCCGTCCTCGAACATGGCCTGCCCCACACCACTTCCGAAAATTGCAATGCGTTCTCCGGCACGAAGCTCCAGCACCTCTTTCACCGGCGAAACCGGGCCGTCCACAACCGCTCCTGCAGACGTGACAGCTCCAAAAGCCGCTGCGGGCCGGGTTTGAACTTCAGGCGCGTTCCCGCTCCGCGCGTCAGAACTGTCAGCCGTCTGCCCGTTAAGGGCGGGACACAAAGCTAAAAACAGGGCAGCAAGCAGCGGATAAGACCGTTTTGTATTCCGGAGCAAGCGAGAGGGATAAGCGAACAGACAGGAGCACATAGGGCAAAGATTTGGTCGCTATAGTGCGCCAGTTGGAGGGCCGGTTGACCAGAACTGAAAACAGAGAAACGCATTGTTTTCGAAAAAGAGGGATCGCAAGCCTCCTTCCATCGGCGCGCAGCGGCCTTCTCTAAGTTTAAAGGCCACGGCCCCTCCACGCTTACCCCATGAAAAAAACACCGGACAATTCGAAAGACGTCGCAGAAGCGGTGACCTCTCAACAGCGGTTCACCGAGCCAGACGCTCGACCCACTGTTCCAGCATTTCACGCTGCTCTTCCCGGCTCCCCTCAGGAAGATGCTCCAACAACCAACCGACATCCGCACGCGCGCCGCGCCTATCTCCTGCCCGTTCCCGCAGCATCGCCCGACTCACTCGCTCCCGTGCCGCCTCGGGGTCGATCGCCAACAGCAGATCCAAGTAAGGCAGCGCTTCCCTCGCCGGGCTGCGCGTTTCGATCAAGGGCCCCAGAAGGTTCCGGATCATGCGCAAAATAATCTCCCGGTTCGTTGCGGGCGTCCGTGCTTTTTTGGAGACGATGCCATCCTCGCTGACCAACGCGGCCGCCTCCTCCAAACTCAGTTCCTTGCCTCCGTCGTAAACGTCCAAAAATGAAAACTCCCCAGCCGCATCCTCGCGGAATCCCACCATGAAGCGGCCCGGCAAGGGAATACCCTCCACCTCCTTGAGTCCCAACTGCCGCGCCAGCTCAAGATAAACAACGGAGAGTGTGATGGGCAGCCCTTCACGGTCATCGAGCACCTCGTTGACGTAACTGTTAGAGCGACTTCCATAGTCACTCCGGCTGCCGTGAAAGCCGTTCTCCTCAAAGAGATAGCGTTTCAACCGTCTCACCGCAGAGGTCGTCCCCTCAGCCAGTTCCGGTTGTCCTTTGAGCTCCTGAACCATCTGGGTAAAGCCCCGCTCATAGCTTTCCACATCCAGTTCGGGGTTGTCGTGTTTGGACAAAAGCAACGCACACCGCAGAAGCTTCGCCTTACCGTCAGGAGCCCCCAGTTCTGCAGCCAGTCGCTCCCGCACCGACCGGCGATGCACCTCGAGCCCCAAGTCCTTGAGCCGCTCCGCATCCTTTTCGAGGCTACGCCGGCGCTCCTCCAAAAGCCGGCGACTGGCATCGGGATTACGTAAAAACTCAGACACCACCCGCTCTTTTTCGCGCTCCGTCTGAGCGCCGAGCACCAGCTCCACGGACTTCCCAATCAACTCGGCATCCTCGGTGGTTGGTCCCTTCTCCGCGAGGTCCAGTCCCACTCTGAATTTCTTAAATCCCGCCTCGGTTGTTCGGAATTTACACAATCCAACGCTGCCTCCACGCAAACCGCCATCCTCCATCTCGAACACCTTGGTTTCATTCACAAAACATTGGAGCTGAGGGCCATTCACACGCACGCGCAGCGTGTTCCATTCCCCGGGACGGTAGGCCGGCGAGTCCTGCTCCTGCAAGATTTTCCACGAAAACACATCAGGGCCATCAAACCGCGTCAGCCGCATTTTGCCCCCGGTTGGATAGAACCCGTAATGCCGCTCCTGACCGTCTGCGCAAAACGCCAAGCCTGCGGCTCCGGACTCCTCCTGAAGGCGCACGGTGACCGTGGCCTCAAATACGTCCCGGGGCGGTTCTTCATGCCACAAACAAAGGGCGCGCCCTCCAAACCCAGTTCCGGTTTGGGAAACGTTGACCACCCCCGCACGTTGGCTCCATTGCGCACCCATCAGGGTTTTCCAAAAACGCGAATTGAGCACTCCGATGGTCAGCCACCTTTCCATAGGAATCGGGTTCGGTTTGGCAAGAAGCAGTTTGAGCGCATTCACCGGCATCGCAAAACCCAGGTTCTCCGACAATGCCGACTTCAGCGTCAGCAACCCCAACACTCGCCCTTGCCTGTCCAAGAGCGGCCCCCCACTATTCCCCTGCTCAATCGGAACCGCCACCTGCAACATCGGCTGCCCTTCGATTTCCCGCTGCGGTTCGGAGATCACCCCCTCTACCACGCTGTAGGACATCCCCATGGGATTGCCCATCGCCACAATCGGCTGGCCTTGGCGCGCCTGCGCAGAATCCGCAAGCTCCAACGACTGGAGGCCCTTTGTTGTGACGCGCAAAATAGCCAGATCCAAACGCGAATCACTCGCAACCACTTCACTCACTTCATGCTGCCGGCCATCACTTGTCTCCACCTTGATGCGGCGCCCCTCTCCAATCACATGCCGGTTCGTCGCAATCAACCCCTCCGAACTGATCACAAACCCACTGCCAATTCCATAGGCGCCTTCCCTCCCGACTTGGGTGATTTTCACCAAAGAGGGACGCACAAATTCTGCGATTTCGGACACGCTCCGATCTCTCGATGCGGCCTCAGTCCCAGCCGGGGCGCTCGATGGTGTCGCGGGCGCATCGACACGGTTGGCAGTAGCCGTCGAGGCGCAGGCATTCGCCAAAACTGCCACGATCAAAAGGCACGGCACGGTTCGCATTGGGCGAGTGTGTCAGCTTTTAAGCCACGGCCAAGCCTTGGCATGGAAGAATAGAACGGATCCGGGTCAGTTGCCGGCGGCCGGACAACGCATTGGATAAAAAAAAGAGCCCGACCTAAATCGGGCTCTTTCTTAAAACAAATGTAAGTAGTGAAGACTACTTGGCAGCGACGATGGTCGCCTTGCCGTGTGTGGCGTCCACCTTGACGGACTTGCCCACGAGGCCGTCCACCAAATTGGCTCCCTTAGTCGTCGGCGTGAGCGTGATCGTTGCAACCTTGGCGTCTTTGCCTTCCACCTTCAGTGTCTTGGTTTCTTTGTCGAAGGATTTGAGCGTGCCTTCTGTGGTTTCAATCTTGCCGCATCCAGCTTGTGCAGCGGAACCTAGGGCGAGAACGGCGGCAATAGTGAGGAGTTTCTTCATGATGTTTGTTTTGTTTTGGGTTGGATCCTGAAGGAATTCAACTCCTTCAGGCCTCCAGTTGGAACGATTTCGAGATTGAATCAAGCAAATATTTGCGATGGCCTTCTCCTTAATCCCTACAACTGGCCGCGTTTTTCCCGAGGCAACCCCTGGGATGCCGCCCCTCAAAGTGCCCGCCGAAAAGATCGGCACCGCTCTAGGGCTCGCGGAAGCTCTCTCCGAGGCCACGCAAAATCGGATGAAGCAAATAATTGATCAAACGTCTCTTCCCAAGGTGTATTTCTGCCGTAACCGTCATGCCTGGAAAAAGGCTCCGGTTCGCGGGTTGACGGTCTATCCTCGAGCTTTCCAGCTCGATCGCCACCCGGTGCAGGCCTCCCGCGCCAACCGCTCTCTTGTTCGCCACAGACTCCATGTCACCGGGCGCTCCACCTGCGTGGGATTCAAAACTGATGGACCGGATGTGGCCATGCAGAGCTCCGAAACGCTGGAAGGGAAAAGCATCCACCTTCACAAGCACTTTGTCGCCCACGGACGCCTCTCCCACGGCCGCCGAGCTGAGCTGGATTTCTGAAATCATGGGAATGGAGGTTGGAATCAGAATCACCAGAGGTTCCGCATCGCGCAGGACCGAACCCACCGAGCGATTTGCGATATCGAGAACAACGCCATCCTCAGGAGCAGTGATCGCGATCAACGCGTTCATACGCTGCAGCTTCGTGAGGCTTGCCTCCACCTGCGCCTGCTCTGCGCGCTGCCGCGTGAGCTCTTCAAAGGCACTCCGCTTCCATTCCTGCAAGGCCCCCTCTTTTTGCGCCTCCACGGCCTTGAGCCTGTGCTTGCCCTCGACCAGCCGGTCGGTAGCCTCTTGAAATTCGCGCTCCGCTCGCAGTCTTGTGTTCTGTGCGCTGAGGTACTCCAGCTTGGAATTGGTGTTCAACTTCAGCAAACTCTCCTGCATTTTCTCAACCGTTCCAGAGATTTTGAGCTGTTCCTCCAAATTCCGAATGTCTGAGGTCGTCCGAGACAACCCAGCGGTCGTTTCAGCAAGCGTCTCGTCCAGCGCCCGCATCCTCGCCTGATGCTCGGCCATCCGGCGGGTGTGCACCTCTAATTGCAGGACACCGGCCTCGCCATCGGCCGGCGCCGGCACATAGACGCCCCCTGAGGACTCCGACTCCAGTCTGCGAATTTGAGAGCGCACTGCCTTGTTGCGCGATTCCAGAGCCGTAAGATCAGCCTGCGAAAACGTCGGATCCAGCGTCGCAAGAACCTGGCCCTTTTTCACGGCGTCTCCCGGCCTCACGCTGAGACTCCGCAGCACCGCATGCTCGAAAGGTTGCAGCACGATCGGCGGACCGTCGTACGTCAACTTCCCCTGCCCCTGCACGACCACATCCACTTTGAAGACAATGGAAACAAGGAGGGCCAAAAAAATGAGCAAGCCGAAGTAATGAATGGCGCCGCGAAGACCCCTCGGGAGCGGCTCGTCCAGCAGATGCACCAGATCGCTTTGAAACGTCAGTGCGTCACCCAAAATGCGGGCATCGGGCTCTTTTTCAGCGGCCAGAAGGCTTTCGTAAATCTCCTTCTTGAAGCCCCGCCACACCTTCAGACACCGAACCGCCCGCGGATCCTGCCGAACACGCCTGCGCGCCACCACCACTCCCCTCCGTAGGCGAGAAGTGCGATAGGCCTTTTTGAGCCTCGGCTGATTCTCCAGCCATTGCTTTTGAAGCCAGTCGAATTTCATCGGGTGATATCCCTCGTCTGTTGCTTCCAAAGATGCGCGTAAATCTCGCAGCGCTCCAAAAGCTCGGTATGCGGCGCAATGTCCACCACCTTGCCTTTGTCCAAAACAAGAATCCGGTCAGAATTCACCAAAGAGGAAAGGCGGTGCGATACAATGATCATGCTACGGCCCTTGGCGATTTGGGAGAGGTTCCCCTGGATAATCGCTTCACTTTCCGGATCAAGGGCACTGGTCGCCTCGTCAAATATCAGCAACCTGGGCTGGGGTAGAAGAGCCCGCGCAATCGCGATCCGCTGACGCTGCCCCCCCGAAAGATTCGTCGCTCCCTCCTCCAAAAGCGAATCGTAAGCCATTGGCAACTGATCGATAAACTCCTCGGCTCCCGCAAGCCGGGCCGCCATCACAATCTCCTCTGCAGACGCCCGCGGGTTGGCTGCCGCGATGTTTTGCCGTATTGTACCCCGGAACAAAAAGCTCTCCTGCAAAACAATCCCAATATTTCGCCGTATATGGGACAGATCGATTTGGCGTAAATCAACGCCGTCCAACTTGATGATTCCCTCCGTGGGAACTTGGATTCCCTGAATCATCCGTGTGAGCGTCGTTTTCCCAGACCCTGAACGGCCGACGACTCCAATCACCTCGCCAGGCATCACCGTAAAGTCCAGATGATCCAAAGCTGGAACCGCGGCCCCCGGATAGCGGAACGTGGTTCGTTCAAAATCCAGACGGCCGGTGACGGGAGGCTTGCTACCTTTGAAATTGGGGTCCCGTTCAGGCTCGTGGTTCATGATGCCAGCGAGCAATTGCACCGCCATGGCCGTCTCCTGATAGTCGTTAATGAGGCTCACCATCTGGATCAAGGGGCCACTGACTCGGTTGGACAGCATATTAAAAGCAATCAGCGCCCCGAGGGTGAGCTCATCGTTGAACACCTGCACGGCGCCGATACTCAGCACGGAAATATTCATCGCCTTTTCCAAAAAGGACGTGACACTCCCGCCGACAATCCCGAACTGCCCCACGCTGCTTGTCTTGCGCACTGAGGCAACCACTTTTTCCTCCCATGCCTTTTTCATGGGCTCTTCCAAGCAAAGTGATTTCACCGTCCGGATTCCATGGATCGCCTCCACCGAATGCGCCTGTCGTGAACCCTCCGCCGTATAAAGATCATTCAGGCGAGACCGATATACAGGAAGCATCAGAGTGATGACCCCCGTGATCATGCCCGTGAATGCAAACACCACCGCAGCGAGTTTCCAGCTGTAAATGCAGAGCAGGACAACGAGGAACGGCAGGGAAATTGCGTCCAGCAGGAGGTTAAACAAACGGCCCGTTAAAAAATGGCGGACATTGCTCGTTTGCTGAAGGTTGCGAAAAACCAAGCCAGCCGGCATCCGGTCAAAAAAGGACATCGGCAGCCTCAACAGCTTTTCAAAGACCTTGGCAGAAAGGGTGGCGTCGATCCTATTGGTGGTCAACAGGGTGAGATTCTGCCGCAAAAGAGAAAAGAAGGTCTCAAAAAATGCGGCCAGAAGAAAAATCAGCACCACCACGTAGAGCGTGTTGTAAGTCCGATGCGGAATCACACGATCGACGAGCAGGCTGAAAATCAGCGGCGTGACAAAAGAAAGGAGGCTGCCCACGAGAGCCGCTAACGCGATATCCCGGAAGTGGCGCCTGTATTTCAGAATCTCCGTGAGAAACCAGCGGAAGCCGAACGGTTCCTCCGGCGTCGTTTTCTCTTTTTGCGGACCGCAGAGGAGAAGATAGGAATCCCAGAATTCGGCCAGTTGATCGAAAGTGATCTTCTGAACACCCGCCGCTTCATTCTCGATATCAAGAATGAAAACATGTTTTTCATCCGATGCCGAGTCGACATGGATGATAATAAACCAATGCCCGTTTTTTTTCCGGGCAATCACTGGCAACGCCGCCCCCAACCTCCCGAGGCTCCTCAGCGTGCAGTTTGAAAGCGGCTTCGCCTCCAAATCTGCCGCATTAAGAAGCCGGACGAGAGACCCCTGCGCATCCGATTCCTTGCACAACAGGGGGGCGTCCGAAGGGACAACCCGCCTGTGGTGCGTCGCAACCACGACAAAGGCTCTTAGAGCCGAGTGATATGGGAGCATTGAGGAACTATACAACCTTTAAAGGAACACTCTTATTTTTCTCAAAACTAATTATATCAGTGAGAGCTCTTCAGCCAATCTAGGATCTTCTCAGCGATGGATAAAGAGCGTTCCACTGGGACGCTACAGTCAGAGACGATTGCTGTTCGGAAGTAATCGCCATAACCTGACTCGCGGTGAAGGCTTTTAACTGAGTTGTGCTTAAACTGGTGAGCTGGCGTGTGGTCATTGCCACCACTTGTTCTGTCGTCAGAGCTACCAACTGAGATGTCTTCAGTGAAGTGAAGGCGCCTGTTGTCAACGCACTGACTTCACCTGTCGAGAGCGCTTGTATTGCTGCAGTACTGAGGGATGGAACCTGCCTGCTAGTCAAAGCTGCAATATCTTGGGTTTCCATCGCAAACACCTGACTAGTGCTCAGCGCCGCAACCTGAGCCGTCGTCAGAACCGGCACTTGTAGCGTTGTTAGGGAAACGATTTGATCCGTTGTTAGGGCTTTGATCTGAATCGTCGTAAGCGCAACGACCTGACCTGTCGTGAGAGCCGCCACCTGACTAGTCGTGACCGCCGCCATTTGAGTGGTACTCAGCGCCACAACCTGAGCCGTCTTCAGCGAAGCAATATCTTCCGTTTCAAGCGCCACAACCTGATCGCTCGTGAGCGATCCAATCTGCGCCGTGGTCAAAGAAGCTGCCTGCGCACTCGTGAGCGACACAACCTGACCCGTCGTCAACGCCGCCACCTGCGAGGTCTTCAGCGCCGCCACCTGCGAAGTCTTCAGCGAGGTAAGATCCGCCGTTTCCAGCGCCTCAATCTGATCTGTTGTCAGAGCGGATACCTTCGTGGTCGTCAAGGAGACCGCCTGCGAGCTTGAAAGCGCCGCAACCTGATCGGTCGTCAGAGAGGCCACCTGAGCGCTTGTGAG
>CANJZW010000040.1 GCA_947479475.1 Chthoniobacteraceae bacterium
CAAAAACTTTCCCAACGCCGCCGACGCTGGGAGGCTAACAGCAGAGAGAAGACCGGCACTTCAACCAAACCAAACAAAACCACAATGGCCGCCTCTCGTGTAGCGTAATTAAACCGCTCGTGAAGTCATTGATTCAGAAACGCGCCGAACTCCGCCTCCAAGGTGGATCTTGTGCAGATGGCTGACGCTTGAGTTAACCGGCAGACGACAGAGCGATGTAGCCGGGCAAAAATGAGACAGCTGCGGCACACCCTTCCTCCGGCAATCTCCCCTAAAACGGGATCACATCCTCGCCCACAGCCCCACGCCCCGCCTTCAACCGAGTCAAAGCATCCGGCATCTTCCTCGCCACGGGCGCCGCGGCCTTCCGCTTCCACCGCTTGATCTGCAGTTTCCCGTCGCGTTCCCCCAACTCCACCCGGCACCGCTTGTCCAGCCAGTGTTCCGGCAAAACATCGCACTCCTTCCCAGAGTTCAACCCCACAGCATCCAGAACCTGCTCCACCTTCCACATCGCCGTATCCGAGAACGTCAACCGCTCCCAAAAATCCTCCCAATCCTCGTTCGCCGCGTCCTCCACACGCACACGCAACGCGTGCTGCTCAAAGGCCCCGCACTTCGAGCGCCTCTCCGTCACCTGCACGATCTGCGCCGGATACTCTCCGGCTTTCAACCCGCTTAACAGCCCCGTTTGTTCGCCTGTTGGTTTGTAGTTTGCCATAAATCTCAACTCTTAAACTCTTTGCTTTTTGTTGTTTTCACCGCCACCAGCGACGCCTTCCGCTCCGTGCCCACCCGAATCACCGCAGGCATTTCACCCGTCGCCATCTCCCGGCTCCACAGTTCCCGAAACTTCTTCCCGCTCATATTCCCCAGCGCCCCCACAACCCCGCTCCAACTGATCGTCCCCGCCGACACCAACCGCACCAGATCATCCCCAAACACCACCTCGCTCGTTCCTCCACTCCGCAGCCTCCACCCGGGCACCGCCTCGGAATCCTCCTCCAAAAGCTGCTTTACGCGCTCCTCCAACGCTTCCCGAAATACATCAAACACCTTCGCCTGTTTTAGAAAATTCCCCACCATGGCCGGGTCCTCCAACATCGTCTCCAGCATCCAGCCGTGGGCGTCCTCGCCATTGCGCTCCACCGCCACCATGAGCGCCGTCGTCTCCACCACAGCTTCCACCCGCGCCTTGCAGCTCGTCGAAAACGCGCACCAGTTGCAGTAATCACACAACACAGGCTTCCGCTCCGGATCCCTCGCCGCCTTCAAGATGCCCTCCACCAGTTCCGCCGCCTCTGCGTACGTGAACTCGTGAGTCACCACCTTTTGCAAATCGCAGAACAGCAGCACACACGTCCACCGGTCGGCAAAATACTGCTCCATCAAACCCAGCGCATACGCCGCCACCTGCTCGCGGTAGTTCCGCACCTGCCCGCTCTTGAGATCCAGCACCAGAAAGCGCTCCGGAATGATTGCGTCCGCAGTCCCCACGTGCTCCATCCCCGGCGTCCTCACCTTGCACTCCTCGTCCGCGCTCAGAATCTTCGCCCCGCGTGCAAGGTCCTCCACCGTGGCCACAGCCCACGCCACCGCCGCGAGTTCCTCCACCAGCAACTCCACCGTGCTCTTCTCTTGCGAAAGCCCCGCTCGAAACGCCGCATCCAACCGCGTCCCGCGCGCCGCCGCCGCCCCCGCTTCCCCGGGTTTGTTCTCAAAACACGGACACTCCGCCAGCTTCGGCAAACTACTGTGCCGTATCGTTTTATTTGTCATTAGATCCATGCAATTACTACGGATGAAACCCGTGAAAAGCCTTAAAAATATTCACGCAACCTGCTTCTCTACAGGCACTTCCACCTCCACAACGCCAGCCTTATACGCCTCCATTGCCTGCCGCAGTTTTCCGGGTTGCGCCACACCCCTTTCCACGATCGGTTGCGCCACATACCGCCAATCCTCTCCCGCCCCCAAATACCCGCTCTTCACCAAAAAACCGCAAATCTCCTCGTCCGTAAATCCCGCCACCAAAGCCTCCCATGGATGCTGTCCGCCTAACAAACGCGCCACAGTCTCTCCGCATAAACTCATCTTTTCCGGAAGCCCAAGCCGGTTCTTCCCATCATGCGATGCCGTCCGCACCGTATGCAGCACCCTCTGTTTTCCGCCGACGCCCCGCGCCTTCCCATTCGCATCCTGCACCACCCGGGTTTCGAAGTTCGCGAACAACACCGAGTCCATTTCCTGCATCAGCAAATGCGCACTCAGCTTTTGCACCCGGAACATGTACCGGTCGTAGCTCGCGCCCGCTTCAGCGTCCTCGTGTTTCTTGACCTCGCTATGCGCCAGGACCACCACATGCACTCCGGCCGCCACTAGCGCATCCACGCGCAGGAAGAACCTCGTCATTCCCTCCGCCGCCATTGCCACTCCCTTTCCGTAAGGAATCTCCTCCACCCCCTTGACGCCTTTCGCTGCGGCCACCTGCCGGCCGAGCACCTGCCAGAGCGCATCGAACGTGTCGACCACCAGTGTTTCATACCCGGTTCCCCCTTGGAGCACCGTCGCCATCACTTCCTCCACCTTGCCATACGTCTCGGGATAAACACGATCCACTGCGTACGCGCAAGATCCACGCTCCAGATCCAAAAACAGCGGCTTCGGAAACCGCGCTGCAAAGCTAGTCTTTCCAACGCCTTCCGGCCCGTAAACGCACACCTTCTGCGGCCGCTGCACCGGTCCTTTGATGATCTTCATGGTCATATCCGCTGGTTCTCTCAATGTTTTTTGCGCCCCCGAGCTCCGCATCTCCCCTACATCGAAATTCGCCCATCCTCCGGTCGTCTCCATCCGATTCACGCGCGCGCGAGCCACCCACAAAATCTCCCAACTACAGGCTCACCCCATCCACTGCCCCTGCACGCAATCAGCCGGTCTTTGGGCGCTTTAAAGCCCTCAGCAAATCGACATTTAAACATCCGACCTTTTGCTTAACTGGCACCGGTTTATCCCGCCCGCCGCTGAGAGCAAAACGCTTACAAACCACCCAAAAAACACCGGATATGAAGGAATTGAAGGAGGAGGAAGGAAGTCCATTTCTCCCTTACTTCCTTCACTTAACTCATTCATTTTTAGGGTTCTTCTTTACCGAAAAGGAAGTGAAGGAAGTTAAAAGACAAAACCAAAAGAGAGAACACACACTCACATATAGGGTGTATATGGGCGCATCTCCCTTCACTTCCTTTTTTGGCATTTTTACAGAGTAAAAACTGAAGGAACCCTCGTTTTTACCCACTTCCTCTACTCCCTCCACTTCCTTCGATCGCCTCACTCGGACGTCCACTTTATTGGCCTAAAATGCACGCAAGTGAACCCATGCGTTCGATAAATCCGACGTGCGAAACTCACCCCTCCAAAGCGAATGATCCCCCACCACCTCCGGAGCTCTGCCGTCCCTCGCTCTGAAATTCGGCCAGCCGCTTTTTGACCACACATACGCTCCCATGCCTGTGACGCTTGCACTCTGCAAACAACGACTGCCGCTCCCTGAGCTGCTCGCAAGACTCGGCCTCTTTGATGCTCCTCCTAGGTCCGGCAATCATCCCTGCCCCATCCACTCCGAACGCAACGGCTCCGCTTTTAGCATGCAGCACACTCGCGGTGTCTGGCTGTGGATTTGCCACGGGAAATGTGCCGCAGGCGGCGATGAAATCTCTTTCCTAGAGCACTTTGGCTCCCTCAGCCGCCGGAATGCCATCCACCGCTATCAGGAACTCTGCGGCTTTTCTCCCCGCAACGGCTTTCACCCCAACCCCATCGCAACCCATAGAAAACCAGCCGCAACGCAAGTGCCTCATCCCATGATCGACTTCCCCAACCCACTCACGGCCGGCTCCTTCTCAGATTGCGAGCAGGTCGCCAACCTCCGTTCCGTTCCCACTTCCACAATCACCGCCATGTCCAAGGAAGGCCTGCTTGCCTTTGGCAACGTCTGCGGTCTTCCCTCGTGGCTTGTCTTGGATGGCTCTCGCAAACTCGCAGAAGCCCGCCGTATGGATGGCGAGCGTTATCCCTGCGCAAAATCACTCGGAGAACGCAAAACACACACCCTCAGGGGCTCGCAAAAAAACTGGCCCCTCGGCCTTCGCGAGGGAACCGCCCCCATTCTCCTAGTGGAGGGGTCTGGAGACTTCGTGGCCGCCCACTATTTCTGCTCCTTTACCAAACGCTCTGCCACTCCCTGGCAACCCGTTGCAATGCTCGGGGCTTCTGTAAAAACACTGCACCCCGACGCAATACCGCTCCTCAGCGGGCGCCGCGTACGCATCGTACCGCACGCTGACGAAGCGGGCGCAAAAGCCGGCCTGCAATGGGCCAAACTGCTCGGCAGCCTGCAGTGCCAGGTTGACGGGTTTGATCTCTCCCGGCTCACCAAAAATGACGGTTCTCCAGTGTCCGACCTCAACGACTGCACCACCCTTCTCCCGGGGCAGGAGCCAGAACTCACACAGCTATTTCTATGAGTTTCTCAAGAATCTTCCAGTTTCCTATCTCCGCCCCTCCTTGCACCCTGCCGACGTTGTCACGGTTCTTTTACCGCAAGGACTCCCTCAACTACATCCAGGAGTACCCGGATGGAACTGCCGTTCGGATCACTCAAAAAGACGTCCTTTCCACCCTCAAGGCTGAGAACAACATCGAGCAGCAGAAAGACCTCGACCTGTTCTTTTACAAGCTCCGCCACGACCACTCCCTGGACTACGACGGCAGCATGCCGGGCTACAAACTCGGCCTCCACGAGTTCAACGGCCAGCGATACTACTGCACATCCTCTCCCCGCCCCATCTCACCCGCCCTCCGTGATTGCACCTCGGTTGAATTTGGAGCTCGCTGGCCCGTCATTTACGAGCTCATGCGCCGGCTTCTGATCACCCCGGAGTCGGGTGAAGACCAACTCTGGACGCTCCTGGCGCACCTCAAACTTTCCTACGACTCCCTGCAGCTTTGCCTTCAAGATTCTCGGAATGTGCGTCCCGCACAGGCGTGTATCATCGTGGGCCCGATCAACTGCGGGAAGACCTTCCTTTTCGAACGAGTCATCGCTCCCATTCTTGGCGGGCGTGTGGTGGACGCTTTCAAAGCTTTCAGCGCCAATGCCGAGGGGTTCAACGGCGAACTTCTCAACGGCGAACTCTGGAAAATCGACGACCGTCCGGGCTCCTCGCGGGCGGAGGTCCGACGCACTTTCGCAAGCAACATCAAAAGCTACCTGTTCTCGGGCAACGTCTCCTTCCATCCCAAGGGTCGGACCCCAGTCACACTCCACCCTTTCGGACGTCTTTTCATCCTCGCGAACGACGAAGACAAGGACCTTTTGGTACTCCCGGACACCACACCGGACATAGCCGACAAACTTCATATTTTCCGTTGTAATCCGGCGGACTCTCCCATGCCGACGAGCACGGATGCCGAGCGGGCGGCTTACTGCGCCGCGATCGCGGAGGAACTTCCGCACTTGGTGGCTGACCTTGAGGACTGGGAGGTTCCCGAGCACCTCCGTCAGACACGCACGGGCGTCAGGAGCTATTTGAATCCCGTCTGCTTCAGAAAACTGCAACACAACAACCCTGAGCTGATTCTTGCCGAACTGATACAAGCGGCGATTTCAGCCTTCGTTTTGGTGGCCGACGAAGGGCGTATCTGGAGGGGGACGGCCCTTGAACTGAGCGGCAGGCTCACGCACTCCGAGTGTCCGAACTGGCGCAAGGCGGCTGATTTATTATCAAGCCCGCGGAGCACAGGCATCTACCTTGGCCGGATTGCCGAGAATTGGGAACACTTTGCGAAGGAGTTCCAGCTGCACATTCGCAAAGGCCCGCAAAAACGCGGTTTTACGACCTATCTGATCCACCGGCTTCCCGATGAGGAGCCTCAGACCAACCTACTCTGAAATTTATGGCCCTCGCCGAATACTACACTCCCGAACAAATCGCACAGAAGCTTGCCGTGACCCCTGGCAAGGTGAACCGACTTATTGATCGAAAGTTGCTTGGGTGCTCGTTTGTAGGACGCTCCCGGCGCATCTCCGACGCTCAGGATGCCGAATACATGAGGCATGCCGCCTCGCGTCCGCCCAAGAAAAACCGTTCTCGCCCTTTAATCCCTGCCGAGCTCGGCCCAGTCTGGGAGCGTCTCACGGAGATCGCGCTTGCAAGCTTTCCGCATCTCGCCCCCTCGATGCAGCAGGCCCGACTCGCCTCTATCGAAACCAAAGCCCGTATTGCCACCGTTATCGCCGTCGATCCAGATTCGGCCGCCATAATCATGGCGGAGCGAAACCGCTACGCGCTCCAGCGTTGTTTGCGCACCCTTTTTCTTCGACCCCTTATGATCCGGACGATAACCGCGCAAGCCCCTCAGAATGAACATCAAAATTCTGCATGCGCCTGAATATCAACAGGGTACAGAAATGCACAAAAAAGAGCCCATAAAACCCCTAGAAAACAGATAAAAACCCTCGAAATCGCGCAAAAACGCAAAAATAGGATTTCCCCCTAGGCTGGCCAATAAAATTGCCTAACCGTTGATTTGAAGGGGTTTGCTCCTTAAAAAAGGAGCGGAGTCTACGGGGCTCGAACCCGCAACCTCCGCCGTGACAGGGCGGCGCTCTAACCAATTGAGCTAAGACTCCTTTTCTTGAGGGCCAAAAGACTAGTAAGTTCAAGACGCAGGCGCAATCGTTATTTCAAAAATCCAGCGATTTATCAAAGCCTCCTCTATATCGTTTCAGCTCAACCCAAGTGTGGTTCCTACCTCAAACCAAGTGTGATTTCTCCTCCCGACAAAAACCGAGCCCCCGTGCGCCCACCTGGACTTCATTCCACAGTCTGTTCAACCCCGAGTTTTCCCAGAACCTCCGCAGGCGGACCGTCGAACTTAGCAAGGGGCGTGTTTCCAACGTATCCGATCGCAGCCCAACCAGCCGGGGTGCTGAAATACGCTCCCATCGCAAGGCCCCTCATTTTGTGGAAGAAACGTGCGGCGTTTTTAAACCCGGCCCGCACCCTTTCAGGTTGGCAAACCGACTCGCACAAAGCTTCCAACTGCGCGGCCTCCAGGGCTGGAACCTCCCGCTGAAACCGCGAGGCCGCCTCGGAAACCATCCATGCCAACCCCTCCAAAATCAGAGGACGATCCTCCTGCTGGACGGGGTACGGGGCGCTCACCCACTCGTCAACAAACTCCGGCACCCCCAGCGAACTCGCCGACGGCCCGAGATGATCCGCAGGCAAAAGGACGTCGCACAGAGCCACGACGCAGGCCTTCTGGACTGGATTGAACGTCAGAGGCCAGAGTTCTCCGGGTTTGTAGGCGCGCAGCAGTTCGGGATCGGTCCCATAACCCGTGCTGGCTGGGGGCTTGGCGCTCTGAAGAAGCGGGGACTCTGCGCCAAAAAGTGCAGCCTCCCCGGCGCTCAGCGCGGCGGCCGTAGCAGCGAACCATTGAAAAACGGCCCGGCGGGACAATCTGTTTGAGTTAGGCGTGTTCATGAAGGTGGGTTTCCCTTGAAATGCAGAAGCTAAAGGTTGCCGCGCCGTGCCTCTTCAAGGATGTGATCGGCCGCGCGCCAGGACAGCGCCATGATTGTCAGCGTAGGATTTTTGTCCGAGTTGGACGCAAAAGGGGCGCCGTCGGATATAAACAGGTTTTTCACATCCCAAGTCCGGTTCCACGAGTTGCACACGGAATCTTTGGCGCTCTCGCCCATGATCGCGCCCCCGACCTCGTGAATGACTTTTCCGCCCGGCTCAATGAACTCGAGCGGCTTGTCCGAGGCGTTCTTGCTCACGGTTCCACCCATGGACTCAATCAGCTCTGAGAAGGTCTTCCGGGCGTGCGCGACTTGGTTGAGCTCCTGCTCGCTCCATTTCCAATGCCACCGCAGCACGGGGATGCCCCACTTGTCCTTCAACGTGGGATCCAGTTCGCAAAAACTGCTCTTATTTGGAATCATCTCGCCCCGGCACGAGTACGAAACCAGCGAGCCGTAATACCGGCGGGCCGCCTCCTTGAGTTTGGTGCCGTAAAGACCCTGAATCAGGTCGTCAGGAACCGGGTTGCTCCCGTTCGGCATTTTTCGCGAACCGCCCATCTCGATGTGGTAGCCGCGGGCGAAGTCCATTTTGCCGGCGGCCTGGTTCTGATAAAGCCACCAGGGGGCGTAAAAGTGGGAGCCCCCCGCCCCGTCCTCGTTGTAAGGCGGGCAGTTTTCAAGCAGCGGAATTTGGCCGGACACATTCGTGCCAACCGTGTCCATAATGTACTTGCCCACCAGTCCGCTGGAGTTTGCAAGCCCGCGACCGCCCCTGGAATTGAGCAAAATCCGCACCGTCTCCCCACTGCTTGCGGCAAGGACAACCACGCGCGCAGACACCCGTTGTTCCTGCCCCGTGGTCTTGTCAATGTAAAGAACCCCGGTGGCCTTGCCCTCGGCGTTCACCAACACTTCGCGAGCGTGCGCGTTAGGGATGATGTCCAGGTTGCCTGTCGCGAGGGCCGGGGGAATGTGGACCGTTGTTGACTGATAATTCGCGCCAGTGCTGCAACCGCGCCCACAATCAGTCGCCCAAAAACAGGCGGCCCGGGCGCGCATCGAATCCGCGACGATCCGCTGCGCCCATGGATTGTTTGGGTGGAGTCTGGCGGGAATGGTTTCCGCATCAAGGGGGCGGGTCAGTATCGCCCTGTGGATAGAAAGGAAGGGGACGCCGAGTTTTTTTCCGAACTTTTGGGACAGCAATTCTGCCGCGCGGCCCTTGGGGGGCGGCAGAAGGACACCGGCAGGGGAATCCGGCGTGTTTTCAAGGCCCGAATTGGTGCCGTACACGCCTATGAGCATTTCCACCTTGGTGTAGTAAGGGTCGACATCGACGTAGGAAATGGGCCAGTCCAAGCCCAGCCCGTCCCTGGAGCGCGGCTTGAAGTCGTAGGGACCGTTGCGCAGGGAGATGCGGCCCCAGTGGTTAGTGCGGCCGCCGAGCATCCTGGGACGCCACCAATGGAACTGTTCCTCCTTTTTTTCGGACGCCTGCGTGTAGGGCTCTCCGGGCACCTGCCAACCGCCATCGATGGTGGAGTCGAAGAAGCCGAAGTTTTTGTCCGGGGTTGGGAGGCCCCGTAAGGGGGCTTGGTCCGGCCTCTGGAACATCGGGGTTTCCAAGGCGGGCTGGTAGTTCCGGCCGGCTTCGAGCATGACGCATTTAAGCCCCCCCAAGCAAAGGGTATAAGCCATTTGAGCGCCGCCGGCGCCCGAGCCCACAATAATCACATCATACGCGGACTGGGATTTGGAGGAAGTAATGAGAGCCATGGGAAGAACTCCTTGGTTACAAGAAAACCAGATCTCTCAACAGACAGATTATTAAATGATTCTCAAGAACCGCACCCGATCGAACAAGGGTGGCCCACGACTGCCACTCACCCAAAATTTCAATCCGACTTGACGATCTTTTCTACTCGCCCCTAACCAACCCTTCCTCGCGTCGAAACTTTTGAGTAAACAGGCGCCCCACCCATTGGTGGACATAACTAGTGTGGAGCGAGAAATCTTCGGCTAGAGTCCGACGACGAAATCTTTTCCAATTCGTTTTTCCTACTGAGGCACCTCTCCACCCTACGCACCTTTCGCCATGCAGCTTTGTGTTCTTAATCCCGGCAGTAAAGATCCCGACCAGCTTTTCCCCGACTTCGCCGGAAAACCCGACCCTCTCACCCCCACGCCTCTGGGATACCGGGCTTTCGCGGCCTGCACCGGTGGCGGCTACTACCGGAGGGACTCCTCCATCCCAGAACACGAACGCCGCGTCCTGCTTGTCCTCCATCGCAACCTCAAGGCATGCCGTCAAACGGTCATCAACCTGCGGCGCGCCGGGAAAACCATCATCCTCGCCTGGGAGAGACCAGGCTCTTTCGAACTCGAAAACGTTCTTCGCAGCCCCTCCGATCTGAGCCTCTTCCGCGAAATTTGTTCCCGAGCCCACGGGGCACTCGCAGTCACCTCCGATCTTGAGCCTGTTTTCCGAGGCGGCGGTATCATGCATGTTGAAAACATTCCGATGCCCTTGCCCATTGAATCCACAGAATGGGACTTTTCAATCCGACCCGAAGAACGGCAGGGCATCTTTTTGGGAACTTGGGACCGCTCCGATGTTTCCCACCGACACCTCACTGCACTGATGGGGCTGAAGGACGTGGTTTCGCAAATGTACGAGCCGCTCACCGTATTCAACCTCGATGGCTGGCGCGGGCGACGCTGGTTGCGTCAACTAGGATACCCGAACGGGCTCCTGCGCGTCATTGAACGCCGTCTTCCCCACGTCGAATATTTGCGCAAAATGGCAACGCACAAAATGGTTGTTCAACTGGATGCAAGCGGCGGGGCAGGCCGCGTGGCGGGCGATGCTCTCCTTTGCCGCATCCCCTGCGTCGGAGGCAATGGCATCACCGAGCGCATCATTTTTCCGGAACTGAGCGACCCGCGAACCTCAACTCCCGACGTCCTCTATTCCGTGTCTCGGTTACTAGACCACGGCCACGACCGGGAAATCGCTGTCGAACAAGCTCTCGAATTCGCCAGACAACGTTTGTCGTTTGCTCTGATACAACAGTCTTTGGAACAACTTTTCCACTGCTTCGGCTAACGTCATGATTTAAGGTGTACTGCTCATGTCCCGACCGCGTCTGCGCCGCTTTTTTCAAACCGTTCTAATTCTGCTTTGCGCCTCCTTGCTCTGGGCTGCGTGGTATGGCGCAAAAAGGGGCCTCACGCGCAGTTGGCGCGAGCGTATTTTTGCCGAATTCCGAGAGCAGGGCATCGAAATTGCCTTTAAAAAACTTACCGCCGATCCCTTCCACGGCTTTGTGGCACGGGAAGTCGCGATCTTTGATGCCAATGACCACCAGCGAATTTTAGCTGAGATCGATCATCTCACGCTCAACATCGACTGGAGCCGTCTTATTAAAAAACGGCCCTTTGTGAGCGCTCTGGAGCTTCGCAACGCCCGGCTCTCGCTTCCCCTCAACCGCCGCGATCCGCAAAGCCAGCGCCTCGAAATCACCCGCCTACAGGCAAGGTTGCTGCTGCCTGAAAAACAAGTCCGCCTTGTTCATGCCGAAGCGCGCGCGCTCGGAATCAAACTGCGCGCAGAAGGCTGGATTTCAAACCCAGCCTCCCTCGCAGAGACGGACTCCACAAACTCCCCCGCGTGGTTGCCGATGGCTGAAAAAGCGATCCGCGAACTTCAGTCCATCGAGTGGCGCAGCGAATCCCCGATAATCCGCTTTCAATTTAGCGGCGACATGGCGGCACCTGGCTCGGTGAGCGCCACGGCCCACATCGAAGCGGACGAATTTACCGTTCGAGGTTATGCCTTAGACAACTTTTCGCTCTCTGCAGCCTGGCACGATAAGGCGTTGGATCTGCAAGAGATGAACTTCGAGGATAAAAGCGGCAGCCTCCACGCAGTCGGGCGCTGGAACCCGTCTGGAGAAATTGAGGCCCGAATGGAATCCACCCTCGACCCCTGCAAATTAGCCGCCGTGTTCGGCCATGCGCTCCCACCCGAAATGCTCCAATTCCAGCACCGCCCTTCGATCCGTGCTCATCTGGAAGGCAACCTCAACTCCGACCAACCGCCCCGCATCACCGGTTCTATTAACTCCAAAAGTTTCTTTTGGAAAAGGGAGCCTCTCGAATCTCTGAACGCCATCGGTTCATGGGAGGGAAACAAATGGTCGATCCGGGAGTTGGAAATAAAACACAAACGCGGACTCTTGAAGGGGGACGTTTTATGCAGCCCCGAGGAATTCCGAGCCAAGGTCACCAGCACGCTTCCCCTGCCGCTCCTCGCACTGGCGCTGCCCGAACAACCCGCCAACAGTCCCATCCACTGGCTGCAAACTGACGAACCTGTGACCGTTCAACTCGAAGCGCAGGGGCCAGCGCCCGACTTCAAGACGTGCACAGCCTGGGGCAAGGTCCAAGTGAAGCAGGGCACCTTCCGGAGCGTTCCATTTGAAAAATTCACAACGGCACTCTCCTTAAAAGGCGGGGCCTGGAACTTTGGCCCATTCCAACTCAAACGGAAGGAGGGCGTCGGGGAGGGCTCCGTCACCTACGACACCGTCACCAACAGCCTTTTTCTGCATGACATCAAAGCGCGCCTGAACCCAACCGAAGCCATGATGATGGTAGAACCGGATTGGGTGCCCTACGTTTCACCCTACCGCTTCAAAGGCCCCGCCCCCCTGGTAACGGTCCGCGGTTCGGCAAAGCCGCAATCAGAAGAACACACAAACATCGCCGTAACCCTCGAGTGCAAAGGCGGCATGGACTACGACTTCGCCGGCAAAACCCTGCCAGTCGAAGAGATCTCGGCACAATTGCTCTTCACACCCCACAGGGTGCAACTCACCTCGGTCAACGGCCGACTTTTTGGGGGCAAAATCGACGGCAACGTTGATATCGCCGTCAAACCCGATAGCGCGCCGCACAAAGCTTCCCTCTACATCACCAACATGGATTTCGCCGCGCTGAGCCGAATGTACGCAGACTACGACGATTCAAAGGGACGCCTTAACTGCTCTTTCCTCTGGAAAGGAGATGACGACAACGCGCGCAAAGTTGATGGATCAGGACAACTTTCCATCACGGATGGAAATGTGTTCCTCATTCCCTTTCTTGGCCCCCTCTCAGGCCTCCTCAATACGGTAATTCCAGGCCTTGGCGTAAGCACCGCCCACAAAGCAACGGCCTCATTCACCATCAAAGACGGCGTTTTTAATACCCGCAACCTGCATGTCGACGGCACAAGCTTTACCCTTCGCGGACACGGCGATCTCCGTTTTATGGACGACTCCATGCAGTTCTACGCACGTGTAAACGCCAGAAGCCTTCCCGGCATAGTCCTCTTTCCCGTCAGCAAACTCCTCGAATACGCCGCTGAAGGAAAGTTGTCCAAACCCGTCTGGAAACCACGTATCCTCACTCGCCGCGAACGCTCGGAGGCAGACCCCTCAGCGATGGATTCCGAGTCCGACGAAGCTCCTCAAGATCCGGCGCCTGCTACCAAAGCCCTGCCCAAGGCGCCAGCGCCCTCCCCGCCAGGGCCCAAAAGATAAACAGGCGACGCGGCACGACCGCACGCTTCACCACATTTCTCGCAGCAGGAGAATGTTGAGTAGCACGATCACGCCGGACACCACCCAGGAGACGGCCGACAGCCAGCGAGGGATCGCCAGTGTTCCCATCACCTTTCCGCTCGAAACAAATTGGACGAGGGGAATGACCGCGAAGGGCAACTGCATAGAGAGCACTACCTGGCTGAACACCAAGAGACGGCTCGTGCCGTGCTCACCGTAAAGTGCGCTTACAAACACCACAGGAATGACCGCAAGACCACGAGTCAACAAACGTCGCGCCCACGGCTTTAAACGCAGGTGCAGAAATCCCTCCATGACAATTTGCCCGGCGAGCGTCCCGGTCACCGTCGAGTTCAGACCGCTCGCGAGGAGTGCCACCCCAAACAAAGTTGCCGCCAAACCCGTTCCCAAAAGCGGGCTCAGCAACTGGTAAGCATCCTGAATCTCAGCGACATCCGTCCGGCCACTCTTGTAAAATACGGCTGCCGACAAGGCAAGAATCGCGGCGTTTACAAAGAGCGCCAGCCCGAGGGCCAGTGTGCTGTCTAACGTCGCCCATCGAATCGCGTGTCGCCGCCCTGCCTCATTTCGCTCGAAAGCACGCGTTTGCACGATGGAGGAATGCAGGTACAAGTTGTGGGGCATCACCGTGGCACCCAAAATCCCGATCGAAATGTAGAGCATCTCCGGATTGCGCACTGGCGCGGTAGGATCGAAAAAACCGTTGAACAATTCGCTCAATTGAGGGGACGCCATCGCAAGCTGGACGGCAAAACATCCCGCGATCATCACAATCAATGAAAATATAAACGCCTCCAACCAGCGGAATCCGCGTCGCATCAAAAGCAGCACCAGCAAAGCATCGAGCACCGTCAGAACGGCTCCCAGCACCATCGGGATGCCAAACAGCAACTTCATCGCCAACGCGGTTCCGATCACCTCCGCAAGATCGCACGCGATGATCGCAATTTCGCACAACACCCACAGCCCGTATCCCACGGCCGGCGGATACTGCTCACGGCACGCCTGAGCCAGATCCCGCCCGGATACAATACCCAGACGCGCTGAAAGAGCCTGCAACAACATCGCCATCAGGTTTGAAACAAACACCACCCCAAGCAAGGCGTACCCGAACTTGGACCCGCCCGCGATACAGGTCGCCCAGTTTCCGGGATCCATGTACCCCACCGAGATCAGGCATCCAGGGCCGGCAAACGCCAAAAACTGGCGCAATAGCGAACCAGTCCTTTGCACAGGCACACTCGAATGCACCTCTGGAAGGCTGTTTCTCAACTCCTCATGCGTTGCGGTGTGGACATCCCCCGCCTCCTTTTTTCCTAACCATCGCACATTTTCATATTCTGACCTCGAGCGGCGGCTGTCAAGGCGAAGTTAGCCACGCCTAACTTTCTTGCACCCTCCTACCTCTCTCCCTCCGCCTCACCCCCGCCCCGCACGTTGACCGCCCTCCCAAGAAGCGGTACCCTTCCCCTTCATGCCCCCACGGTCCCAAAAACGCCACGCCTCCTCCGCCGTCGAGGACTACCTCGAGCAGATTCTGGAGCTCATCAATACCAAAGGGTATGCCCGTGTCGTGGACATCGCCCAGCGCCTTTCCATTTCTCAAGCCAGCGTCACAAACATGGTGCAGAAACTCGACGCAGATGGGCTCTTAAAGTACGAAAAATACCGTGGCTTGGTTCTAACCACCGCAGGCGAGGAGCTCGCACGCAATATCACCCTGAGGCACCAACTGCTCAGCGACTTTCTTCATCTCCTAGGGCTTGATCCTCAGGTCATCCATCACGACGTGGAAGGAATGGAACACCATGTCAGTCCGGAGACAGTCCATGCGATTGAATGTCTCACGAGCCACCTCAAAAGACGGCCTGCCCTGTTACGCAGTATCCGCAGTGATTCCACGACGCCCAGAAATCGGCGCACCCCCTGATCCCTATGAAAACAAAGATTTTATTTCTCCTGCTGACAGCTCTCGCTCTGAATGCCTGTCAAACCGGCCCCTCAGCCCGCGACCTTCGCCTTGCCCGGGCGACGATGGAACAGAACATCCAAAACGAGCCGAAAGGAAACTACTTCGTCGGGCGGCGTTACTACAAAGTGGATTACAAAATGTGGGGGTATTTGCGTGCACCTCGGGAGCCATGGATCGATTCACGACTCGTGGTGCTGAACGAGGACCGTATGCTGGCCCCCGACCGCCAACTCAACACGCTAGGGTCCGACAACGGGTATGAATACAAACTGTTCGGCCGCTTCTCAGGCGAAGACGTTTACGAGCCTGCGAGCAACGCAACCTATCCCGAGTTTGTGCTCGAACGGGCACAATTGCTGACCAAAAAACCTGGACCCATCTTCAAAAGCCGCAAGGCGTTCGACCCAAAGGAACGTTATTACCCAGCCCCCTACTGAAGCTCGCTGGCATTCAGGGCATTGTGCGCCCCAACCCACCTTAAAACAACTCTGCCTGAGCCGCGGGCCCGGCTCCGAAGGCATCTTCAGCCACCTTGCTCGCCGCCGCATCACCCCCGAGAAGTTCCAGCAGTCCGCCCTCGTCGATCACCTTGATCCCAAGCTCCCGAGCCAACTCCAGCTTGGATCCAGCCTCATCCCCTGCCACAACGTAATCCGTCTTGCGGCTTACGGAGGAACCCACGTTGCCGCCCCCCGCGCGGATCTTGTCGGCCGCCTCCGTCCGCGACAAGGTGGGAAGACTTCCCGTCAGGACAAAAGTTTTGCCGGCCAACGCTTTTACTCCCGCTTCGACTGCTGTGGGGCGGATGCCGAGTTTATCCAGCTTCTGCAGTAAACGACGGCCCTCTTCTGATGCAAAATAACTCAGCACAGCCCGCGCAACCACAGGACCCACCGTGCAAACAACACCCACCGTCGCATCTTTACGTTTTGATTTTTCGGCAAACCCCTGCGTCAAAAGCGTTGATTCGATGGTCTCCAGTTCACTAAGCGCGGCCTTGTGAGCATCGCCGAGAGCCGCATTCTCCTGCGCAGAGACGTTCTTGTTTTTTCTCCCCTTGGGATTCGCAGCTTCCGCAACCTGCCTGAGTTCCTCTCGGCGCACCACCATTTGGAGCAGGTCTGAGGATGCAATTGCGGGAATGTCCGCGTGTGTTGAGGCAAGATCGTGGGCAATCGTTTCGCCAACCTCGGGAACCGCCAACGCATGCAACCAGCGTGCGAGGGGGAGGCTCCGCGCACGGCGGATCGCCTCCACAAGCTTGGCCGCATTTTTTGCCCCGAATACCCTGGGGTCCGAGTCCGTCCCCAAATTTAGACCGGCCAAAATCGGCTGTAGTTTTTGCTCCCCTTCCAATTCAAACAAGTCCAGGGGATCCATCACCACGCCCCGTTCCACAAGTTTGTCTGCCACAATTCCGCCCAACCCTTCCAAATCCAAAGCGGTGCGTTTGGCCATATATTCAAGCCGACGGGTGCGTTGAGCCGGGCAGCGAATATTGGGGCACAGCCAGACCGCAAACTCGGGATCCCGCTCAATGGGACCTCCACAGGTCGGACACTTGTGGCCAACGTGTTTTGCAAAATCAAACCGCTCAGCTCCTGCCGGCCTCTTGCTCAAAACGACTTCGACCACAGCCGGGATCACCTCACCAGCCTTTTGAATCACCACGGTATCCCCTATTCGAATGTCCTTTTCACGGATCTCATCCTCGTTGTGGAGCGTGGCCCGTGAAATCGTACTGCCCCGCAAAAACACAGGCTCCAACTCAGCCACGGGAGTAAGGGCACCTGTGCGCCCCACTTGAATTGTAATATTGTGCAGCACCGTCTCTGCCTGTTCGGGGACAAATTTGTAAGCACGGGCCCAACGAGGAGCGCGTGTCGTACTTCCCGCAATCCCGCGCAGATCAATCCGGTTTAACTTGATCACAGCCCCGTCCGTCTCAAATCCGAACCCGTCCCGAACTCCATCCAACGCCGCGATTGCATCTACCACCTCCGCCGCAGAGCGACACAGACGATGAAACGGCAAGGTGCGGAATCCAAGCTTCGCCAAGCACCCAACGAGAGCCTCCTGCGTGAGCGGACCGTCCTCCGAAACCTCTCCAAGACCGTATAGGAAAACATCCAACGGCCGACGCGCCACTACTTTTGGGTCAAGTAGTTTAAGAGATCCGGCCGCAGCATTGCGCGGGTTGGCGAATGGTTCGTCGCCCGCTGCCCGCATTTCCTCGCAACACCGCTCAAAGGCATCGAGGGGAATGTAAACTTCACCTCGCACTTCCAAAAACTGCGGTGCCCCATTAAGGCGTAAGGGCAGGCTTCGGATCGTCTTAAGATTTTGGGTGATATCATCTCCCCGCTCCCCATCGCCGCGAGTCGCGCCAAGACTAAAAATCCCGTTTTCATACGACAAGCTCACGGCAACACCGTCCACCTTCGGCTCTACGAACCATTCCAACGTTGCACCAGGCAGCAATTTCTCCACAGAATGAATCCATTTTGCGAGCGCTACAGGTCCGTCCTTGTCTGCGTACAAATTGTCGAGTGAAAGCATCGGGACACGATGAGCCACCTGAACGAAACCCTCCGAGGGCTTGCCACCGACGCGTTGCGTGGGTGAATCGGGCGTCGCCAGTTCCGGATGCTGCGCCTCAAGTTCACGCAATTCCCGGAACAATCCATCATAGGCCTGGTCAGAGATCAGGGGCTCGGCTTCGACATAATAGCGCCGGTCGTGCTCAAGGATTTCCGAGCGCAGTTGGGCGATGCGTTGAGCTGGAGACATGCGGTTATTGGAGGGTGGAAACAAAAATGGAACGGACAAGGAAGCGCAGAACCTACCCTAACAAGTCCTGCCGAAGCTTTCTTTTTCTTCACTGCCAAGCCCCAATTTTCAGGATCAGAGCGCTTCCCTCGAAGCCTCTTCAAAACAGGCAGACACCAGACTTTGCGCCCTGAAATTGGGCAACACGCCTGGCTCCATTTGGTTCATGACATACGCAAAACCCAAGCCTACGGACGGGTCGCCAAAACCCACACTCCCGCCCGCACCAGGATGCCCGAAGGCCCGCGAGCTAGGCCCAAAGGTCTGGCGCAGCTTCACCCCCGAAGCTTCGACCGGGTCGCGCATGAACCCGCACGAAAATGCCGTCTCCATACACAATACCCTGTCCTGTCCCTGGACTCTTGTTTGCTGCAGCGGCAAAAGCGTCTCGGGTTTAAAATAACGCCTCCCTTCCAACGTTCCTTCGCAAGCCATCATCGCATAGAATTTCGCCACCGCACTGGCCGTCCCAATCCCCCCAAACCCCGGATAGGAGGCCATCCGTGCTTCCCGTGTGTTCATCGCCCCGGCCGAGTGCAGCCCCTTTGGGGAAGCAAACGAACGGGACGTCAACGATCCGGCTGTCATGAACGCCGTGAAAAAAGGGTCGCCTTTTGGCATCACCCCTTTCGGAGCAAAAACCGGCGCGATTCGGGCGTGCACATCCTCGGGCGTGCCAATCCAAAACTCCAAACTAAGAGGTTCTCCAAAGACCCTTCGCCAGTACGCCCCGAGTGTCTCGCCGCCGGTGAGCTTCCGGAGCACCGCGTCCACCAGAAAACCAAAAGTGCGCGGATGATAACCGTGGGCCGATCCCGGATTCCAGGAGGGTTGTTGCGCGGCAAGGGCGGCAAAAACCGCAGCGCAGTCCTCAACGGCCGGTGCGCCATCCAGAGCGCATAATCCGGCCTGGTGCTGGAGAAGCATTTCGATGGTTACATCTTTTTTGCCAGCCGCCCCAAACTCAGGCCACACATGAGAAACTCGCGCAGAAAGGGGAAGTCGAGCGCCCTCCAATGCGTGCAGCAAACACGCCGCAGAAAGCCCCTTAGTCGCTGACCAAACAAGCACCGGCGTCGTCACATCCCAGGGCACCGTTTGTTCCCTGTCCTGAAACCCGCCGCCCAATCCCACCAACTCTTTTCCCTCAAGCCAAACTGACACTGAGGCACCGATCTCTCCCCGCTCTGAAAAATTTTCTTCGAATACGCGCCGCACAGCTTCCATTTTCATAAAAACCTCACTTCCAGTTCGCTGCGGCTTAAAACGGAGACCACGTTTTGAGAACGGCCAAGGGCTCCTTTTCGGAAGGCTCTTTGGCCAAATCATCCGTACTCTCGACCGTCCCCTGCAGCACCGCTCCAAGCGCCGCAACCGTCGTTAGCTGCGGATATAGCCGTTCGTAATACCAAAGCTTGGCAAAATAAAAACCGACGGGGGAACTCTCAGTCCAGCGTCCGTCCTCAACACGCTCCACTACCCAACGTACACCGCGGTCGACCGCTCCCACGTGAGAAGTACCCGCAAGCGCCTCTAGGGCGATCCCCGTTTCTTCCACCGAACTCGACAACCCAAGCCCCTTCCCCCCTGACCAACCCCCGTCTTCCTGCTGAAGAGCCACCAACGCGTTTTCGCCCCGCCGGACCATCTCAGGGGTCAGCTCTAAACCCCGGTCCCGAAGCTCTCTCAGCGCCAAAACGACCCGAGCCGTTCCCCACGTGGGGTTCTCCTCCGAAGGCGCGTCCTGATTTCCAAACCAGAGCGGGACCCATGTACCCTCAGAACGTTGCTGCTTTTGAAGAAACACAAGCCCCCGGTAGATGGCCTTGGTGACCTGCTCGCGAAACACTCCCTCCCATTGCGGCAGCCACGCACTCCACGCTCGCAACACGTGTGCGGTCAGATCCGCGCCACTCCGATCAAAGGGAAGAGTCCCCCAACCCCGGCAGAACGTGGGAATGCCGCCGTCCCTGTTTTGAAGCCCCAACAGCCAGCGCGTCCCAAGCTCTCCAGCCCGGCGAAGGCGAGAATCGATCGTCCCAAGCCCCAGCAAGGCCAGCAGAGCTCCGGGTGTGTCGTCTGCATCAGGAACACCGCCGGGAAGATCCGTCCACGCCCAGCCGCCGGGCGCTGCGTTTGTGTAGGGATGCCGCTGCAGGTACTGCTGTCCCAACAGCCAGTCCCTCAGAGTAGAACGCACCTCATAACAAAGAAGATTAGACTGCCTCTGGAGGCCTCCGATTGCCCAGGTTGTCACCCACGTAGAGAGGTTTGTGTCTATCGGCCAGCTGCCATCCGGCCGCATCGATGCCCTCAAAAAAGCAGCCGCTCGTCGAGCGGTTTGGCATTCCGTTTCCCCGATGGCCGCAAGGTTCATCAAAACGAAACTCGTCAGGGGCGTTGCCTCAAGAAACCCTCCATTTTCGGGCTGGATACTTTCCAGCTTTCTCATCGCAACGCACTCCAGTCTGTTGCGAACAAAACGGAGCAGTGGATTTTTTGTGGGCGCATGTCGATGAATCGCGCGCCCAATCGCGATGAGCGCCGGCAGTGCGTAACTGACCACGGGCATTTGCAGCAGCCCGTAGAGGCTGTGAGGAAACGCCGCGAGTTCAAAAGGCAGCGCAGGCACTTCCTGCCAACCGTCCTTCCCCAACCGGTCCGAAAGAATACACGCCGTTAAGATGGGCACTGAAAAAGTCCGATCCTTGCCGTAGCGACGGCGAATGGCTTCCGCCAAGTCGCCCTCCCAACCGGCTAAGTTGGACCCGCAAGCCCGCTGCAGCCACTGCTTGCTTCTCAGCACCGTCTCAGGATAAAAAGCGTCCCTTTTGGCCGCCCCAAAAGCTGCCCACCCAAGCGACGTCGTACTGATATTGGAATGGCTTTTGTCGGTATCGCCCCAGCCGCCGTCCTCATTTTGGTGGGCCGCCAGCCAATTCAAACCCGCCACAACAACATCCTCGTCCCGATCTGAACGTTCCGCAGAAGCAAGCTGCGCTAACGCAATCACCGCAGTGGCCGTTGATAAAGCGCTGCTGGAAAGCTCCCCAACCCAAAAGCCATCGCGCCCAATTTCACCCAAAAGTCGCCGGGTCGAAACTCCAAGAGCCGCAGCGATACGTTCTCGAGTGAGAGCGGTCGTCATGTCAGATGCCCCAGCGCCAGAAGGCCGTAAAAAGTGTATTCTGCGTCCAGATGATCATCTGCCCAGTGGCCATGGAAGCCACCCTCGGCCGTCCAAAGCGAGTCTAGAAAATCAAGGCACCGCTCCTTGGCCTTGACGGCCAACTCTAAGTCCAGACAGGACAATGCATGCAGCGCTGTGGCCGTCGAAAGCAGGTCTGGAATCGGCGCTAACGGCATCGCGAGAAACCCGCCAGCAGGGTGCATCTGGTTTAAGAGCCACCGTCCGGACGACTCGTTCACGGGCATTTCAAGCTGGTGCAGCAGCGTCACTGCGGCGGCAGACGCATTGGTCGAACCACCGCGCAGCCCGGGGACGTTTCCCCAGCCACCGTCCGGGGTCTCGAGAAATTTCAGCGACTGCACCAAATCCAACGGGTTGGGAAGCGGCCTATCCAGGTCTTGATAAGAACCGAGCGCCACAAACCCTCCGTAAGCCGTCCCATGGGTTGCGCTGAGATCGCCATCAAACCCGCCATTCGAAGTCCGGTAGAGCTCGATCCTCTTCAGAATACTTCCGCTGACGTCCTGCGGAAGATTGCCAACTACCGCCCAGCACCGGGCCAGCGCGCCTAAATGCACAAAATCGAGCGACTCCCCAGTGCCATACCCCATCAAGTTTTGGCGCACAACGGCCCCAGGAATTGGCTCGTCTAGTGCCTGGAGCAGGGCGAGCGCAAAGATTGTGTAGTAAAGGTCGGGCCGACCATCCCGGTCCAACCCCTCGCCGCCCGCCGAAAGTCGCGAGTGCGCGAAAGCACGAACCACCGGGAGCGACTCGCCAAGGCTGAGCGCTCCACGCCGCGCTACTTGGAGCATTTGAAGACGAAGGGACACGACCGACAGCCTAGCGCATCCAACACGTTGGAATCACCGTTTTTTCTCAATACCACATCCAAGAGAGCCTGGCTCTTTGTTTCAAAGATTGTCCCGCTAAGGATATTGAGAAACATTACCTGAATCCGGCTCCCGGGCACCAATCCCACCTTTTATCCGCATGCCAAAAACAATACCCTCCATGAAAACAGTTTACCTCATCGCAAACGGGGATTTGCGGACGTCTGCAAATCAAAAATGTGAGGCAGCTCAGGCTGCGATGGAAAAGCAGATCGTCGCCGCCCTCAAAAAAGAGGGGTGGAAAGTCAAACGGGCCCATCCCTTCAGCAAGCTCAAAGGCCACGGCTTTATCGACAGCCAAAAATACGGCATGGAGGTTTTTCAGAAAATCCCCGCCGATGCTCCCCTCATCGTGGCGGAGGCCGTCTGGCAATACAGCCACCATATTCTTCACGGGCTGCTAACGCACACCGGACCCATTCTGACCCTGGCGAATTGGAGCGGCACCTGGCCGGGGCTGGTCGGAATGCTAAATTTGAACGGCTCGTTAAAGAAAGCGGGCGTGGATTACAGCACCCTATGGAGCGAGGATTTCAAGGACGCATTCTTTCAAGACGGCCTCAAAAAATGGCTTAAAAAAGGCACCCTCACCCACGACACGGCCCATGTCCGCGCGCTCAAAAACGTAAGGGTTCCAGCGGAGGCACGCAGAGAAGGGGAACGGTTTGCCCAAGGCCTGCTCAAACACAAGGCCATTATGGGCGTCTTTGATGAGGGCTGCATGGGAATGTACAACGCCATTCTGCCAGACGAGTTACTGCACAAAACTGGCGTTTTCAAAGAGCGCCTAAGCCAGTCCGCCCTCTATGCCGCGATGCTGGAGGTCACCGATGCAGAGGCGCTGGCAGTCTATGAGTGGTACGTTGCAAAAGGACTTCAGTTCGAGTTCGGAAAAAACGAGGCGACTTCTCTGACAAAAAAGCAGGTTCTCCAGCAGTGTAAGATGTACATCGCCGCCATGCGGATCGCCGACGACTTTGGCTGCAGCACCATTGGCATTCAGTACCAGCAAGGTTTGAAGGACCTCGCGCCCGCGTCCGATCTTGTGGAGGGTACCCTCAACAACGTCGACCGTCCGCCGGTTTATCGGAAAGGCACACAAGAAGAGCTATACGCGCACGAAGCACTGCCCCACTTCAATGAGGTCGATGAATGCGCAGGCCTTGACGGAATGGTCACCTATCGTCTTTGGCGGCAGCTCGGGTTTGAACCCGAAAACACCCTTCACGACCTCCGGTGGGGGCGGCCATACGTCTTTGAAAACGGAAGGGAGGAGTATGTCTGGGTGTTTTTGATCTCCGGAGCCGCACCGCCAGCCCATTTCATTGGAAACTGGCAGGGAGCCGTGAGCGAGCGCCAACCTTCGATGTATTTCCGCCTGGGCGGAGGCACATTAAAGGGGATCAGCAAACCGGGATGGATTGTCTGGAGCCGCGTTTTCGTTGCTGAAGGTAAGCTTCACTTCGACACAGGCCTGGGAGAGGTTGTCGAACTTCCTGAAAAAGAAACGCAAGAGCGCTGGTCGCTTACAACTTCCCAGTGGCCGATTATGCACACTGTTTTGAAAGGTATTACCCGGGACCAAATGATGGCACGCCATGCCTCTAATCACATTCAGGTTGTGTATGCCCCGGATCAAAATGCGGCGCGCTTTGGGCTGTTGGCCAAGGCCTGCGCAATGCGTGCGTTGGGTATGGAAGTCAACATCTGCGGAGACATCAAATGAATCAGCTCGAACAAACACGCGACCAACTACTCGCTCTTTCCCATGAGCTCGGAGAGGAAGCGCGTGAACTGTCCATTCTAGGCGAAGGCAACACCTCCGCCCGTCTCAGCAAGGAGCGTTTCCTCGTCAAAGCGAGCGGCAGCAACCTGGGAACGCTCAGACCGGAAGACACCGTGGAATGCCTTTCGGAGCCTCTTCTGGAATTACTCGATCAAGAGCATGCCACGGATGAGGACGTGGACAGTGCCCTGATGCGCTGCAGAGTCAACCCGACTGCCAAACGGCCCTCTGTTGAGGCACTTTTCCATGCTTATTTCCTCTCACTCCCAACCGTCGAATTTGTCGGACACACTCATCCAATCGCCATCAACTCGCTTCTTTGCTCGCCTCGGGCGCGCGATTTCGCCGAACGCAGGACTTTCCCCGACGAGATCGTCTGTTGCGGGCCCGTTTCAGTGCTTGTGCCTTACACAGATCCAGGATTGTGGCTGGGGCAGGCAATCCGGAGGAAGACGCAGGAGTACGTCGTGCGATACGAATCCCTCCCAAAGGTCATTCTTCTGGAGAGCCACGGCATTATCACGTTCGGCTCCACGCCCGAAGCAGTGAAAGCTGCGATGTACATGGCGGTGAAAGCCGCTCGCATTTTTGCCAGTGCCGCGGCCCTCGGTGGACCGGTTTTCTTGTCTCAGGAAACCATCGACCGGATTGGAGGAAGAAAGGACGAACACTATCGGCAAGCAGCACTCACCAAGGCGCGCGGAGCCTAAGCCCGCTCGAATCGAAGCCTCTTACACACTCTCTTTTTCGAGCATTTTATCGATCGTGGCGTCCAGCAGTGATCTATAAGCTTCAACCGAAGTGCAGCGGGCGTCTGGAGTCCCTGTCACGCGGAAAAGCCACCCTTCACCATAGGGATCGTTTCCAATGATTTCAGGGTCTTTCTGAAGGGCCGGGTTCCCTCCTGAAAACACACCGGCAACCGGCGAATACAGGTCGGAAATTGCCTTAAATCCTTCCACGGAACCCACGATTTCACCGCTGGAAACCACCTCGCCCGTCTGTTTTTCAAACTGGTGATCCACCAAGTCCCCCAGCATACGGGTCGCAAATTTGGTGAACCCCACGCGCCAACCATTCTCCGGTTCGGGCATCAGCCAGTAATGACTTGGACTGAACAAGGCATCCTTTGGAAGGTGTGTGACGAACGTGGATCGTTTGTAAAAAACGGTGGGGGAGGCCATTTCAGTTACGCGGGTAAAGGTTCTTCAACAATGTGTTCCGCGGCGAGTTGGTCCCAGCGTGCGGTCGCCTCTGCAATCTGTTGCTGGACCTGCCGCAGGTCGCGGTTCAACTGCATCGCGAAGGAGGGATTGTCATAACACTTGGGTGACTCAAGGTCCTCCGTGATAGTGCGCTGCCGCGCCTCCAGACGGACCACTTCGGCCTCCGCCGCGCTCAGCGCCTTTTCCCGGTCCCGTTGCGTTTTGGCGCGTGCCGCCCGCTCCGCAGATTCGCGTTTGCGAGCCTCGCGCACCTCCTTCATGCCAGGACCCGCCCCAGTGCCTGCAGGAGTTGGCGCAGTGACAGGACGGTGGTCTGAAAGCCCCTCCCCGGCAGTCAGGGCAGCTCGTGCTGACAGCGCCTTTGTTTTATCGAGATAATAATCGTAGTTGCCTGCGTATGGCGTGAGTTTTCCCGCCGAGATGTGCAGGACGTTGTCCGCAATCGAGCGGATAAAGTGAACGTCGTGTGAAATGAAAACCAGAGTTCCTTCAAACTGTTTGAGCGCGCCGATCAACGCATCAATCGACGCCATGTCCAAATGGGTTGTCGGCTCGTCCATCAGCAATAAATTGGGCGGATCCAGCAACAGTTTCACCAAACCCAGCCGCGTCTTTTCCCCACCACTGAGAACGGAAACGGGCTTGAACACATCATCGCCGCGGAAAAGAAATGCACCACAAATCGACCGGGCCATTTGCTCGGATACGCCGGCGGGATTCCCATCCAGGGCATTCTCCAAGACAGTCGCACTGCTTCTAAGCATATCCTGACGGTGCTGGGCGAAGTACCCCACGCGGACCTGGTGTCCCAGTTCCAGTGCTCCCGTCTGCAGGGGGAGGACACCCGCTAGCAATTTAAGCAGGGTCGATTTTCCAGCCCCGTTCGGACCCACAAGCACGATGCGCTGGCCACGCTCCGCCTGAAAATCGAGTCCCTTGTAAACCACGAGGTCTCCATAGGCATGGTCCACGTTTTTAAGGACGATGGCACGTTGCCCAGAGCGCTGCGGCTGCGGGAATTTAAACTGACCCACCACCTTTTCAGGTGCATCAGGAGCCTCAAGGCGGTCCATGCGCTCGATCTGCTTGAGTTTACTTTGCGCCTGCGAAGCCTTGCTAGCCTTGGCGCGGAAGCGGTCTGCAAACAATTGCAAAGCCGCAATTTCACGTTGCTGGTTTTTGTAGGCCGCCATCTGCTGCTCAATTCGCGCCTCACGCTGTTCCAGAAACGAATCGTAATTCCCACGGTAACGATTCAAGCGGCTGCGACTAAGTTCGATCACAGAGTCAACAAGACGGTTGAGAAATTCACGGTCGTGGGAAATCAACATGATCGCTCCCCTGTAAGTACGAAGATGCTCCTGAAACCAACCAAGAGATTCCAAGTCGAGATGGTTGGTAGGTTCGTCCAACAAGAGCAGGTCAGGCTCGTGCACAAGAAGCCGCGCCAAGTGTGCGCGCATGATCCAACCTCCGCTCAAGGTTCGTGCAGGCCTGTCAAAGTCAGTTTCCCGGAACGCCAGACCCTTTAGAATCTGCTTGGCTCGGGCCTCTATGCGCCATCCGTCCTCGTCGGAGAATACCTCCAGCGCGTTGTGCTGCTCTTCGGAACCTTCCTCCGCTGTGGCCAAAATCCGGTTTGCCTCCGCCAAAGCAGGAGTCACCGCACAAGCCAAGTGCAAGACGGTCTCTTCCGCCACTGCCGCACTCTCCTGGGGAAGAAAGCCGTAGTTCGCACCGCGTTCCCATGCGACGTTGCCGCTGTCCGGGGGTTCCTTCCCTAAAATAACGTTGAGCAGAGTCGATTTACCGGCTCCGTTGGGACCGACAAGGCCGATGCGATCACCCCGGTTGATTTGAAGCGAGGCATCTTGAAACAGGGTGCGACCATTAAAGGACTTTGTAATTTGTGAGAGCGTCAGCATGAGCGGTCGGCGTTTTTGACGGCATCCGGGGCCGGTTGCAATGCCGCGTTACAAGCGGCGGGTTCCAGAAGAGCCACGAGAGAGTCCAAACCACCAAGCCGCTTGAAGACAGAAACAAGTCGGGAAAGCGCGACAGGGATGTGAGAAAGAAAATCATCACGTCCTTTCTCGTGGCCTAAAAAACCGTACGCGCCAAGTGCTTGCATTAATCGTTGCGCTGCGCACAGCCAGTAAATTCCAGCAAAATCGTCGGCCAAGCTGCCTCCGTGCGTGATGACTTCCGCTCCATAAAAGCTCAAAAGCGAGGTCTGTTCAGCCTCACTTAATTTCACGTACGGATCCAAAAGCAGCGAGGCCAAATCATATTGAGGCAGGCCAAACCGCATCCCCTGAAAGTCGATCAGACAGGGTTGTCCGTTCTGAACTACGATGTTTTGAGACTGAAAATCGCGGTGCACCAAGCAGCGAGGCAACCGATCCAACGCCAGCGCGATCGCGTGCAACCGCTCCCGGGCGGGTTCGACAGCAGAGGGCTCTATCCCAAGGTGCCGGCTGACACAGTGCGTGAAAAAATAATCCTGCTCCCAGTGATACAGCTTTGCATCAAAGGCCGGTTGCAGACCCAATTTCCCCACTTCCTCCGGAAAATTTGCGGCAGAGGAGTGCAATCGACGCACTTCGCGCAACGTCTGTTCGTAAAGAGGTTTTCTCACAGCCCACGGTTCCGCCCGAGACGCCCACAGGTCCACCTCCCCCAGATCTTCCATCCAAATCCGCCCTTCAACCGCCTCATGAAGAAACATCTCAGGCACCCTCACCCCGGCCTTTTGAAGAAAAGCGCCTATTTCAACATAGTGCCTGTTCTCTTCCTTTTGTTGGCCGTATTGCACAAAAATCAGAGGGGAAAGGCCCTCCGCACGGACTCTGTAAAACTTGCGATCGGAGCCGCCTTTCTCCAGCGCCTGCAGCGACAAGGGGGTGTCGGCGTAGGCAGGAAAGCGTTCGCGTGTCAGGGTTTCGATATTTTGCAAGAGGGTCTGCATCACAAGTCGGCATCGGTGTGGTGGCCCGAAATCACTCCGTTTCCGGTGACAATACACCGGCGCAACGTGCTCTCAGGCTGAACAACCGCGTCTTCCCACACTAGAGTGTCTTCAAGAATGGCGCCCGCTCCAATTTGAGCCCGGGCCCCCACGGCGGTGGCTCCGATCAAGGAGGCGGAGGAATCAATCCGGGCATCCGGTGCAATCCACGGGGCACCACTGGACGACAAAACTTTGTGCACTTCAAGGATTTGCTCTCGCGTTCCAAGGTCCCACCAGTCCCCATCGTCGACCACAACCCCCCCAAGCTTCGCGCCGGCGCGGATCATGTCTAAAAAGACGGTGACGACCCCCATCTTGATGCCATTTGGTATCCGTTGCAGAAATTCCGGCTCAACCAGGTAAATGCCTGTAAAAAGAAATGCCGGCTCCACTTCTGGGTGAAGGCGTTTCCCAACATCTGTGATACGGCCCGACTCAGGCTCAAAACTGACCTGCAAAGGGCCGTCTTTGGAGCGAAGCACAAGCGTCACCTCGTTGCCGGCAGCCTCGTGGGCGGCCCACGCTGCGCGGAGGGGGAGGGTCGAAAGAATATCGCCATTATAAACCCAGAACGCTCCGGAACGGGGAAGTAAGGCCTCCGCATGTTTGAGCCCGCCGGCGGTTTCAAGAACCTCGGGAGTTTCGTGGCTAAACCGAATCGGAAGCCCTTCCCATCTGCAGGCAGGAAAGGCCTGCGCATAGGCTTGAGCCTGCCAGTGAGTGTTGACGACAAACTCCTTAACACCAGCCTCATGCAGATGAGAAAAAGCCCGAGTCACGAGTGGTTGGTTGCAGACTGGAAGAAGCGGTTTTGGTAGACGCTGCGTGAGCGCCTTAAGGCGTGTGCCAAGGCCTGCGCCAAGAACAAAGGCTGTGCTGGGAAAAACGCTCATTAGAAGAGCTAAAAAGATAGCGCGATCCAGGCCCACTAGGCAAAGGGCGATTTATAAAGCGCATCGTTCAATGAGACTCAATAAGAGAGGCAAACCTCAGATTTTCGCGATCTGTTTCACTCGTGAATTGCTTCTCCTCTCCTATTCCTTTGCGGCGATCCTTCGATTCCATTGAAACGCCTTGCCCTTATCCTTCACCGGACAACGCGCAATTGCACCGCATCAAATTGCGCATCCCCCCCGGGAGCGTCGCTCACAATGACAAGCCGATCCCCCGTCTTCACCAAGCCCCGCTTGAGCAGGAAAGCTTCGGCTGCCGGAATCGCATCGGCGGAAGGCGCCTCAAATGGAAGGAAGAAAGGGACCGTCCCGCGGTTGAGCGCCAAACGCCGCGCCACACTTTCCTTGGGAGCGAATGCAAATATAGGCGTGTGCTCGGGACGCTGGTTGGCGACATAATCTGCCATCACGCCGCGACGCGTGAAGACCAAAACCTTCGAACTAGAAAGGGAGTTGGCAAGCATCACGGCGGCTCGCGCGGTTTTTTGGCGGTCGTCAGCAAGGACTGCGTCACTGGCAAATCCCGCGCCGCCGCTGCGCTCAATCCGGCGCGCGACACGGTCAAGAACCTCCACGCATTTGACCGGGTACTTGCCCACGGTCGTTTCCCCCGAAAGCATGATGGCATCCGCCTGCTCGAAAACCGCGTTTGCCACGTCGGTGACCTCCGCACGCGTTGGAACGGGATTCAGAATCATCGACTCCAGCATGTGGGTTGCGACAATCACGGGACGCCCCATCCTGATGCACCGCTTCACGATGCGCCGCTGAATAATCGGGAGGTCTTCCATCGGGCACTCAATTCCAAGATCCCCACGCGCCACCATTACGATGTCTACAGCCCGGATAATCTCGTCCAAATTGCGCACGGCGAGTTGATCCTCGATTTTAGCCACGACACGCGCATGGCTCCCGTGGCCGGCCAAAACGTCGCGCAATGTTTGGATGTCGCTTGCCTCACGGCAAAAAGAAAGTGCAACGAAGTCCACGCCCAATTTGCATCCCAGAGCGACGTCCGCGAGATCCTTCTCAGTCAGGGGCGGCAGGTTCACCTTGACCCCGGGGAGATTAATATGCCGGCGCGAACCCATAATGCCCTCGGTGAGCGTTTTGCAACGGATGCGATCGTCCCCCTTGGCCAAGACTTTCATATGAATGACGCCGTTATCCACGAGGACAATGTCGCCCACGGAAATGTCATCGATGAGTCCATCGTAGTTTACGTCCACGGAATAAGCCTCGGAAGGCTTTTGACCCCGAACCGTAAATTCAAAAATGTCGTTCTCTTTCAGTTCGATTTTTGAACGCAAATCACCCGTTCGGATGGCGGGGCCCTGCGTGTCCAAAAGAATGCCCACCGTCTGCTGCGCCGCTGAGGCGATGGCGCGGATGCGAGGCACCACCACGCGCACCCAGTCATGCGGAGCATGGCTCATGTTGAGTCGAAACACGTTTGTGCCCGCATGAACAAGGTGGGCGAGAACTTCCTCCGACTCTGTTGCCGGACCAAGCGTGGCTATGATTTTAGTTTTACGCATCGGGGACACCTCATCGCAACGCGGTGAGGCAAGCAAGCCGCCTCTAGGAAACGGGACGCTGGATCAATTCGATTTCGTAACCCTCGGGGGCGTCAATGAAAGCGATGATGCTTCCTGAGGACGTTTTTGTAGGTCCATCAGAAAGGGGATAACCGAGGGCTGCGGCGTGTTTTGCAAAGGCCCCCAGATCCGGCACCTCAAATGCAAGATGCGTCAAATCCGTCCCGACGATCACCGGTCCTGAGGCGGGATAGGAGCAGATTTCAATGAGTTCTTCACTTTGAGGCGCCTTAAAAAAGACCAATTGGGAACCGCGCGGGGAGCTGTGGCGGGAGACTTCTTCAAGCCCAAGGACCTTGGAATAAAAGTGAACCGTGCGTTCGAGGTCTTCAACGCGGTAGCGGGTGTGGAGTAAACGAGTGATCATAGTGTGTGTTTTCGGCTTCCTGTCAGGCCTACCTTGTGGACGATAGAGGACCTCTGCGCAGCTCTGAAGTGCGCCGGGCACTATTTCCTTATGATCGCTCTAGGCATCGACAGCGGAACGCAATCGACCAAAACAATCGCCCTTGATGTGGCCTCGGGCCAGATTCTGGCCTCGGCGCAGAGAGGTTACGGCCTCATCGAAGGCCTGCCACCCGGCCATCTCGAACAGGATCCGCAGGAATGGACGGCCGCCATGGAGACCACTGTGGCCGAGGTTCTGGCGGCCCTCGGCGCAAGAAAACAGGAAGTCTCCGCCATCGGAGTCAGCGGCCAGCAGCACGGCTTTGTGCCCCTCGATGCACAGGGCCGAGTCATCCGCCCCGCCAAATTATGGTGCGACACCTCAACGGTCGACCAGTGCCGCCAGTTTGAAGCCGAGTTCGGAGGGACCGAAGAACTCATCAAATTAAGCGGGAACGCCATGCTGCCTGGGTACACGGCTCCAAAGATTCTGTGGCTCAAACAAAACGAGCCCCATCACTACCGGGCGCTTGAAACCGTTTTACTTCCTCACGACTACCTCAATTTTTTCCTCACAGGCGAACGCACGATGGAATTTGGGGATGCCTCTGGCACCGGATTGATGGATGTCCGAACCAAAGAATGGTGCCAGCCTCTGGTAGACTTTATCGATCCCGACCTCGCGGGAGCGCTTCCCTCCATTGCCTCGTCGCGCCGCGCGATCGGCCTGCTGCGCGACAATCTTCGGGTCAAATGGGGGCTGGAACGAAGCCCTGTGATCAGCGCTGGCGGCGGTGACAACATGATGGGGGCCATCGGCACTGGAAATATTCAACCAGGCGTCGTGACGGTAAGTCTGGGCACTTCCGGCACCGTATTCGCACACTCTGCGGAGCCTATCACCGATCCGGATGGGGAAATTGCGGCGTTTTGCGATTCCACCGACCGCTGGATGCCTTTGGCCTGCACCATGAACGTCACCGTCGCCACCGAACAGCTTCGCAAGCTATTTGGGTGGAGCCTTGACGAGATGGAAAAACAAATCAGATCGGAGCCTGCTGGAGCCAATGAGCTTCTCTTCCTCCCCTACCTCAATGGCGAACGCACTCCAAACCTTCCCTCAGGCACTGGAGTCTTCCATGGCCTTACGCCAACAACCATGACCCCTGCCCCCATGGCACGCGCCGTGATGGAAGGGGTGACCTTGGGACTCGCATACGGCCTCAACCGCTTCCGTTCACTCGGCATCCGGCCCACTGAAATCCGTCTCACCGGAGGCGGTAGCAAAAGCGGAATCTGGCGACAAATCTGCGCCGATATCTTTGGTGTGCCCACGGTATGCCTCAAAAGCGCGGAAGGTGCCGCCCTTGGGTCGGCCATTCAGGCCGCGTACGCTTGGTCCTCTGCGCAGGGCAAACCCGCCACATTTCGAGAGTTGTGCACCCGGATTGTTCAGGTCGACAACGCGACCCGTTGTACGCCAAACGAGGACAACTCAGAAATTTATACCAGCCTTCTGGCTCGCCAGAGTGAAATCACCACCAGACTTCATGCTGGTGGACTGCTCTAAAGACAGTCGTACTCCGAGGCCTTCCATACCACAAAAAGAGACCGCGCATTCGCTTCTTTGAGTTTATCCTCCATCAAATGAAACTCGTCCTCGCAGCCACCGGAGCCAGCGGCGCTATTTATCTACAGCGCCTTCTCGCTCGCTTGGACGCGCAGGCCCACGAAATTCACCTCGTATTTAGCACGTATGCCAAACAGGTGGTGCACGAAGAGTTGGGGGAACTGGTGGTGCCCGCAGGGGTCCACCAGCACGGCGATAAAACGATGAACGTCCCCTTTGTAAGCGGCTCCGCGCGCTTCGACGCCATGGTGATCGTCCCCTGTTCGATGGGTACGTTGGGCCGGATTGCCGCTGGCACCAGCGATTCCACCATTCTGCGCGCTGCGGATGTTTTCCTAAAAGAACGTCGGAAACTTTTGCTCGTTCCACGCGAGATGCCTTGGAACCTGATCCACGCCAGAAACGTCGTCACTCTCATTGAAGCAGGCGCAGTCATCCTTCCAGCCAGCCCCTCGTTTTACGGTGGAGCATCGACGCTCGAAGCCATCGCAGACACTGTCGTGGACCGCATTTTGGACCACCTTGATCTTCCCAGTCCCGGAATGTTCCGGTGGAAAGAACCTGCTGAGTGATGCGCAACCGAGTCATCACGCGGGTGGCCAGTATTCTCTTGAAGTTGCTGGGAGGAACTCTCAGGTGGCGTTTTACGGATGCCGCAGGCTATCTGCAGCGCAATCCCGCCGAACCGCTCCTAGTGGGCGTCTGGCACAACAGGATTTTTCTTCTACCACTTTGTTTTGAGTGGTTTTGCAGGCGCTCTCGCAGACTTAATATCCTAACAAGCGCCAGCCGCGATGGAGATTTGCTAGCCCACTTGGTGGCACGTTTCGGAATGGAATCCGTGCGCGGATCCAGTTCGCGCAAAAGTGTGGTCGCGCTTCGACTTCTGCAAAAGCGACTGGAAGAGGGCTCTGATGTTGCAATCACCCCAGACGGTCCACGCGGACCCATTTATGAAATCAGTCCGGGGCTCCTTTATCTGGCCGCCAAAACAGGCACCCCCCTGATGACCATCCGAGTCGACTACGAACAGTTCTGGGAATTGCGGAGCTGGGATAAATTCAGAATTCCAAAGCCGTTTTCGCGCGTGCACGTTTGCTTCCAGTCCCCAATCCTCATCCCTGATGGGGACGATGCCGCGATGGAAGCACAGCGCCACCGGTTAGCGGCCCTTCTGGGCTGATCGCAACGCCATCAAAGTCAGCTCAAAAAGGCGGGCCTTTTCAATCGGGACTTCCCTCGTGCGAGGGCGGAGGCACAGCCAGTCCGCTCTTTGTTGCCTTCACTCTTTTCATCGCGATTGAGGTGATCCGACGCCCGACTAAAACCATCGCCACAACGCTGAGGACCACGCCGATCGTCTGCCAGGGACTGTGATGATGCGCCCCATCTTTGAACACTTCCAACCCCTCATGCATCGAGACGCCCAGGGCCGTGAGCGTGAAGCTCGGGATGATGATCGAGATAAACGTAGCCAACAGATACAACAGCGGGGGCATTTGGGTAAGGCCGTATCCGTAGTTGGCGACACTGAAGGGAACGGGACACATCCGTAGCAAAACAATGAAACCAAAACCCTCAGTTACGATGGCTTCGTTCATGCTCTGCACAAGGGGATACCGGCTTGCCAAACGCTTTCCCCAGTCCTTCGCAAACCAGCGACTGAGCGAAAAATTAACCGCCGCACTCAGCATTTTAGCGCAGAGAATCAGAACCGTACCGCGCCAAAACCCAAAGGCAAATCCGGCGTAAATCGAAAAAAAGGATACGGGAATTAAAACGGCCTGAGCACCCACGACAAGGCCACAAAACACAATGAAAGAGACCATCCCCGCATCGGAGGAAAGCCAGGTCGCATTCTGTAAACGGCTGACAATTTCTTCAACCAAGCAGATACCCCTTGCCTCCGCTAGCGGAGATTTTTCACGTTTGTTTTATCCCTCAATGCACCCGCAATTGCCCGGCGGCCTTCGCTTTTTCGTAGGCTTTATGGGCAAGCACAAGCCCGTCTTCGAGCGCCACTTTCGGCGCCCATCCTGTTGCGCGCAGTAAACTCGTATCTAAAAGTTTACGCGGGGTTCCGTCCGGCTTCTCCGAATCCAAAACAATTCGCCCCTCGTAGCCCACAGTACGGGCCACAGCACTGGCAAGCTCTAGAATGGAGATGTCGCTACCATACCCAACATTCAGCCAGTCCGGTGGATTCTCAAGCGTCAGGAGGTGCAAGCACGCCGACGCAAGATCGTCCACATACAGAAATTCGCGCCGAGGTGTTCCACTCCCCCAGATGGCTACTTCCGGCAGTCGGTTTTCCTTTGCGGAGTGAAAGCGGTGCAGCAGGCCGGGAATCACATGCGAATGGTTGGGATGATAATTATCCCCCTCACCATAGAGGTTGGTGGGCATGGCAGAATGGAACAACACACCATGCTGTTTCCGGTAGGCCGCGCAGAGTTTCAACCCGGCTATCTTGGCAATCGCATACGCCTCATTCGTCTCCTCAAGGGCCCCGGTCAACAAGGCGTTTTCCGGAATCGGTTGAGGCGCAAATTTTGGATAAATACAGGAGCTTCCAAGAAACAAGAGGCGCTGTACGCCGGCTTGAAAACTTGCGTGGACGATGTTGGTTGCGAGAACCAAATTGTCGTACAAAAAATCCGCTGGAAATGTCGAATTGGATAGGATGCCCCCGACTTTTGCCGCTGCGAAGATGACAATATCGGGCCTCTTTTCCTCCATGAAACGAACGACTGCTGAAGAATCAAGCAGGTCCAGTTCGCGGCGGGTGGCCAACACTGGTTCGTACGCACCAGTTCGCAGTACTGCGCGCACTAAGGACGAGCCCACCATTCCTGTGTGACCCGCGATAAAAAGACGCTTCTTCATTTACAAAAAAAACGCGCTAAACGGGCGAACTCGCAAACTCGTTCAAGCAGCAATCCACCCAGCGGTTTATTCCTCTCTCACCGGATTGGTGAGGCGGCCAATTCCTTCAATCTCGATTGTCACCTCATCGCCCGCGCGCAGCCAGCGCGGAAGTGGTTTAGTCGCCATACCCACTCCACTCGGAGTCCCCGTAAGGATCACCGTTCCGGGCACCAAAGTCGTGCTTCCGCTCAGATACTCAATGATTGCGGGAACATCAAACGCCATGTCGCTTGTGCGTGAATCCTGAACCGTTTCGCCGTTGAGTTCGGTGTGGATCCTGAGGTTGTGTGGCTGCAACTCATCCGCCGTGACAAGACGCGGCCCAAGCGGCGCGAATGTGTCGAAAAACTTGCCCCGGCACCACTGGCTCCCGCCGAGTTTGATCTGGTGGTCACGCGCAGACACGTCGTTCGCACACGTGTAGCCGAGCACATATTCAAGAGCGTGTTCTCGGGAAACGTTCTTACAGGCTCGCCCTATCACGACGGCCAGTTCGCATTCGTAGTCCACCTCGTCGCTGCGCAAGTGCCGCGGCAACAGAATGGGTTCTCCGGGATGCTGCAGCGCGTTAATCCCCTTCACAAACAACACCGGCCGCTCCGGCAGCTTGGCGCCCGTTTCTTCCGCATGCTTTTTATAGTTCAAGCCCACGCATAAAATCTGGGTCGGCACTACAGGCGCTAGCAGGCGCGCTACATCGGCCACTTCATTCGTCACACGGAAGCTTCCGTAAATATCTCCCTCAATGCGCAATGCGCTGCCATCAGTTTGTTCACTCGCGTAGTGGGCTGCGCCCTTGGAGTCGAGATGTCGTATAATTTTCATAAATTTGGGGTGTAAAATAATAGAAAGTCACTCACTTGCCAGCACTCCATCCACCATCAATCATCTGGCAACTCCCAGTGACCATGGCGCTTTCCTCCGCCGCAAGATAAAGCGCGGCAGCGGCCACCTCTTCCGAACGGACCATCCGGCCGTTGAGCTGCGTGGAAGCCATTTCGCGGTAGGCCGCCTGTGGATCGGGGTATTCGGCCAGACGCGCCTTCACAAAAGGCGTCTCCACACGGCCCGGGCAAATCGCGTTGAAACGAACACCAGTCGAGGAATGGTCGAGCGCAAGCGCCCGAGTGAGTCCCACCACCGCGTGTTTGCTCACCGTGTAGGCCAGGCGGTCCCGCACTCCAACGATGCCTCCAATCGAGGCTAGCATGATCACGCTTCCACTCCCGCGCTCCAGCATATTTGGCACAAATGCTTTGCACAAATTGAAAGGCCCGCGGACGTTGACCGCGTGCAACCGGTCCAGATCCTCCGCATTGGTGGCCAGAAGATTCCCCACATGCCCAATCCCGGCGTTGTTCACGAGCACATCAATTCCAGGAAGCTTCTGTGCGAGAGCCTCTGCGGCAACAGCGTCGCTCACATCTAAAGACTCAAAATGGGCACTGCCTCCCTGCTCCAATATTTTCTCAACCGTTGCCTCGCCGTTTTTTTCATCCCGATCCAGAACCCATACCGTGGCTCCTTGCCGGGCGAACAACTCGGAGATTGCGCGTCCAATTCCTGAACCGGCGCCAGTCACCACTGCATTTTTTTGATCAAGGCGAAACATGAATAGGATGGGTGGGCTTCTTGGGGTTGAGACGACAGGGGCACTGAATTAAGAAACAGGAACGGATCACGCAAGTGAGTGATACGCCGCGTCAGACACGGTTCGTTTCTCAGCAGGCAAGAACCCTAGTTGGATTGTCCACCGCATTCAAGCGAGCACTGGAACCGCCGCTGGCTAAAAAAGCACGGAGCCTGCTTGCCACGGCTTCGGGAAAGAGGCCCCCCCCCGCAGCGCTTTTCACTGCAAAACAACACTCGCGCCGGCGCTCACGGAAGTGTGCGTCAGACTGATCAACACCTCCCGAACCCCTCGCTGCAGCGCCAGTTCCGCACCTTTTCCACAAAGACGCACCATCGGGGCCCCGTTCGAACCGTGAAAAACCTCGATATCCAGCCAGCCCAAAGAGGCGCCAATGCCCGTCCCGAACGCCTTGGCGACCGCCTCTTTCGCCGCGAACCGCGCGGCATAAAACATCGCGGGTTCTTTTTTGGTCCCGCAATAACGCTGCTCCTCCTCCGTAAACACCCGTTTGACAAACCGTTCCCCCTGCCGCTCCAGAACCCCCTCAAACCGTGCTACCTCCACCAAATCCAAGCCTATCCCCAGTATGCGGTTGGACGCAGGTTCTTTCATGACCGGTTTAGACCCCCGCCATCAAACCCAGCATCTCCCGCACCGCAGCCTCCAGACCGACAAAAAGGGCGCGCGAAACAATTGAATGTCCGATGTTCAAGTCACGCAAATGAGGCACCTTGCGAATTAAATTTATGTTTTCGTAGTTAATCCCATGACCCGCATTAACCTGAAGCCCCGCCTGATGCGCCACCGCCGCCGCCTTTGCTATGCGCTCCAGCTCCGCCACCTGGCTCGTCCCCTGCGCATTGGCAAAGGCCCCAGTATGCAGCTCCACCATTTCCGCGCCGAGCGCCGCGGACGCCTCGATCTGCCGTAAATCCGGTTCGATAAACAGACTCACCCTGATCCCCGCCCCGCGCAGGCGTGATACGGTCTCCCCCAGCGCCTCCTCGTGACCGGCCACGGCCAAGCCCCCCTCCGTCGTGATCTCCTGCCTGTTTTCAGGCACAAGACACACCTCCGCCGGCAGGACCCGCAGCGCGATCGCCAAGATCTCCGGCGTGTTTCCCATCTCCAAATTCAAACGGACCCCCTCCTCCTCGCGAAGTCGGTACACGTCCGCATCCTGGATGTGGCGGCGGTCCGCCCTGAGGTGAACCGTGATACCCTGAGCGCCCGAACGCACGCAAACCCGGGCGGCCTCCAAAACGGAGGGCTCGCAGTTGTGTGCTTCACCCATCCCAAAATAGCGGGCCTGCCGCACGGTGGCGACATGGTCGATATTCACCCCAAGCTCCAAACCCCGATGGCTGTGTGTGGTCATTTAAAAAGTCGGCAATCGGCTCCAGCTTAGTGCTTAAAGTGGCGGGTTCCAGTGCACACCATCGCCATCCCCCGCGTATTCGCAGCCTCAATCACCTCCCCGTCCCGCACGGAACCACCAGGCTGCACCGCACAGGTCGCCCCCGCCTCGGCCGCGGCGATCAACCCGTCGGGAAACGGGAAAAACGCGTCACTCCCCACCGCGCTCCCCTTCAAAGAAAGCCCCGCGTCGTGCGCCTTCCAAATCGCAATGCGCGATGCATCAATCCGAGACATTTGCCCGGCCCCGATTCCCAGAGTGCGATCTCCAGCGGCGTACACAATCGCGTTGCTCTTGACCTGCTTGACCACCCGCCACGCAAACAACATCGCCTTGATTTCCGCCGCCGTGGGCATCCGCAACGTCACGACCTTGCCCTCGAACTCCGATTCGCCCCTGCAGGGCAGATCCCGAGTCTGCTCGAGCACCCCGCCCACCACAGATCGCAGGATCGTAGCGTCCACTCCGCTCCCCGCGTTCACGGAGGCCAGCTTGCGCATGAGGCGCAGGTTTTTCTTTTTCTGCAAAAGAGCCCGGGCTTCGGGTTCGAAGTCGGGGGCGATGATGACTTCACTGAAAATTTCACTGATCGCACGCGCCAGCGGCTCCGTCAGCACCCTGTTTGTGATGATGATCCCGCCAAAAGGCGCCTGTTTGTCCGTAGCAAAAGCCTTGTCCCAAGCCTCCCTCAGGTCCGGATCCGACCCCACGCCGCAAGGGTTCGTGTGCTTAAGAATCGCGACCGTCGGTTCGGAAAACTCCTCGATCAGTTCGGCCGCCGCCGAAATATCAAGGATGTTGTTGTAGGAGAGATCTTTGCCGTGGAGTTTCTGGAAGAAATCCTCAAAATGACCGTACAAGGCGGCCTTCTGGTGGGGGTTTTCTCCGTACCGCAACCGGGCAGTGCAGGGTAGTGAGAGGGAAAGCGAACTAGTCGCCTCCTGCGCGTTGTCTAAATAATTAGCGATGGCTCCGTCGTAACGCGAGGTATTGACAAACACCTTGATCCCTAGTCGTTCCCGGAGCTTGAGCGTGGTCGCGCCCTCATTAGCGCGCATGCTCTCCAGAACGTCTCCGTAGTCTGCCGGATCCACCACCACCGTCACAGAGCGGTAGTTTTTCGCCGCGGAACGCAGCATCGACGGGCCGCCGATGTCTATATTCTCAATCGCCTCCTCCAGAGAGACCCCCGGCTTTGCCACCGTCGCCTCGAAGGGGTAGAGGTTCACCACAACGAGGTCGATAGGACGAATCCCATTCGCCTCGGCTGCCGCGCAATGCTCGGGGTTGTCCCTGAGATATAAAAGCCCCCCGTGCACCTTGGGATGCAACGTTTTCACGCGGCCGTCCAAAATCTCAGGAGAACCCGTGAAGGATGAAATTTCCGTGGTGGCGATTCCGTTTTTTCGCAGAAGCGCGGAAGTCCCCCCCGTTGAAATGATCTCCACGCCGAGAGCCTCCAGCTCGCGCGCAAATTCCACCAACCCCGTCTTGTCCGACACAGAAACCAGAGCCCTCTGAATTTTCATTTGGCATAGATTATGGATTCTCAAGCGGGCGGGTCAAGACGCCCGCCGCAATAGCGGCGATTCCCCTCCCAGTTTGGGTGTTTCCTCATTAAATCGAGCCTGTCCGTGATTTGTTAACCATTTAATAGGCAGCGCCTTACCGTCTAAAAAAAGAGGGCATGACACGCGAATTTCGCTGCCATGCCCAATATCGGTCGGTTATAATTGAGTTACGACACTTAACTAGCACCACCGATGCCCAACTCTTTTACCCTCCAAACCGAG
>CANJZW010000041.1 GCA_947479475.1 Chthoniobacteraceae bacterium
GCCACGAAGCCAACTCTGTAGAAGGAGGAGAAGTAGACGATCTGTGAGGAAGGTGGGAAGAAAAAGAAGAAGCCCCCCGCGCCGGAGTCCGTTCTCGGCAGCACTTTCAAACCGGCAGGATCACGCCACTTTCATATCGGCCCCCGCAGACGAGTTCAGGTGCGATTTCCACGCCTATGACCTGCTTAAATCCATGCTCCAAAGCGATAAGCAGCGCCCTTCCTTTGCCGCAGCCGAAGTCCACAAAGGTGGATTCTTTGGCCCTGTCTGGAATGATGCTGAAAAGTTGTTTAACAACATGGGGATCAGCGCCTTGATATGGGACGGAGTGGGTGGATGGAGTGGGATGCTGGGGGGATGTCGTGTCCACTCCTTTCACAATATCGAACCATATTTCGCGCCAGAGAGACGCTATGCTATAGCGTAAACCATGAAGGTTGAGGTGTTTGATCGCGATTACAAGGTTCTGCGAAAGGTTTTGCAGTGGATTCGAATGCGGCGGAATCATGAAATTACCGTAAATTATTCGATATAATCGTGTGCCAAATTAATGAATTGGAAAATTCGGATTGTTGCATTTTAAAGAAAGATAGATCGTTTGATCTGAAGATGACTGGTCTCTTCAAATGAGACCCTATTTATTATATTTTACCACGTGAAAGCTATTTTTAATTGGACGACTAACCGTTTGTTTTCTTACGTGCACGGGAATCACCTCGTCTACAATACATGCTGGGAAGATCCGCGACTCGATCGCGAGGTGATGGGTTTAAAGAGCGATGATGACTTGGTTCTCATCACGTCCGCAGGATGCAACGCGTTGGACTACGCCTTGGACAAACCGGGGAGCGTGCACGCGGTAGATCTCAATTTCAGACAAAACGCGCTTCTGGAGCTCAAAATTGCCGGAATCCGGAAGCTCAAATTCGAAGAATTTTTCAGTCTTTTCGGCGATGGTGGGCATGCTGATTTCCGAAAATGGTATGCGGAGTGCCTCCGGTCCGAATTGTCTTCCAAAGCGCAGTCCTATTGGGATGGGCGACTTTCCTTTTTTGAGCGCCCTGAACCCAATGCCTCGTTTTATCACAGGGGAACCACAGGCGCTTTTGGGAAAATGCTCGTAGCGTACTGTAAAATGTCGGGGGTTTATGAGGATGCTCTGCGCTTGTTTAACGCTTCCTCGATTGAGGAGCAGCGCGAGATTTATTTTGAGAAAGTGAAGCCGCGTTTTTGGGGAAGCGGAATCAAGCGGGCCTTGGGAACCGACCTGGCAATGAGTTTAATCGGCGTTCCGAAGGCGCAACGAGATCATTTGGAAGCAACTTGTGCGAAAAGTGTTTCGGATTTTATGGAAGACTGCATGGAGACCGTGTTTACCCAGCTATCGACGGCAGATAATTATTTTTGGAGGTTGTACCTCTTTGGGCGATATTCAAAGGAGTGCTGCCCGGAGTATCTCAAGCGTCACAATTTTGAACTGCTCAAGGGTGGATTGGTGGAAACGGTTCATGTCGCAACAAGTGATTTGACGTCCTTTTTGAGGATGCATCCTAAAAGGTTTTCGAAATTTGTTTTGCTCGATCATATGGACTGGTTGAGCACCCAAAGTTCCGAACTTTTGGAGGCCGAGTGGCAGGCGATCTTCGATCGCGCCCGACCGGGAGCGATGGCGTTGTGGCGCAGTGGAGGCTCCTTCGTGGACTATGTAGACCCTCTCTTAGTGCAGAAGGGTGGTCAGACTCGACGGGTTGGGGATTTGTTGGAGTACGATACTGCGGGCGCCGCCGCGTGCCATGCGCGTGACCGCGTCCATACGTACGGGAGCTTTTACATCGCAAGGTTGAATAATTAAGTGTGACCGCCGCACCGGTTTCTACAACGGATGAACGTTTGGACCTCGCTGCCGATATAGCGTTCGGCGAGGAGGCTCTTCAGCATTTTGCTGGGGGGGCGTTTTCCGAGCATGCCTACTGGCGAATGTTCTTGGAGGAAACGCCGGGGGCTCTTGCTCCCAATTTAGCGGCGCAATCGGGGGTTGTAAGGATCGGCGACCGTTTGTGGCCGATTAGCGTGCACGAGCCTGGGGGGAAGTTATCGTACCCGTGTTCGCTTGCGACGCAGTATGTGCGGTATCCTCTTGAGGAGCTCGCGCTCTTAAAATCGCCTTGGAAACAAGTGGGCGCTTGGTGTGCCCTCCAAGGGTTGGGTGGGATTCTTGAAGCGTGTGCTGTGGATCGCACCGTTCAGTGGAGTAGCAGCCTGCTTTCCACGAATTTGCATGCATCGGGATTGCTGGAGGACGCCCCGGAGGTCACCGCGGCTCTCGTCGCGGCTTTTCCTCAGCACGCCATTTTACTCAAAAACATCCACGGATATGAAGATTCCCTATTGCCGGGGCGTTTGGAAAAATTGGGTTATAAATTGATTGCGAGTCGTCAGATTTATTTTTTTGATGGAAGAAAGGCGGATTTTCTTTCTAGAAGCGATGTGAAGCGAGATTTAAAAATGCTTGTGAATTTGCCTGGATATTCGATCGTAAATCACGATAATTTTAAAATTAATGATGTGCCTCGAATCGTGGATTTATACAAAAAATTATACCTTGATAAGCACTCGCGTCTAAATCCTCAATATACAGATTTTTTCGTGGCCCGGGCATGGAAGGAGCGCCTTTTGGAATTTAAAGGACTCCGGCATGATTCCGGGAGACTGGATGCCGTTTACGCTTGTTACCGAAAGAGCGGAACGACTTCCACCCCGTTCATCGGCTATGACACAACGCTGCCCAGCGACATTGGTTTTTACCGCATGCTTGTAGGAATGCTCCTCAGGGACGTTGCTGAAGCGAAATTGCTTCTGAATTATAGTTCCGGTGCTGGCGAGTTTAAGCGAAGAAGGGGCGGCGAACCTGCAATCGAATGGAACGCTGTTTACACACGGCATCTTCCCGTTGTTCGGAGGTCAGGGTATCAGTTTTTAGGAATGCTTCTTAACCGCTTCGGGCGCAAATTTTTGGAGGACAATCACATTTAAATGAGCAGGCATTCTCTCAGGTGCAGGCATCACCCTCAATCAAGTCGGCTGGAGGCCGGCGATTAAGTGCTCGAAAAAACAACAAAAGGGGGCAACGCGGCATGCTGATACAGTCATCGTATTATCTTTGTGATGCTGCCGGTAACTTTTACAATCAGAGGCTTGGAAGACGCCGGCTTTCTTTCAAGTACCAAACATTCAGTTAACTCCGTACCTCTCTCCCATGAAACGCATCCCCCTCCTTGGTTGTTTCTTTTACCTCCTAGCGTCCGCAGTTTGTCCGGCGCAGGACTCTCCCTCATTGTTTCCTTCGCCTCCTAAGGAACTCGCTCCGGGCGTCTGGTTCCAGCAAGTCAACGGAAGTTCAAACTGCGGCTGGGTGGTGTTCGATGATTACGTTTTTGTGATTGATGCAAACTTCTCGTGGGTAGCCACGCAGTTGGAGGAGCGGATCAAAAAGACGACTTCCAAGCCGATTAAATACGTCTTCGACACACACAACCATGGGGACCATGCCGAGGCGAATTCCTGGTGGATAAGCCGGGGGGCGCAGGTGGTTTGTCAGGACGCCTGTCTCGCGGCTCTGGATAAGACAGGGGGCCTGGACTGGCAGAATGTTCAGTCAAAGCGCCCAGAGTTTAAAGGCATCGCCTTTAGCCTCCCCTCAGTCACCTTTCCCGAGCGCAAAGTGTTTGAAGATGCGCATCACCGCGTGGAGTTGGTGAGTTTTGGCTGGGCGCACACCAAGGGTGATGGGTTCGCCTGGCTCCCCAATGAGAAAATCATGTTCAGCGGCGATGCCTGCGTGAACGGACCGTTCAACTATATGGGCGACGCCAATACGGCGGGCTGGATCGACGTTTTGAATGCCGCTGAAAAACTGCCCTTTGAAACGCTTTGCCCCGGTCACGGCCCGCTGGGGAACCGATCCACGCTGGATGAACAGCGCGCGTTTTTCGTGGATTTGCGCGAGGCAGTCGGCGGGATGATCAAGGCCGGAATGTCCTTTGCCGAGATTCAATCCAAACTAAAGCTGCCGCGGTATGAAACGTGGGCGGGTAAAAAACCTTCCCCCTCGCAAATCCAGAGGGTGCACGAGGAGTTGATTGGCCCTTCCAAATAGGGCCCCGGCCGTTGAGGGCCAATTTAGCGTTGAGAAGCGCCCGGGCATGGCGGCGCTTCATTGCCGCCATGCCCAGCGTCGATTCCGTTAGCGGCGCGCAGTTAACGCCGGACTCAGGTCGAAGCGGTCAAGGTTCATCACCTTGTTCCAAACCAAGACGAAGTCGTTCACGAACTTTTGCTGCGCATCTTCAGAAGCATAAGCTTCCGAGATGGCTCGCAGTTGCGAGTTCGAACCAAACACCAGATCGGCCCGGGAACCTGTCCACTTCACATCCCCCGTCTTGCGATCGCGTCCTTCAAAGAAGTGTTCGCAGGCGGGTGACTTCTTCCATTCCGTGCTCATGTCGAGCAGGTTGACAAAGAAGTCATTGGTTAACGCTCCCGGGCGCTTGGTGAAAACACCAAGCTGAGGGAACCCCACGTTTGTGTTGAGAACCCGCATGCCGCCCACAAGCACGGTCATTTCTGGAGCCGTGAGAGTGAGCAGGTTTGCCCGGTCCAGTAATAACTCTTCAGCCGGCCTGTCGTGTTCGTGTCCGAAGTAGTTGCGGAAGCCGTCCGTGGTTGGTTCAAGAACGGCGAAGGATGGCACATCTGTCATTTCCTGCGACGCGTCCGTCCGGCCCGGAGAGAAGGGAACCTTCACCGTCTGGCCAGCCTTCTTTGCGGCGTCCTCAACGGCAGTGCAACCGCCAAGCACGATCAGATCGGCAATGGAGACTTTTTTGCCGCCCGATTGTGCGCTGTTGAAGCTCTTTTGGATTTTCTCCAGCGACTCCAAGACCTTCCCAAGCTTCTCCGGTTGGTTCACTTCCCAATTCGCCTGGGGTGCGAGTCGGATACGCGCGCCATTGGCTCCGCCGCGTTTGTCGGTGCCACGGAACGTGGAGGCCGAAGCCCACGCGGTCGAGATGAGTTGCGAAGTCGAAAGGCCTGAGGCGCGGATTTTACTCTTGAGCTCGGCGATGTCTTTTTCTCCAACCAATGCATGGTCGACCTTGGGAACGGGGTCCTGCCACAGCTGTGGCTCGGGTACCAATGGCCCCAGGCAGCGCGATGCGGGCCCCATGTCGCGATGGGTGAGCTTGTACCACGCTTTTGCGAAGGCTTGCTCAAAGTCTTTCGGGTTCTCGTGAAAGCGCTTTGAAATCTTCGCGTAACTCGGATCCATCTTTAGAGCCAGATCCGTCGTAAACATGATCGGCGCGTGGGTTTTTGAACGGTCGTGTGCGTCTGGCACGGTTTTCTTCCCAGAGTCGCCCTTGGGCGTCCACTGCTGCGCGCCGGCCGGACTTTTGGTGAGTTCCCACGTGTAGTCGAACAGGTTGTCGAAGTATTCGTTGGACCACTTGGTGGGGGTGGAAGTCCATGCGCCTTCCAAGCCGCTGGTGATCGTATCGCCAGCTTTGCCCTTGCCGTAACTGTTCTTCCATCCAAAACCCTGCTCCTCGATGCTCGCGCCTTCCGGCTCGGGACCGACGTTCCCCTTGGGACTGGCTGCTCCATGGGCCTTGCCGAAGGTGTGCCCGCCGGCAATGAGAGCCACGGTTTCTTCGTCATTCATCGCCATGCGCCCGAAGGTCTCGCGAATGTCCTTTGCGGCGGCGAGCGGGTCGGGTTTGCCGTTGGGGCCTTCCGGGTTGACGTAGATCAGACCCATCTGCACGGCGGCAAGGGGATTTGCGAGTTTCCGGTCTCCTGTGTAGCGTTTGTCGTCAAGCCACTTGCTTTCAGGCCCCCAGTTGATGTCCTCCTGCGGTTCCCAGACATCCGCACGGCCGCCGGCGAACCCAAACGGCTTAAATCCCATCGCCTCAAGCGAGCAGTTACCCGCTAAAACCATTAGGTCAGCCCAGGAAATCTTCTGACCGTACTTCTGTTTGATCGGCCAAAGCAACCGGCGCGCTTTGTCGAGATTGCCGTTGTCGGGCCAGCTGTTGAGAGGTGCAAAGCGTTGCGTGCCGTAGGAGGCGCCCCCGCGGCCGTCAGTCACGCGATAGGTGCCCGCACTGTGCCAGGCCATCCGGATAAACAGCGGGCCGTAGTTGCCGTAGTCAGCGGGCCACCAGTCCTGCGAGGTTGTCAGCAGTTTGACGATGTCCTTCTTTAGCGCATTCAAATCGAGCTTTTTGAACTCTTCGGCGTAATTGAAGGAGTCACCCAGCGGATTACTTTTAGCCGAATTCTGGTGAAGAATGTGCAGGTTCAGCTGGTTCGGCCACCAGTCCCCGTTTGAATACGCACCGGCGGCGGTGTGTCTGTCCGAGGGAGCCTTTTGGGTGCCGCCGATGACAGGGCACTTTTCACTGGACTCTGAGGATTTAGCTCCGGGTGCCTGGGCCTGAAGCAAGCCGCCTTGGGCGCCAAGAAAAAGACTGAGAGCCACGGCGGAGAGCCGGACTGAATTCGCTCCACGAAGGAGTCGCCTTGTGGGCCGTTGTGCGACTCCATGCACGGGGCAGTTTCCTGCCGTTACACTGTTTACGGTATTGTTGTTCATATGGTGGGATTGTGCGTTGAATTAACTGACTCCGAAATTTTAAGGACTGTCTTGGCCGCGCCAGTCCCGGTCGCCTGAGTGAGGCACGCGGGGCAGGTGCCCCAATAAATCACCTCCGCCTCGTCTATCTGGAAACCTGCGTTGTCTTCCGCGTCCAGGCAGGGTCTTTTCCCAACGGCGCAGGCGACGTCCACCGTTTTTCCACAGGCGCGGCAGATGAGGTGGTGGTGGTTGTCTCCAACCCGGTCTTCGTAGAGGGCGGGAGAACCGGCAGGCTGAATGCGGCGGAGCAGCCCCTTTTCCACAAGGGTTCCTAGGGCGTTGTAAACGGCCTGCCGGGAAATGGCGCCGATCTCCGCGCGGACGGCCTCAGCGATGGCGTCCGCCGTGCCGTGGGGGCGCGCCGACACCGCTCGGAGCACGGCCAGGCGTTGGGCCGTGATTGGGATGCCGTGGTTGCGAAGGAGGGTGGAGGGATCGTGCACCGGCTTCATTACTGATTAAACTAATGGACTTTGTCAACAGTTTGATTTTGTCCACTTCTGCCAAAGTGGGCGGCGCATAAAAAAACCCGGAGGAAGGACAACAACAGCGTTGTTCTCCTTCACCCCGGGGTGGTGGATTGCGCTTTGGAGCGCGATCCCTACTTCTTTTTAGCAGGAGCCGCTGACTTCGGCGCGGCGGCCTGCTTCTTTTGGTTAGCGGCACCGGCCTGCTTTTGCTTCTGTTCCTTCTGTTTGTTGACGGATTTCGGGGATTTGTCGCCCATAATTGGAATTTGCGTTGGGAGGTTAACTAACACGTTGCCCGAGGACGCCTGTCCTTTCGAGCCCACGTAATATAGCGTCTAAACAGGTGCTTTGTAACGGGAAGATATTCAGGAATTTTTAGCACAGGCAGGCAGGCTCTCGGATCAAGTCCTCAAAAGAGCCGTATCAAGCCCCGCCGCCCTGCGTTCACCCAAAAACGCAAAGATAACGCCGCACAAGAGGCTGTTTAAGCCGCAGCGCTCAAGAAACACGAAGGCAGATTTTGTAGAGGAGCCGCACACAAGACTTCCGGCGCTGTCAGCCAAGCTCCTGCTAAAAGCAGTCGGCAACTCACCGAAATCTCAAGCCGGCGAGGGTACGGCGAAACACAAAGGCGACACGTTTTAACCTGACACACCAAACCGTGAGCTCCAATAGAAGTAGCGTTCGACGCGCACTCCATTATTTGCCTGAGCTGCGGCCTGCGGTGGCTTGCAAAAGTTCTTCTACTTTTCGGCCGATGCGCTCTTCGACGTCATCGGTGTAAGGGGCACGGTGCCCATACTCGTACATTCCAGTGGTGCCCTCATATCCGCCTTCCCGTAAAACACGCAGGCTGGGAACGTAGCTGAGCAGATCGTTATTGTAGCCGAACACCCATGTATTCTCCCAACCGTTGGATGCCTTGAATTTCAACGAGTAGTCCACCACTGTTTCTCCGGTAAGGCCGATCAAGGTTAACTTTGGCCCAAGACGCCAAACCTGGATGGGGTAGCGCACCCTGTCGGGAAGGCTTCCGAGGGTTTCATATTGCCGGAGAAAATGTTCAAACTCTCGCCTATGCATACCAGTGAGATTGGGGAGGCGTTCCCTTACCTCCTCCACTGAAAGGCCAGGTTTGAGCAGCAATTCTGTCTCTCCCATCACCGCTTGAAGCGGACCGGTTAGGGCATCCATTTTTCCTACAACAACCTGCCCTACAGCCTCAGCCAAAACTTTTCCATACATGGCGGCAAGCTCAACCGCCTCTGCCTCCCTCCCACGGATTCGCGGCAGTGGGTTGGCGTCCCCTCCGCAGTTTTGGACAAATAATGCAATCGCACCTGGAAAGGAGCGCTCTAATTCGACCTGTGCAAAACACGCGTAATCGCCGCTGATACTCAACCCGCCCAACGCTGTGGTGTGGCAGGAATACCCAAACACGAGCGCCTTAATTCCTCCGCCAGCTTTAATGGCAAGTACTGGCACATCTTGATCTACTTGGCCCCCCAGCTTTTTTGTCTCTGCCCCACGAGAGCGCCTGCGGTTGACTGCTACCCCTGCGAGCCCTTGCTCATAAAAAACTTCGGAAGGTGCAATGTTGGCAAGCGCCCGGCCAATCACTTCGGCGTACCTCTCGTAAACCATTTCCGTGTAACGGTCTTTAGCAGATTTCTCCTCTGTGCTGAACTCGTAGTACAGCCAGAGAACGTCTTCGGTCACGGGACAACTATGATTGTGGGAACAGTTTAAAATCAGGCGTTCCCTTGGAACACCGTGTTTTTTTTCCGCGTCACCTGCGATGCGCTCAACCATCTTTGGGCTCAACCCAACCAAATCAGCTGTCACCAGAACGACGGGCGCGCCAGTGCCCTCGCGCATCGCCAACGCCTTGATCCATATCGGATGGTCCACCCGCGCCGACATCCGCGTTTTACCTCCATAACCGGCCAAAGGAACCGACTCAATGGGTGTAATATCCGCCTTGGCTGCACCAGCCTCCCAGTGGGCACAGACTCGTAGACCACTCAAAAGAAGAAGAAAAAAAACGCCTTTCATGGAAAATACGCGGCTAAATGGTGCCCGAGCTCACCATTAAAGTACCCACCTAACTAACTGAAAATAATTGAATTCAGACGGACCCAAGCAATCAACAACACCCAGACTCAACCAACCAGCTCTCGAATCGGCAGGCAGCCTTCGGGAACCAAATACTGGGGACGACCGGTGAGATCGGGTAGGGTCTGATTTCGCACGTCGATCCCCAAGTTGTGGTAGAGCGTGGCGAAGACTTCTCCAAACCGCACAGGACGTTCAATGGGCTCATAAGCGGTTCTATCAGTCGCGCCGATCACCTGTCCCATTTGCATTCCTCCGCCTGCTAGAAGCGCAAAACTCGCATTGGGCCAGTGGTCGCGGCCGCCGTTTGCATTGATCGCCGGGGTGCGCCCGAATTCACCCCAAACAATGACGCTCACATCCTTATCCAAGCCTCTTTCATTGAGGTCCACCAAAAGCGCACTCAGAGCTTGGTCAAACAAGGGAAGGTCGTTGCGGGCGTTGCCGAAATTGTTGCTGTGATAGTCCCAGAAGCCATAGGCCACCGTCACGAAGCGCACTCCCGCTTCCACCAAGCGGCGTGCCAGCAGAAACTGCTGGTTGACCATGGGCGCGGCATCCCCATGGGTTTTTGCATCGCCGATTCCATAACGATCGCGAAGGGCGCGCGACTCTTTCTCCAAATTCAGAGCCTCCACCAGACGACTGGAAGTGAGCAGTTCAAAGGCATGTTTGTTAAACGAGTCCAATCCCGCCATCGCGCCATAAGCATCTGCATCCCGACGGAACCGGTCAAAGGAAGTAAGCAAAGCTTTTCGATCCGAGAGCCGTTCGGCGGAAATTCCGTTGAGCACCATGTCCGAGGCCGCGTCGGCTGCGGGTCGGAAGGCATCGTGGGCAATGCCCGCGTAGCCAGCCGAGGCCGCGTTGTAGGGACGATGCTTCATCTGGGGCTCAAGACCTATAAAAGCGGGAATAGAAGGATCCACGGGTCCCAATACGCGTGAAACACTTGCGCCTATGGTGGGCCAGCCTCCAGAGGGTTGATTGGCGCGGCGCCTGCCGGTTTGGCACATGAAATCTGTGTGCTCGTTGACGGCGTCGCTAATGGAGCGGATGATCGTAAAGCGTTTCGCCTGTTTAGCAAGCAAGGGTAGATGTTCGCAGATTTGCAGACCCGAAACGGTCGTTGGGATTGGTCGGAACTCCCCGCGCAGCTCCGAAGGCGCATCCGGCTTCAGGTCAAAAGTGTCCTGATGCGGAGGCCCGCCTGGCAAGTAAATCATGATCACAGACTTGCGCCCGCGTGATTGAATGGTGGAAGCCTCCGCCCGGAGCAATTCGGGCAGCGCCAACCCACCCATGCCGAGTGCTCCAATGCGCAGGAAATTACGCCGCGATATGCCGTCACAAAAACGGTTGGTGGAATTTGGGATGTTCAACATGAGCTGTTGAAAAAGTGCGAGAACGGAAAAGCCGCGCCCAGTAACCGCTACTTTTTCTCAGCGGGAGAGGCCGCCTTTTGCGCCTCAGCCTTGGCGGCCTTGGCTGCAGCGGCAGCCTTTGCTGATTCCTCTGCCTGAACAGCAAGAGGCGCCCACGCCAAAGCTGCCTTTTGAAGTTCTTCCCCGCTAAAACCAAAGGCCTTGAGCACTCCCATCGCCATTACTTTATTGCCTTCGGTATTCATGTGAACTCCGTCGGAGGTGAATACGTTCTTTCCCGGAGCATTAGCGTCCTTGATTTTCACCAGGAAATCTCCGTAAAGGTCCGCAATCGGAAGCTTTTTGTCTTTCGCAAGTTTGCGGAGAAATTCGTTATAAGGAGCTAGCTTCTGGTTCTCCGCAGACGAAAGGTCCTCTTTAATCACCGTCGCGGTCAGCAACACGGGGCGCACACCCGCGGCGACTGCCGTATCGATGATCTTGGATATGTTCTTCTCGTACGTGCCCTTTTCCGGTTCGCCCGGCCGCAATTCATAGGTTGCAGAAGCCGCCTGTGCATCGTTGAGCGGAATTCCGAAATTACCGTGCCAGACGTCATTCACGCCGCAGCTGAGGGTCATCCAATTTGGCTTTTTGGATAGAACATCCTTTTCCAAGCGCGCGAGCATTTGGTTGGATTTATGGCCGCCGATTCCGGCTGGAACTGCTTCAGCTTTAATTCCATTTGCCTCCAATCCTGCCATTACCAAACGCACGTAGCCTGCGGGATTGCCCCAACCTCCTGCGGTGATGGAGTCTCCTAGGAAGGCTATTTTTTCACCTGACTTAACCGCTATTTCAGCAGAAACAGAAGCCGTTAATATGAGAGCTCCGGAAACAAAAGCAAATGCGACAGAAGATATTTTTAAGGGGGAGGGTGGCATTCAATCAGTGTGAACCAACACATTGCGTGCCTGCAAGCCTGCACGTAGCACTCAGTTTTTGCGTGAGCTTTTGTCTTCAGGCTCGTCCCTGGAGCCGTTCCTATTTCACGTCGTACTTTTCAATTGGGCACGAACGGACCACTCTCTGCGGCGCTCTAATTAAATCCTCGGATTTTTTTCAAAAATACAAATTAACTTTATGGATACCAGCAGGCTACACACCGCATTTCGCGCGCTTATTTGCTGCGCATTCACTCCTCTCGCCGCGTTTGCAGAGGACTGGGGTTCCTACAAGATTGTGCCGGTTAGCGCGCCGAAGATGGTACTGGAAGCGCCCGAATCGGCGACATCCGAGGGCGCTCTGGTCTCGATTAACAAGATTACTAATGGAGCCAATCAACAATGGAATGTGGTGGCGAAGGGGGACGGGTTGTTCGCGATCAAGCCCTCGAAAGATCACGGGCGGGCCCTTGCCATCGCTCAAGGTGCCGCCAAACAGGGTGCGCGAATCGTGCTTGAGAAGGACACCGGCATTGACTCTCAATTATGGAGGCTCACCAAGCGCGAGCATGGCGCGTACTCGATTACCCCAAAGCTCGCACCAGCAATGGGGTTGGATCTGCTGGGCGGAAAGCAGGAAGCCGGAGCGGTCGTGGATCTGTGGACGCTTAATCAGAGTGACCCGCATCTGCAATGGTTTATTACCCCTCTGGCGGGGAGTGGGGTGGCTGAGCCGCAGCCCAATGCGGCACCGCAATACGAGCCGCCCGCCATCAAACCGGAAGATATTCTCAAGGGCACCATCAAGCAGTTCACCTTCCAGCAAAGCACCGTTTTTCCCGGTACGACGCGCGATGTGACGGTCTTTATTCCCTCCCAATACGACGCTTCCAAGCCCGCCTGTGTATACGTGAAAACCGACGGGTTTAATCCGCGAGAGAAGGAACTGATGGAGGTCATGATCGCCACAAAGGAGATGCCTGTGACGGTGGGTGTGTTTGTACGCCCAGGGGAGCTGCCAGCGCCCATGAAAGGAACCGCCGGCCGCCGCAACCGGGATTTTGAATATGACGGGATCAGCGACAATAATGTGCGGTTTTTAGTCGACGAGCTGCTTCCGTTCGTGGCGAAAGAGTTTCACCTTAACCTGTCAACGGATGGCAATGACCGGTGCATGGCTGGCGGCAGCAGCGGCGGCATCGCGGCTTTCACCGCGGCATGGAACAGGCCGGAGGCATTCAGCCGCGTTTATGCGGCGAGTGGCAGTTGGGTTGCGTTTCGAGGGGGGCACGAGTTTCCCACCATGGTGCGCAAGTTTGAGGCGAAGCCCCTTCGCGCGTTTTTGACTACGGCCACACATGACATGGAAAACTGTGCAGGCGATTGGTATACGCTCGATCAGGAAATGGACAAGGCCCTGAAGTTCGCCGGATACGACTACCAGTTCAGAGCGGTCGAAGGCCGGCATGTAGCGGGTTATGGCGAGTATTGGCGGGAAGCGATGGCCTATCTTTGGAAAGGCTGGCCGGAGCGCGTGAAGGCCGGGTTGAGCGCGCCGCGTGCGCAGGAAATGCTGATTCCTGGAGAAGACTGGCAACTGGTTGGGACCGGCTTTAAAAGCACGCGCGGACCGTCCTGCAACGCAAAGGGAGAAGTGTTCTTTGCCGATACCACTAACAACAAAATTCACCGCCTTGATTTGGACGGTAGCGTGAAAGAATTTGCGGCTGACGCAGGCAACGCGCACTGCGTGAGCGTCGGAGCGGACGGCAAGGTTTACACGGTCTCGGAGAAGTCGGGCAAAGTCCTTTGCTTTGATTCCGAAGGCAAAAGCAAGCTGGTGTTAGAGGGGCTTCCTGCGCACTCGGTTTTAGCGATGCCCAATGGCAGCCTTTATATCACCGCGAATGATGAAAAAAAACCGAACAAAGGGGGGAGTGTGTGGTTGGTAAAAGACGGTCTAAAACAGCAGGTGGACGGTGGGATCAAGTTTGCAACCGGGATGGCGTACAGGCCGGATCAATGGCTGTTTTCGGTCGCTGATGGTCATTCGAAGTGGGTTTACAGTTATGAGATCGCCGCTGATGGTTCACTCAGAAACAAAGAGCGCTTCTTTCACCTCCATGTGTCCGACTGGGATGATGATGCCGGACCGGAGTCCGTCTGTTACTCGATCGAGGGCAGGCAGTTCGTCGCGACCAGAAGTGGCGTTCAAATCAGCGCGGACGACGGGCCGACGCAGATCATCCTGCCTGTGCCCGATCGCTCGCGCGTCACCGCCGTGGCGATAGGCGGTGCGGATCAAGATACCCTTTATGCGTTCTGCATGGACAAAATATGGAAGCGCAAAATCCGGCAGCATTCAATGGGTGCGTTCACCCCGTGGACCAAGGTGACGCCCAACAAGCTTTGAGGCGCCCTCTGTTTCTGAATTCCCGTCCTAGTCCATTCATCGCATGTTTATCCGCGGGATAGATTTTGGCCCAGCCAACGCGCCGCGTTTTCCAAGATGCGAAGGGGTTCTGCTTGCTTAAAGACGGGATAGGTCTCGTGGCCCGGCCGAAAGTAGAACACACGTCCGTGGCCTGTCTTCCAAACAAGGCCGCTGCGGAAGTGTTCCCCTTTGTCCCACTTTTCTTCGAATACAACCTCGTCTGGGGTGGGGACATGAAAAGGCTCGCCGTACATTTCCGTCTGCGGAATATCCCACTGTGCTGGTAATCCCGCAGCGATGGGATGTTGTGGTAAAAGTGTGGAGAGGTGTCCGGGCGCGCCATCGTTGCGGTAAGTCGGGAATACGCACTGTGGGAGCGTGAGCTGCCAAACGTCTCCGACACGCGCAAGCGATGGCGTCAGCGGCGCTTCGTTCTTCACTCCTTTGTAGTAGGGATTGTGATTCAGAAACTCGAATTTTGCGGCTTGCCGCTCGCCTTCTGGAACCTGAGCGAGCGCGTCTTCTTTGGCTCGCTCCTGCATGAGGCGAACAAAGGGTTTCGCCCAGTGTGCGGAGTGTAAAGCGATCAACGCAAGTTTGCCCTCCAGAACGCGCTTTACCACGGCCTCAACGCGCGCATCGTCCTGATCTTTCACGCGGCGATGACACCAGAAGATCAACACATCGGTGGCATCAAGGGTTGCCTCGGAGAGGCCCTGCTCCGCATCGTCAAGACGCGCAGACTTCACGGAGAAACCGTTTTGATTTTCAAGGTGAGCGGCAATGGTCTCTCCCAGAAATTTCTCTCCATAAGCCTCCTTTTGTTGAGGTTGCTGCTCGTCCCAGACAAGGACGCGAATGGGGGCAGCCGCTTGAATTGAACCCAAAGGCATGAGAAGAAAAAGGTTAAGGAGTATAAGTGTTGGTTTCATGAAAGAGGTGGAAGTATGGCTGTGAACCGGCGTATTTGGAGTCCAAACAGGGCTCGGATCCTTTGCCTGCCCGGGGGAGTTGGAATGGCATCCGTGCCACTGGCTGTTCAATGTGATGATGCCTCAAGGCCGCAGTTCGATTGAAGCTGTCGCGAGGAGCAGGCGGCGAAGTGGGGGCGGCGGGGTTGCCTCGGGTTTCTGGTTTAGCGAATCCACAGGCCTTTGCCCGTGCCGCCCTTTGGAAGGGTTTTCGGATAGTCCGGGTTGATCCGCTGCTCGACGACTTTGACGACCTGTTCGTCTGGCAAGTCAGCCTGCGAACTGGGGTGCCTGACGCCCGAGATGTGGAGGTTCCGCACGGTGCAGTCCAGGTCGGGGGAGAAGATTTCGACCCAGCGGCTAGGATCGTTGCTTTGCGCACCGCGGTAAGTCATCGACTTTGGACCGACCTCGACAAGAGGGTGGCCAGCAAGAGTCGGGAAAAGCAGTTTAGCACCGCGGATCACGAGTCCGTCCGTGTTTGCATGGATTTGAATGCTGCCCGGCCGGTTGAATACGAGGTCTTCAAGGTAGATGTTTTTCAGCGAGCCCACACCCTGGCTGAAATCCTTGTCGCGCCCGAGTTCAAGGTTTGGCTGGTCGTAGAGCTTGAAATCGCGGATGTCCGTGATGCGGCGCAGCGTGATGTCTTGGATGGGGCAATCGAGCGTGGAGCCGTCCTCAAAGCGTTTGACGCCCGGCAGCAGGCGGATCGAGTTGGCGGCGTGCAGCTCTTCGGGCGAACCGGTCACGTCCTCGATGACAATTCGTTCAATCGGACCGTAGCTAGGGGCGTAGTTTTTCCACTCCCAAGCGTTGAGTGCGATGTTATCGTCGCGAGAATCGCCGCGCACCCCGCGGATGAGGCCGTTGCTGGCGGGGCCGTTGACATGCACTCCATCGCGTCTCTGCTTTTCGAGCGTGATGTTCTCAACCTTGAAATCGTGTGCGTTCGCCAGGTGCACGCCGAAAGGACGACTCTGCCGGATAGTGAGATTCTTCACTGAAACGTCGCGGACGTTTTGAAGAAGGATGACCCCATGGGTCCCGAAGACCGGCTTTTCTTTTGCGGAGCGCCCTCGCTCGTTGCCATTGCTCGAAACGTCATTTGCCAGCGTCGTCCAAATGCCGCCTTCGATGCTGATGTGATTGTCCGGGTTTGTTCCTTCGGGCACCGGACGGTTGTTGAATTCCAGGATGTTTGCATTGCGCACCATGCAGCTGTTGGAGCCGGGTTTGAGGCGGATTTCAGCCTTTGGCTCGGCTGTGAGTTTACACCAAGAATTCAGAACGAGCGGACCATCGAGGTAATAAGGGTGGTCGCGGGCGGGAATGTGCAGGGATTTTCTTTCATCGAGCGCAGCCTGCATGGCGGCAGTCCACACCTCGGCGGTCACTGTGCGCGTCTCCAACTTGCCCAAGGCGTCGGGCCATGCCTCGGTCCATGTCTCCGTGCGAACGAGGCTTCGGTAGTTCTCGATCGAAGCCGGAGACGAACCGGTTGGCCTGGTTTCGCGCGAAGGTTTGTCGAGTTTGCTCACGATCTGCTTTAAGCTGACAGCGCCGGAAGTGTCTTTTCCGGCGATGACGTCGTCCTCTTTGAATTTCGCCAGCAGGATTTCGCCAGCGCCCCCGCGATCTCGGTCGTAGGTGATCCATATCAGACCATCCCCGGCCTGTACGCCGTCGGGATAGGATACTCCGCTGCGTTCATCAAGGAGCAGGCCGTCGTTCCAGGTTGTGCCGTCGTCGGTGGAAATCTGTGCGGTGAGGTGGCTGCGTCCGGTGAACTTGGAGTGGTTCACCAGGAGGAGATTGCCCGAGGCGAGGCGGCGGATGAAGAAACGCGAATGCGGCGTGCCGATGGTGGTGGGTTTCCCTTCGGTCCAAGTTTGGCCTTTGTCGGAGGAAAAACTTTCCCACAGCACTTTCTCGGTCCGCACAAGCATCCACAGCCTGCCGTCGCGCAGTTCGACGACCATATTCTCAAGGCCGGCCTTCGGTGTCCTAACAGCACCATGGAGCGCCCAGTTCTTGCCCTCATCCGTGGAGATGGCTGCGCCGTGAACCTGCTTCGGATCAAATCCAGCCCAACCCACTACGGACTCGAGGGCGTGAATGACCGGCATTACCCACTCCCCGGTCGAGAGCACCGTCGGCTTGTTCATTCGAAAGCTGAAAGGCCCCTCAAAACCGATGTGAAACTCCGCGCCCCACAGCGGTGGGGAGGCATCCGGGGCATCACAAACGCGGGCATAGACCCCGTGTCGAGTGCTGTCTTTGACGCTGCGGTTGAAAAGATACCAGAGGCGTCCCTTCGGGTCGATCCACAGGCAGGGGTCGTAGCATCGTGTCCCGTCGTCGAGAGCCAGGGCCATGGCCTGGGGTGAGGAGAAGGTTTTGCCACCGTCGTCGCTTTGGGAGAGTACCACGGTGTTTTCCGGTTTTGGCTCATGGGTTCCTCCGGTGAACCAGGAAACAAACACACGGCCCTTTGGGGTGCGTTCAAGGCCGGGGATTCCCTGCCAAGTGCGTTTTGCCAAGTCTATGGCTACCGGCTCGGCGGCCCCAAGGGTAGCGAATGCGCCAACGAGCAGAAGAAAAAGCAGACTTAAAAACGGAATGCCCTTCTTTTGGGGCTTTATGGAGAGGGTTCTGTAGCTGTTGAACATGGCAAGGGGTGGGGGATGGAGGGGGGCTTGGTTGGCCTGGAGGCTCGGGGTTGGAAATAGTTTGAACTCTTTGGGGCGTCTGGCGGTGCCGCTTTGAAACGGGTCGTGCAGGTTGGCCTGCGCTTAACGTTGTTCTTCAGAGCAGTGTTTTTGTTCGCTAATTAATGAACGACTTATAAGCAACTGTTTCTCGCCCCATTTGCTTAGCGCACGCGAGATGTTGTGGCTTGGCTTGTTGGCGCTGGATGTTTCCAGGTCATTGTTTGGATGAAGGTCTGGGCGAGCCGAGGAGTTCTACCCGAAAGCGGTTGGTTGTGCACGCCTGCATTACCCCTTTCAATTGGATCAGATCTGCAACAACCAAGCCTAAATGTGACCCTATTGCGTCTTAGACGTGCCTCCTTTCGGGGTGGTCTCTAAAGACTCTTTTGGCAGACTGGGAGCGGTGGGGGCCGGAGGTGGAGCCGCCTTAACGGCAGACTTGGGAGGTGTCGGTGGCGGCAAGGGCTTTTTGAGCGCCGCAGGAGCCGCTTGCGGCTTGGGCTTCGCGAACGTCATCTCATAAAAACCCACGCTATTATTGCCACCTGCAGACACCGCTAGGATTCGCCCATCGGGGCTCCACGCCACACGCTCGGGCCGTAGCTCGGCTTGACTCGCAATGCCATGCAACTCCTCCACCAGATGGCCATCCTTGAGGTTCCAAACACGCACCGTCAGATCCTCCGAGGAACTCACAAGCAACGGAAGTTTGGGATGCCATTCCACATCAGAAATGGCTCCGTCGTGCGCCCGAAACTCCCGCTCAATCTCAAGGGTTTTTCCATTGCGCAACCGCAACCGCATGTCGTTACCAGCCTCGCATATTTGCTTTCCATCCGGCGAGATGCATAGCCCGTTCGCATCCGGTGCGTCCACCTGCAGGATGCGCACCCCTGTCTCGGCATCCCATAAGACCATCGCACGCTCCACCGCATCCTCGGGTGCTCCTTCCCAATCCGCTTTAAGAAGGGCGATCTCCACAACCGTTTTTCCATCCACCCAGTCAGAGGTTCCAGAAAGATTCGCCGGTACATCCAGGCCTCGCCGGTCCATTTTGCACACCTCTTTCCCCGAACTGGTCTCATACACCCCAAACCCTGTCCAAAGCTTGGATCCATCCGCGTTTAAGGCCCAATGCGTCGACACAAAAGGGAGCTGTCCCTTGAATGTCTCTTCATAAGTGACTCCTTTACGCCGATAAATTCGCACTTTTCCTGTTGAGTTGGATTTCACCGCAACAACCGCGCCGTCTTTGCTTGCGACTAATCTTCCCGCGCTCAACTCGGGACTCTTGAAAACGGCTAAAGGCTTTTTCAAATAATCAGGAATTCGCGTATCATAAACTTCAACAGAAGCGTCATCGCCAGATCCAGAGACTCGCGCCAACCGCCAGGGCTCCCCAAGGAAGTCAAAGTCACGGGGTGCCGAAATGAAGGTAGTTACGGGTTTTGAAGGCTGAAAATTCCAGGCTCTCAGTTTGTATCCATTGACCACCGCCACGTCCCCTGTTTTGGGATGCGCCACCAGCCTCCAACCGCCTTTCATATTCCCGAGTAGCGGCTTCGACTTCACAAGCAGTCCTGTATCCCGGTGCCAATACTGCAACACCACACACCGGTCTGAGCGCTGGGCCAGCGTCGCAATAATATCCGAATCCGGCAGCGCCGCGATTGCATTGACTCCCTGCACACGGTTGTCAAACAACAGCCGCCCAGTTGAGGTTTCATAGCGACGCAGAAACCTGCCTGAAGGGGAAAAATACACAACGCTCGTCCCATCGCCGTTCATAACAAAAAGAGAACTCAACTGTGCACCGCCGCTCCTAGACCACGGTCCCGAAACACCAGGCCTCCCAAGCGTTCTCTGTGACTCCCCCGTTTTTGCATCCAAAACCAGGATCCCATTGCGCTCTGTTCCGCTGCGTTCTGAATACATACGCACCGTTTTCCCATCGTCGCTGATTTCCGCCCACACACCGGACTCGTGGGTGCGCTCCCATTGCACCGCGTTTTGAAAATCCCTCATTTCCAAATGCCACTCGTTGGAAACCGTTCGATAAACGCACAAAAGAGAAGAGCCTTCTGCGCTAAAGGTTAACTGCATGGCGTTCACTGCTGGCAGCTTGAGCTCGGCAATCTTCTTCCCTCCAACGAGCTGCACGATATCGATCGAGGACGTCTTCACTATCCCCTTATCTCTTTGGTGCCGCAACACCGCCGCCTTCGAACCGTCCCGGGACAATGCCAAAACATCGTTTAAATCTTTCGCATCGAGCCGGCAAAGATCCTCGATCCCGCCTCCCTGCTTTTTTAAATCTAAGGTCCGCACCCACCCGTTGGCTTGCAGCGTCACGAGCACACCCGGCTTCTGCGGATGCGGCACCATAGCCGTCCAAGGCACGTTGTCCTTAGCCTCTGCGCTGACCTCTGCAGACTCTAATTTCGCGTTAAGATATTCCCACTTCTGATCCCGTAAATCCTTGGGCACCTCCGCAAGTCGGCGTTGCATTTCCTGACCATCTAAATCCCGCTCAGCCGCCTCCACCAGCGCCAAGTTCGCTTCGGCAGCCTTATGCCGGGCATTTTCTCTCTCCTCCGCAGCCCTAGTTGCATTCTCTTCGGCGACCCGCGCGTTTTCCGATGCCACGCGCTCGCTCGAAATCAATTTCACGGTGAAAGCCGCCGCGCCGATCAAGATCAAGGCAAGCAGCGCCGTCACCACCTTGTGTCTGCGCAGCAACAAAACCAATTGCCGCAAGGCCCCTGCGTCCTCGGCCTGCGTGGCGTGCCCGGTCAGATACGAGTCAATATCCGCAGCAAACTCCTCCACCGTCTGGTAACGTTTTTCCTTCTCCAGTGACATCGCCTTGCGCGTCACCGCTCGCAGTGCCTCCGGCACCTCCGCACCCATCTCCTGAGTTTTCCCCCCTGAATCCTTCCCAGACTCCACCCAACTCCGCTTCGTGATCATGGAGGTGATTTGCCCGGATTTCACCTTGCTTAGAAGCTCGTCCAAAGTGTCTGCCTCCACCGGCGGACGCAGGGTCAATATTGAATACAAAATTGCGCCCAGAGAGTAGATGTCGGCGCGGCCGTCGATCTCGGTCAGTCTCCCTTCTGCCTGCTCCGGAGACATGTATTGAGGGGTCCCCAGCACTTCCCCGTCCATCGTCATACCGAAGTCGTCTGTAGCCCCATTCGGCGGTGTCGCAACCGCCACCCCAGCAGACTCCAGCGGATCCTTCTCCCCCATTTTCTTCGCCAGCCCCCAGTCCATGACCAGCACCTCGCCAAACTCGCCTACCATCACGTTCTCGGGCTTCAAATCCCGATGCAAAATACCCTTTGAATGGGCAAACGCCATGGCATCACAGATCTTCCGAAAAACTGTCAATAGCCGCGCCCGCGGGTAGGTCTTCTTCGTTTCTGGATCCCCTTCGCGTAAATGTTGGATGACAGTCTTCAACGTCTGTCCCTTCACCAGCTTCATGCTGTAAAAAGGAAACCCGTCCTCATCCTCTCCCATCGCATGAATCGGAACGATGTTTGGATGCGGCAAATTGCCCAGAACCTCTGCTTCCCGCGCGAAACGCGGATCTCCCCCGGCAGACAGGCTCGAAACCTTGACCGCCACCACTCGCTTTAAGTGAGGGTCTTCCCCCGTGTAAATGCGCCCCATCCCACCGCGCGCGATTTCCCGTCCCAAAGTGTACTGGACCTGCACGGTTGCGCTGCGTGGTCCCATTCCAAGGAGCACATTTGCGTCAAGCGCTGTATCCTCCTTCTGGGCTCCCGCAAGGGTCGCCGTTTCTTTGTACACCGTTGTCCCATCAGTCGCCTTGCGGGCCGCAATCGTCGCCCCCATCTGAATCCGCCCCCCCTCTTTTTGCGAATTCTCAAGGCCGCCCGCCGCCTCTGCTGTCTCCACCACCTTCACCACCAACACCGCAGGCCCCATTTGCAAAGTCGCCGGACACTCCACCTCCACACTTCCGCTGATATGATAACCGTTGAGCAGCGTTTCGTTCTGCCCGGTGAGATCCTCCACCTCGATTTTGTTCCCCTCCAACATGAGCGAAGCGTGATGCAGAGCAATGGTGTCAGCTTCAATGACTAACTCGCAGGATGGGTCCCGGCCAACCATTAGCAACCCGCCTCCGTAGGTAAACGCATGACTTGAACCGCCACAATGTAAGGTGAGTTCAAATACGCGTGTCATGATTGCTAGTGCGCAGACTTAAGTCGCTAGACGTTTACTTTCCAGCGTAATTATAACGTCAAGACGAACACGAAGGCTTCGTACATCTAGCTCTCCTCGTGCATGGCCGTCTGATGACTCTGGCCGCTGTAAATCCCGGCACCGTGCCGCCTCGGTCGTGTAATCTGTCGGGATAGGACACGCCGATGTCCGCGGCCCCGGGCTGCCTTCGTTCTGTAGGGCTTCGTTTCTTGGGGCGGTGTGTTACTTTCGTCCCGTGATTTCGCACAAATTCCTTCCGCTTTTTCTCTGGATGGCCACAGCCAGCCAGACCGCCACCGCCTCGCTTCCTTTGGAGAAGGACGCGACGGTCGTTTTTTACGGGAATTCGATGCTGGAACGCCTCTGTGAACAGGGGGAAATGGAGGCGTGGATCCAGCTCGCGCACCCGCGGGAAGCGTTGCATCTGCGCAGCCTCGCGTGGACGGGCGACGAGGTTGGGAACCGGCAGAGAGCCGAGGGCTACGCGGAGCACCTTAAAAACCTGATTGCGCTCTGGCCGGCTCAGGTCGTCGTTTTGGGTTTTGGCATGAACGAATCGTTTGCGGGAGACGCCGGGTTGGGGCCGTTCCGGTCGCAGTTGGAGGTGCTGCTTCAACAGGTCGCAAAACAACATCCCGGTGCGGCCTTTGTCCTTCTCGGGCCTACAGCTGTAGAAGAGCGCTCTTCGCCAGTCGGGGTGGATGCCACCGCGCGGAACCGCAACCTGCTGCAGTACTCCAGCGTCATCGCGGAAGTGGCAAAAGCCCGGCAGGTGCTGTTTGTAGACCTTTTTGCAGAGTCTCAAACCGCCTTTGCAAATGCGACCGAACCGCTGTGCTCTAACGGGCTTCACCTAAACTCCCTCGGCAATCGACTGATGGCAAAGGTTATTGCGCGCGCAATGGTGGGGGAGGACGCGCTCGCCGGTATCGATGGGGGCCGGTTGGCGGCCATCGCCCAGGCGGCGGCGCGGAAATCAGCGTTTGTGGCGGACGTCGTTCGCCCGAAAAACGGGGTGGTTTATTATGGAGTCCGCAAACGCCCCGACGAGTACGCACTTGAGATGCCGCGCTACCACCAGCTTATCAACAAGGCGGAGGCCGATTTGTTTGCTCTTTTGAAAGATCCAGCGGCGGCGTTCGGCAGCTTTCCAGTGCCCACGCTTCCACCGCTTCCTCCGGGCAAAAGCAAGCCCGACGCCGTTCTTGGTGTGGTCAAAACGGCGGCGGAGCAGCAGGCGGAAATTGTCGTAGCCCCCGGTTTCGAACTCAACCTTTTTGCCTCCGACGAGCAGTTCCCTGAGCTGCGCAACCCCGTCCAGATGGCCTTTGATGCGAGGGGGCGCCTCTGGGTGGTGACGATGCCGTCCTGGCCGCACACCGTGCCGGGGCTGCTTCCGGAGGATAAGATCCTCATTTTGGAGGACACCGACCGGGATGGAAAAGCCGACAAGTGCACTGTTTTTGCGGACGGACTGGACGCCGTTGATGGCCTCGCTTTCCACGAGGGCGGAGTCATTGTGAGCGCCCAGCCTCGGCTCTGGCTTATGCGCGATTCCAAAGGCGACGGGAGAGCCGACGTGAAAACCGAACTTTTGCGCGGCGTGGACGTGACCGATTCTCACCATGGGGGGATGATCGCCACCGACCCGCTTGGAAAGGTTTGGCTCTGTGACGGCGTCTTCCACCGGTCCCAATTCGAAACTCCTTTTGGCGAAGTGCGGGGCATCGACGCCTCCACCTACCGGCTCGACCCACACACAGGAAAAATGAGCGTGGAGTGGCAGAGTACCACCCCCAATCCCTGGAAGATGACGTTTGACCGCGAGGGCAGCCCCTTCCAAATGTACGGCGATGGACTCGTTCTGGACGGGCTTCAACTGACTTGGACTCCCCTGGGCGCTTATCACAAGTTTGCGCATGCCAAGGTGCTCGGGTACGGGAAAGGCTCGGGAGCCGCCTCCATTTCCAGCCCGAACTTTCCGGACGCCTACCAGCATGGGATGGCTTCCGCGACACTGCTCGGCCGCTATTTTGTCGCTATCTCCAAGCTGAACGCCACCGACGGTCCCTACGCGGCAACGGACCGGTTGGACGTTCTCAAATCTGACAATCCGGCATTCCGGCCCGTGGACATAGTCTTCGGGATGGACGGAGGGATGTACGTCTCGGACTTCTCGAGCGCGATCATCGGGCACGCCCAACATCCGATGCGCGATCCGCTCTGGAACCACGAACGGGGCCGGATTTGGCGCGTCGTTTCCAATGAAAAACCGGTCGTCAAGGAATGGCCGCTGATTGAAGGCCAGCCCGTCGAGGCGCTTTTGAGTCTTCTAAATCACCCCCAGGACCTCGTGCGGGACCACGCGCGTATTGAACTTCGCCGCCAGAGTCAGGATTTGATTCCCGCCCTCGACTCCTGGGTGGCGGCTTTGGAACGGAGCCTTCCAGGTTTTTCACAGGCGGCTTTAGAGGCGCTCTGGATCTTTGAATCCAAAGGGGAGGTTCGCCCCGCCCTTCTCGAAGAGGTGCTCGCGGGGGCGAACTTTGCCACCCGCGCGGCAGGGGTGCAGTTGGTGCGTTTCCAGCAGGACCGTCTGGCCGACCCAGCCGGACTGCTCTCTCGCATGCTCCTGGACCCGCACCCGCGCGTGCGAATGGCGGTCGTCAATGTGGTGGCGTTGCTGCGCCCGGAGTCCTCGAAGTTTGACCATGTTTTGCATGGATACCAGGATGCTAACGCCGCGCTGAACCAAATGCTGGCAGACCTACGTCTCGGCACCCGCCCTTTGAAGGGGCGCAGCGTGCCGGTGTTGGAAATGGCTGCCGATACGCAACTGCATTACTGGCAAAGTCACCGTCCGGACGGCGAAGTCTGGGAGGCAGGAAGCGGTAAAACGCCCATGGGCGGCTCCAACGGAACCTGGGTGACCACCGTCGATTCTAGCGCGTCGCAACCGGCTCTTCTGAGCGTCAAACACGGGTACGTCGATATTCTCGTCAACGGGGTGAAACTGCTCTCCACCGACAGCATGTGGAGCAGTCAGCAGCAGGCTCAGTTCGAATTGCGAAAGGGCCTCAACCGGCTGGAAATCACCTTCCGCAATCTGAAGGCAGGCGTGCCTCCCATCTACCTTTCCAGTTTACTCGGCGAACGGCCCGCCGACATTCGGGCCGCCGCTACTCCGGCGATGCTCTCGGAACTGAACGCCGCGTGGAACATTGCGCACTCCTCCGACGCGGGAGTGCTCCATGTGCAGGCTGTTCCCAACCAAATGCAGTTTTCGCCCAAGGAACTTCGGGTAAAAAAGGGTGCCCCCGTCCGGTTGGTTTTCGAAAACCCGGACCTGATGATTCATAACTTCGTCCTCCTAAAACCCGGGTCCGAGGAGGAAGTGGGAGCTTTGGCCGACCGCATGGCTCGGCAGGAGGACGCGGCAAAACGCGGGTACATTCCCAAGACAACCAAGGTGCTCTACGCTTCCGGCCTGCTTGATCCTGGCACGACCGAGGAACTGAGCTTCTCCGCGCCGAATGAACCGGGGCGGTACCCTTACATTTGTACGTTCCCCGGCCACTGGCGGATCATGCGCGGGGTGCTTGTGGTCGAGTAAGGCAGCGGCTTTTCCGCTGAGCATCCGTGGGGTGGGCGGTTACCCGGCCCTGTGAGCGGCATCCGTTTGGATCCATGCCCAGAGGCGTTCCAAGGAAGTCTTCACGGAGGCTTTTAAGGCCGCCAATGCCTGAGCGTCAAATCGCGCGCCGGGGTTGGGTTCTTGTTTTGCAAAGAGGTAAAACTTGATCTTGGGTTCCGTGCCCGAAGGCCGCACCGCCACCCGGCGTCCGTCCGCGAGCTCAAAAATAAGCATGTTTTCCTTGGGAATGGGGTCGCCTTCGACGTCCACAAAGGACTCCGTGGCAAAATTGCGCTGGCCGGTTACTTTGGTGCCGTCCATCTCGGCCGGGGGATGTGCTGCGTAAGAGGCGACCAGTTTTGCGATCTGCGCCGCGCCTTGGGCTCCCTCAAACGTCAGGGAGCCGTTCTGCTCCTTGTAGAAGCCGTACTCGGAGTACACCTCGTCCAGAAGCTCGGGCAGCGTGAGCCCCCGCGACTTGGCGTAGGCCGCCACCTCCCCGAAAACAATCGCCGCCCCGTTGCCGTCTTTGTCCCGGATGAAGTCTGCGGCGCTGTAGCCGTAGCTCTCCTCGCCCCCGCACACGTAGTAGCTGGAGTGCTGCAGGCGCAGATCCCGGGTTTCCGCTTCCGAGAGGGTGCGGTACGCTTCCCTTGCCTCGGCTGGCAGCGCCCTTTCGTATTTACCGAGCTTGGCTCCGATGTATTTGAAACCGGTCAGCGTTTCGACGCAGCGCAAGCCGTTGCGTTCTGCAATCGCCTTCTGCAAATCGGTTGTGACAAACGTTTTGATGATCACGCACCGAGCTGCGTTCTCCTTGGTGATCACGCCTTGCTCGATCAGTTTCCTCACTCGGTAATAGGCCATCAGAGAACCAATTTCGTTCCCCGTCAGCAGCACCATCTGGCCTGCGCGATCGCGCGCCGCGACGCCCATCCGGTCGCAGTCGGGATCGGTCGCAATCACCAGATCAGCCCCCTCTTCCTGGGCCTTGAGGATCGCAAGCGCCAGCGCCTCAGCGTTCTCGGGGTTCGGGCTCTTTACCGTAGGAAAACGCCCGTCGGGAATCTCCTGCTCGGGCACCGTAGTGTACGGAAACCCAAGCTTCTCCAGCATGGGCCGCACAATGATCCCCCCAGTACCGTGGATGGAAGTGAAGACAAACTTCAGTCCCTTGGTCGCCGCCACCAGGCCCGGATCAAGCACCAGAGTTTCCAAGCGCGCCATGTAGGCGGCGTCCGCTTCCTCACCCAAGACGGTGATGGTGCCTTGTTGCTCGAGGGGAAGGGGAGTGTACCTGTCGCTTTCCAGCGTGTTTACCTTCGCAATGATCCCGCTGGCGTGTGGCTCCACGACCTGCGCCCCCTCGTCAAAGTAGACCTTGTAGCCGTTGTCGTGGGGGGGATTGTGGCTGGCCGTAATCACCACTCCCGCCTGCGCTTTTTGGGCGCGAACCGTAAAAGAGAGCTGCGGCGTGGAGCGCGGGCCGGAAAAAAGGAAAACGTCCACGCCGTTTTCCGCCGCCACCTTCGCGGCAAGAGCCGTGAATTCAGGCGAAAAAAAGCGGGTGTCATGAGCGACCACCAGCGCGGGCCTGCCGGCGAGGCCCTGACTCGCATGGTACTCGCGCATGTAGCTCACAAGACCCTGAGTGGCCCGGGAAACGTTGAAGAAGTTCATCGCATTGGTCCCCACGCAGGGTCGTTCCGGGCGCCCGCTGGCCTGCTCGTTCCCGCGTTCGGCGCGGGTCACCTGTTTGCCAATCGTGCGGCCTCGCAGCCCCCCGGTGCCGAAAGCTAGGGTGCGAAAAAAACGGTCGTTAAGCTCCGCCCAAGCTTTCTCCGAGAGCAGTTCGGAGATGCTTTCCCTCACCGTAGAGTCGCCGGAGCTGGCGAGCATAGTTTGCAGGTTGCGTGCGCTGGATTCGAGCAGGTTGCCGGATATTACCGCCTCTTGGATGCATATGCTGAGATCTTTCATGGCCCGGTTAGTCTGCCATTTACTCTGCCGCTGTAAACGCCGGAGCAGGGGAAACCGTTGGGGGCGGGGGAAGGATCGGCGACGCTGCAGTTTTCGGAACTTTCTTAAAACCTATCCCCCGCCCACCTCCGTAACACAGATGCGGGGATTAGTGGGGGGAATGATCAAAACGGCAAAAACGGAAAAAAAACGGAGTGTTCTATGGAAATAACTATGGAAACAAAAGGGTTAATCCGGCGTTGTGCCGGATTTTGAAAGATTAACCATGAGGGATATTATTTTTATTTCCTTAGAAAATTGGGACGGCGTCTGGCGCCGGAACCAGTTTTTATGCGCGGAGTGGCTGCGACGGTTTCCCGAAATGCGGCTGCTTTTCGTGGGACGCAGCAAGGATCTCTCTCACGCCGTGCGCAGCACTTCAGCCGCCGGACTGCGGCGTCCCACCTTCCAAAAGAGCGCTGAATTCAAAGGGCTGACTTTCCTAAATCCTTTCAAGTTTCTCCCCAACTCCCTCTCTCCGTGCAGGCAGTTTAACCTGAGCTTGCTGGCCCTTCAAATCCGTTCTGCCGCCCGCAAGGCCGGACTGCGCTCTCCGCTCTTGTGGATCAACGACCACTGTGCGGCACCGCTTGCCGGGCAGTTGAACGAACGCGCCGTGGTGTACGACATCACCGATGACTGGACGCTGATGCCCGCCGTGGGAGAGCAGGAGCGCGCACATATCCGGGCTTCGGATGCCAGCCTGTGCGCAAAGGCAGACCTGGTGGTCGTCTGCTCAAATGCGCTGGAGCGTTCGAGGCGGGGGCTTTGTCGCAAAATCATCACCGTTCCAAACGGTGTGGACGCAGCGCACTACAGGCCCTGTCTGACAGCGTCGCCGGATCAAATGAGCGCGCCCGTGTTTGGATACGTCGGAACCCTCCATGGCGACAGGCTTGACCTAAATCTCATCGGGGATCTTGCGCGGGCGAAGCCCGAGGCAAAAGTCGTTTTGTGCGGGCCCGATCTGCTTACAGTGGCTGAAAGAAAGAAGCTCCTTGCCGAATCTAATGTCCAATTGATGGAGCAGGTTCATTACGCGGACGTGCCACGGATCATCGCGGGTTTCGATGTGTGTATCCTGCCGCACCGCTGCACGCCTTTTACCGAAAGCCTCAATCCCATCAAACTTTGGGAGTACCTCGCAAGCGGCAAACCCGTCGCAGCAACTCCGGTCGCGGGGTTTCGGGAACGGGCACACTTGTGTCATTTGGGGTTGGGGCGGGATGGTTTTTTGGCCGCGTGCAGCGAGGCTTTGCGAGAGGATGGTTCGCGCTCTCCGGCTCGGATCAGAGAAGCGGAGTCCAATTCGTGGAAGGCCCGCTCGGAACAACTCCTGGAGGCCTTTCGGCAGATGGGTTGGTTGGGCAGGCCAATTCCAAGGCCGCGACGTGCGAGGGCGGGTGGTTCCGGGGACGGGGGAGGGCAGAAAACCACAGATTCTACGAAAAGAAGCATGGAGGGAGAACGTGTATGGGGGGGGCAAGCGAGCCTGTGCGAGATACTTTTGTAGGCTGCGTGGACGTGATTGTGGTTAGTTTCAACACGAAGGAACTAACGCTGCGTTGCGTCAATGCCCTTTGCTCGGAGCCGGCTGTGGCGATGGTGTGCGTTGTCGACAACGGGTCCACGGATGGCTCAAGGGAAGCTTTAATCCACCGCTCCTATGAACAAAATGTTTCTCAGGACGGCCCCCGGTTGAAGGTGGAGTGCCTCCCAGAAAATCGTGGGTTTGGCGCAGCCAATAATTTGGGAATTAGTGCGACGGGAGCCGAGTTCGTTGCGCTTATCAACAGCGATGCATTTGTCCTCAGCGGAACGCTTGAAAGGCTTTGCTCTTATTTGCGGGGGTTTCCGGAGGTGGGTCTTGTGGGGCCTCGCCTTTTGAATGCAGATGGTAGTTTTCAGGAATCGAGGTTTGAGTTTCCAAGTCCAGGGCGTGCGTGGGCGGAGAACCTTGGATTGACCCGCTTGATGAAGCTCCAACGTCCTTGGGGAAACCCCGTCCGGGCCTGGCGAAGCGGAGTTGTCGATTGGTTGAGTGGGGCGTGTTTGCTGGTTCGCCGTGAGGTGTGGGAGCAGACGGGAGGATTCGACGAAGATTTTTTCCTCTACTCCGAGGAAACCGACTGGCAGGTGCGCATCCGGCAGATGGGTTGGGAAATCCACTGGGTGCCAGATGCTGTCGCCACCCATTTGGGAGGAAGCAGCGGAGCGAGTCAGAGGGACGCCATTCGAGAGCATTTTTACGAAAGTGTGGACCGCTACTTTTTGAAGCATTACGGCCGGTTTGGAGCCTGTTCTTTGCGTTGCGCTACCATTGTGGGGGCGGCGTTGCGTTGGGTCGCGGCGGTGCTTAGTTCGAGTCCAACTCGGAAAAAAAACTCAGCCTGGGTGTTCCACCGACAGAGCCGGAGGCCGCTCCCTACCCGCTAAAGTTTAACACGCGGGCTAGAGCTCCATGCCAGGTAGCTACTAAAAATCGCAATTGCCACAAGTGCTGAACAACTGAAAGTCTCGTGGTTCCGTTCGGAGGCTGTCGTGAGGTGGGGTGAGCCACCCGTAAAAGGGGGGCACTCGGTTGCGGCGTTGCGATTAGGGGGTGGCTCCGGTTCAGGTTTAAAGGGGGCGGAAAAAAGGGGAGGAAAAAGAGGGCGGAGAGGGCGGGAGTTCTTTAGGCGGACATCAGGATTTGAATGGGTTGCGGCAATGGATGTGGACTGGTTGGCAAAAGGTTTTTTATGGGGCAGGAATATCTTTGGCTCATCGCACCTTTTGGACTGATTTACGCAGCTTTTTTTTGGGCCGTGTCGATCAGGGTGCCGTGGGTCCCTCTCGCCCTGATTTTCGGCCTGGCTCCCTTTCAGAATGATATTTCTGCGATGGGAGGGCTTCATTTTTCTCTCGCGGAAGTTCACCTGCTTCTTTCCGTTCCGTTGCTTTTTCTGAGTGGTTGGCGGGGAGGGCTTGGGTGGATGAGTCTGGGGTTATGGGGCGGGCTTGGGTTGACGTTTCTTTTAACTCTCCCGAATTGGCGTGAGACCTCTGCCGTTTCCCTCGTTCAGATGGGTTTGTATTGGGTTGGGGCGGTCGCTGTTTTTTCAAAGCTGCCGCAGCGCAAGAGTGATTTAGAGGCCGCGTGGTTGGCGCTCATCTGTGTCGGCTGCATTCTCGCGGCGGGGGCGATTTTCAGTCGGTCGAGTTATTTTTGGGGGTTGCATAAAAACGGAGTGGGAGCGTCGTTGGCCTCTGCCTTCATTTTGGCCGTGGAGTGCTGGGCGTCGGCCGGTAGGCGGACTCGTTTGTTGTACCTCGGGGCTCTTTTGTGGATCTCAGCCGCCCTGATCCTGGTCTTGTCCAGGGGTGCCTGGATTGCAGGTGCCGTCGGAGTCTCTTTCCTGCTGGCTTGGCGTGGACAGTACCGCCGCCTTTTACAACTTGGAATGCTTTTGATTCCTTTGGTGGCCTTGATGTGGACGATGCTGCCGACTCAATCCAAAGAGTATGCCACAAGCTTTGATTCGAATCGGTACAACATTAAGGCTAGGGTGTTGAACACGGAATGGGCGATTGAACAATGGAAGGGAAGCCCGCTGACGGGTGTGGGGGCAGGATTACGCAAGGAATACGATGCCACCAACGTGCTGTGGCTGACTTTGGCGGAGACCGGGCCCCTGGGGTTGCTGGCATTCGTCTTTGTCCATGGCAGAGTCTTGGGCGGGGTGTGGGGGCGGCGTTCCTGGCGGAAGCCGGGTGTGAGTTCCCCTCTTGCTTTGGCCGGAGCGATGGTTGCCGCCAAATTCATGCACGGAATGGTGGACCATTATTGGAGTCGAGGCGCCATTATGATCGCCTGGGCCTCGGTGGGAATGGCCCTGTATGAAAGCGGCCTGATTTCCGGACAAAACTCAAAAACGGTGCGTTACCAGAAGTCGCGCCTTGCTTCTCAAGGTACCGCTCCAAACAAAAATGAGTGAAGGGTGAAGGTCTGTGGGTGGGGTTAAAAAGAGAGGGGTGAATGGTGAACTTAGAGCAAACAGCGTCCAATCAAACCGCAACCCAAATTGCCAGCCCGCTGCGTGTGGCGCTTTGTTATTCGGACTGTCACAATCGAGGCGGGGTAGAGCGGGTGATGTTGCAGGCGGCCCTTTTTTTACAAAGGAAGTGCCAGGTATCCGTGTTGTCTCGGTCGTTTCCTGAAACCGTCAAGGCGTCGAAAGCGGTGGAGTCTCTTCCTTTGGGGGGAATTCAGCTGCCTTTTGGCTTTGCCCTACCCCAGGTTCAAAATAGAACGGAAAAGTTGGTTGGTTCCCGGCATTTTGACGTCGTCGCGGGCTTCGGGGTGCAGGCGCCCTGTGACAGTGTGGTTTGGGTTCAAAGCGTCCATGCCGCTTGGTGGGAGACCTCCCGATCGCAAAGGAAAGGTTGGGGGCGTTGGGTTCAGGCGATGAACCCGTTTCATAGAATTGTTTTGAGGATGGAAGACGAGTTTTTCAGGCGGCACCGGTTCCGGCGACTGATCGCCTTGACCACGGATGTCAGAGATGATTTGGGCCGATTTTATGGAGTTGAGCCAGGTGAGGTGGATGTTCTTCCCAACGGGTTTGGCGCTTTGGAGTTTAACGTCGGGCTCCGGGAGTTGCACCGGTGGTCTCTTCGGCGGATGTTGCGAATACCGGAGGAGGCGTGGGTGGTACTTTTTGTGGCGAATGAGTGGGAGCGGAAGGGGCTTCTGCCTTTGCTTGAGGCGATGGCTTCGCTGAAGGAAAAAGGCGCGCACATTGTCGTGGCAGGACGTTTGCCTAAAGCATTTATTGAAAAACGCGCGGCAAAATTGGGACTGCAGGGCAGGGTGCATGTGGTGGGGCCGACAGGACATGTAAACCGTTGGTTTGGAGTGGCCGATGCGTTCGCTCTTCCCACCGTGTATGAAGCTTGGGGGATGGTCATCGTTGAGGCATTGGCCTCGGGACTGCCTGTGCTTACAAGTCGAAGCGCGGGCGCGGCGGTGGCGGTTCGGGAGGGACTTAGCGGGTACCTTTTGGAGGACCCCTCAGATGTCCGGGAAATTGCAGCGGGATTGCAAAAATTGAGAAGCGGTGTGGCATGGAATGCAGATCTGATTTCGGCCTCCGTTTCGGAATACGAATGGGCCAAGGTTTTTGGAAGGTACGAGCGTATTCTTCGCGCGAGCGCGGGGCTTCGATGAACGCAAAAAGAGGGGTGGATGCGGGAAAGAATGTTTTTTTGCGCGTTCCTTGAGTCAAAAACGTCTGTTTTCAGCACGAATTTATAATGATCAAAACGGTCGCTTTTACCGGGGAGGCAGCTAAATGCGCACAATGATTTGGACGGATTCAGACTGCTTTGCCGGAACCGAGCGGCACTGCCTGGAGTTGGCTCAAGGGCTTGGAACCATGGGGGTCTCAGCCCTTGTCGGGAGTCGGCCGGGCGCGCCTCTGGCAAGCCGGTCGGAGGAGGTGGGAGTCCGGACTGTGAGCCTAGACGCAGCCTCCGCTCCGTGGGCGGCGGTGGAGACGGTTGCGCAGCTTTTGAAGACGCGAAAGCTGGATGTCGTTCATGCCCACAATGGCGTCACCACATTCCTGTCCTGTGTGGCGGCGCTGCGGGCAGGCCGTGGGAAAGTAATCACGACCCAGCATTTCATCCGTCCGGCACGCCAGGGAAGGCGAGGGGTGGCCCGTGTCTTTTCCCAGACCCTCCACCGCTGGATGAGGCCAAGAATCTCCCGTTGGATTGCCATCTCACGCGCGGTTGCGCGCGCGATGGAGGAGCGGGGGGACGCACCGAGCGGAAAAATTCGCGTCGTAATGAACGGAGTGGCTGCGCCTATGGAGAACGAGCCCGAACGGCTGGCTGCACGCCGCCAGATCGGCCTCTCGGAAGGGGCGTTTGTGATCTTGTGTCCAGCTCGATTGGAACCGGAGAAGGGGCATGATATTCTGTTAGCTGCCTTGGCTGTACTCCGGGCTGAGAAGCACAATTTCGAAGCTGTTTTCATGGGAGGGGGCTCGTTAAGGGAGACTTTGCAACGAAGGGTCTCCGAATTAAAGCTGGGGGACTGCGTCCGCCTAGTGGGGCATCAGTCCACTCCCGAGCTGTGGATGCGCGCTTCGGATTTGGTGGTGCTGCCAAGCGCTGCGGAACCTTTCGGACTAGTTCTTCCGGAGGCCATGAGCAGAGGGATCCCTGTGGTAGCGGCCTCTGCCGGCGGCCCATTGGAAATTGTGTCGCCCGAGAGCGGGTTGCTGTTTTCGCCCGGAGATGCAGTGGACCTCGCCAGCAAGCTTCTGGAGTTGATTGGCAGCCAACCCCTCTGCCGCCGACTTGGGCTTGGGGCATCGGCCCGGTGGAGGAGCCACTTTAGTTTGGCCCGCATGGCGGCAGAAATCGCCTCCGTTTATTCCGAAGTCGAGTCAAGTCCGTAGAAAAGGCTCGGTAGGTCAACGCGTCAAGAGGACTTTGTGCTGAACTTCCGAAGCCTAAGACATCCTGACGTCTACCTGAACCATCTCGTTGGAAGAGGAATCTTACTGATCTCAATTCCCTCTTCTTTCCGCAAGGTTACAGTGACGAATAGGGCAGAGCGAGATCAGGAACAGATCATCTCAATCCGAGAAAAGAGTTTCACCTGCCAGTATCTTTCTGAATCCCCAATGGGGCGAAAGCTCAACGGCCCCAGATTGAAACGAATTGAAGCCGTAAGGGCTTGAAAAATGGCGGAAGGGGCGGGATTCGAACCCGCGGTGAGTATAACCCCACGTTCGATTTCGAGTCGAGTGCCTTAAACCGGACTCAGCCACCCTTCCGTTTGGTAAGAGTTAAGTTAATCTCGAAGCGGGGCCGTGCAAATCTAAAATCTAGTTTTTTATAAGCGCGCCCCTGTTCGGCCAGGCAATGGTTTCAAATGAATCCCAGCCCAACTCCGCCTCAGGATCAACCCTGCCGCAGGATGGATAGCGGCGAATGGCTGCACACGCCCCGGCTCAATACCGACCCCGATGCAAGAGCGCTCCCCAGAGTCAGACCCAACGCCAGTAAAAACGGTTGGAGCTCGAGTGGGGTCGCCGTTTTGAAGATCCAGCGCGCTTCGGCCCATTGCGCGCCCAGCGCAAGCAAACATGCCGCCAGTCCCGAAAGCAGACCTAGAGCGGCGTATTCCACAAGGATGATCGTGCGAACCTGACGCTCCGAGGCCCCCAGCGTGCGGAGCAAGACGCTCTCCCTGATACGCTGGTCTTTGCCGTTGAGCAGGGCGGCAATGAGGATCGGAATGCCGGCCGCTAAGGTGAAACCAGCCAACAACTGGATGACGCGCGCCGCCTTTTGGAGTTGCTCCGCCACGGTGGATAGGACGGACGTCAGGTCGACGGCGCTGACATTAGGCGCGGCTTGGAGGAGGGCGTTTTGGAGGGAGCCAGAGCTGTTCTCGTTAGGCACGCGAGTGGTGAGCAGGTGGAATTGGGGGGCTTCCTCTAGCACGCCTGGCGGAAAAACCATGAAGAAGTTCAGGTTAAATTTGCTCCAGTCCACCCTGCGCAGGCAGGTGACCCGTGCTTTGAGGAGAACGCCTTGGACATCGAGAACGATTTCATCGCCCAATTCCAGGTGCAGGTCCTTAGCGAGTTTTTGTTCCAGCGAAAGGGGCACCGGTTCTCCAGGGGAGACCTCCTGCGGGGGCCATGTTCCGGCGACGATGGTTTCCGATGCGTTGAGTGTGGCGCGGTAGGTGGAGCGGTATTCGCGCTCCATCACCCAGCGAGGAACGCGCTGCGCGTGGGGTTTGCCGGAGTTGGCCGCGGCATTGAGGAGGGGCTCGATGGCTGAAAGGGGGAGGCCCTTCACGGATTCAATCCGCATCGTGACCATTGGGGAATCCTCCAAAAGGGGAAGCTTTTGTTCCTCCAGAAGTCGCGTGATGGTGGAGGTCTGATCGGGTTGGACGTCGATGATGTAGAGGTTTGGACTCGTCCTTCCCTGATCGAGGGTGAGTTGGCCGAGAACCAGTTTTTGGGTGAGCCAGGTGGAGAGGAGTAAAAAAACGCTTAGCCCAAGGGAAAGAAGGAACAGAAGAGTTTGATTTTGGGGACGGAACAGGTTGGAAACTCCTTGTCTGAGCACGTAGGGCCAGCTTGGGCGCAGCAGCCTGCGCGCCAAATGCATCAGGGCCCAAGCGGTCGCTGCAAGCGTGGAAAACGCGGCCACAAGGCCCCCGCTGAGACCGACAGCCCTCAGTGAGGTGGAGCCGTTGAAACGTGCAACAGCCCAGACCAGCAGCGCTAAAAGTCCGTAGACAACAATCTCGCGCAGGGGCGTTTTGGCGCGTACCAGAGGTCGCTCCGAAAGCGTGGCGGCAGGGGAAATGTCTTGGATTCGCAGCAGTGGCAGGAGCGCAAATCCACAGCATAGGAAGAAACCAGTCGCCGCTGTTTTGCAGAGGATGAGCACGGGCGGGAGTGCTGAGACGGTGACCGGCAGGCTGGAGGCGGCGAAGTCGACTGCGAGTGCGTGGGCGATGGAGCCCGAGAAAACGCCGAGCAACGCTCCTAAGATTCCCAGCACGCCGGCTTGAATAAGATAAACGGCAGCGGCTGCTTGTGTGGGGCACCCAAGGCAGAGGAGGACCGCCACCGTTGGCACACGCCGGCGGATATGGGTGTGAATGGCGCCGGCCACTCCGATGCCTCCCAGAGCAAGCGCTGCAAGCGCCGTGATTCCAAGAAACTCCTTGGCCTTCTCTAGACCTTCGCCTGCGGCCTCGGTACGATTTTCCGGCGTCTGGAGTTGGACGCCGGTTTGTTGAACGCCGTTTTCCGAGAAGTTTTTTTGGATCTCGTCCACCGCCGCCTTGCGTTCGGACTCGTTGATGGCCCGGAGTTCAAGAGCCACATGGTGGTAGACGAGGCTTTGCAAGCCGGCGAGTCCTGTGGCTTCAATGTCGGCCCGCGAGATAAAAACTTCAGGTGCGAAGCCGCTGAAACGGTTGCTGCGAGGGACCCCTTTGCTCACGCCCCCCAGCACGGTGAGTTTGAGGGCCCCCAATTTGAGGGTGTCTCCTGCGTGTACCCCCAGCTCGACCATCAACGAAGGCTCAAGCAGGATTCCAGAGCGCCCCCAAAGCTTCGCCCAGATGCCGGCCGGTTGTGTTTCGACTTGGTTTCCAAAGGGGTAAGCACCCTCTATCGCGCGGACTTGAACCAGACGAGTGCGTTTGGTGGAGGGGACACTCAGCATCGTGGAAAACGCGGTTTCCCGAGCCGTGTCCTTGATAAGATGGGCGACCTTGACGAGGCGTGCCTCCGGTACGGGGCGTCTGGAGGAAATTAAGACATCAGCGCCCAAGAGGCTTTTGGACTGGTTTTTGATAGCCTCTTGAACGCTGCTTTTGAGGGAATGGATGGCCGTGAGGGCACAAATTCCGGCGGCTATGGAAAGGGCGTAGAGGGCGAGCCGTCCGCGTTGGCTGCGACTGTCGCGCCAGGCCATGCGCCAAGCCCACGGATGGAAAATCGCGCCCAAAAATGTTTTTGGAAATTCTCCCATAGTCGTTGGTTCTTAGCCCGAGTCTTGTAGAAGTATACTCGGGAAACAGATTTTTTCCACTTTTCCGATGGTGAACCCAAATTAAGTTACAGAAAATCAACGATACTATTTTCGCAAGCCCAAGAGGAGTGCCTGATTTGCAAATAAACGGATGTTTTTTTATTCGCTATCCACGGGGGAGATATTTTTTGTTGATTTAGGTAGCCTGCCTTTTCTGAAATGTTTGTGAAACAATAACAAAAAGCCCCTCCCACCCGCATTGACGGGTTAAGTCGGTGATTGACGGGATGGCCATCATCGCGCAAAATGTTATACGTCGCTGTAATATAAAGCAGCGAAACGGGTTAAGGTGTTAAAGCGCCGGTGTGGCGAAATGGCAGACGCAACGGACTTAAAATCCGTTGGAGAGCAATCTCCGTGTGGGTTCGAGTCCCACCATCGGTACCGGCTTTTGATAATGAGGCGCTTACGCTGTTTAAGGCCCCAAAAAACACGCGAGTGAGAAGAGGAGTGAGAAAAACTCCACGCCTTTCCAAGACACTCCGGCGTTGTCCAAACCTCCCGTTTGCTGCTCTGATCGTGAAGCACCGCATGAGCACGCAAGGAAGCGAAAATCCAGATTTGCACGCCGTTCAAACTCCCAAAAAGAGAGTAAGGGCCAACCGCACAGCTCCCACAAACCACTCCAAGCCTCGCGGCATAGTGGCCTTGATGCGTTCGCTTGGAAGCAAACTGCTGGCGGAGGGAGGTGCCCAAGTCAGTGCCTCTGAGATGGAGGCACGCAAAGAAGTCTTGGGGGCAAGTGATGAATCCGGAGCACCTCGTCGCCAGCCATATCAAACCCTGGAGAGAGGCCTCAAACAAGGAAAGACTCTCAGGAGCTAATGGCCTGCTCCTGACGCCAACGATTGATCATCTGTTTGACCGCGGGTTCATCTCTTTTAGCGACGATGGAGAGCTTTTGCAGTCCCCTGTCGCTGACCCGTATTCGCTGGGAAGGATGGGCATCCATCAAAACCAACTCACGCTGGTGGGAGGCTTTAATACGGATCAGAAGCATTTCCTGGCTTACCACCGGAACGAGATCTTCCTGAAGTCTGCCTCGTAGCTGACCCGATCTTAGAGTGAGCGGTGTTCACCGCCATTGATTTGAATGCCGTGCAAAAGCCAGCGCGCCACACGTGAAGTCCCGTGGTCACAACTCGATGGAGGTGTCCCCACTAATTTCGCCTTTCTGCCAGTGCGCCGCTGCTATAAAGTCTACACCATGTCACTCGCAGAGCTCAAAGAGGTCTTGTCCGGACCGTGCCGCCGTCATCCGGTGCGGAGCCTGCGGGTCTTTGGGTCAGTGGCGTGTGGAGAAGCATCGCAAGGAAGCGACTTGGATTTGCTGGTTCAATTCGAGGACATGCCCCCTGCTGAGTATGCCACTCACTATTTCGGCCTGCTTCATGAACTGCAGGATGCCGTGGGAACGGAAGTGGATCTTCTGACGCCAGACGGCGTGACTCGCCCTTCCCTCAAACGGAATATCCAGGAAGAGAGCGTTCTTGTTTACGAAGCGTGAGCTTTATGAGCGGCCGCGCGAAGCATCGTGGCGCGTGGACGGGAGGCGAGGATCAACTCGGGAACGCACCTGGGCGTAGTGCGCGCAGGAATTCTTCCGCAGGAATGCATGTCACACCGTCGCGGAGAAAGCGCTCCTTGCCGCGGTAAATCAGCCAACGCGTCGCCTCAGGGTAATCCTCGCCAAAGGCGCGCAATCCGCGCAGGTCACTGGGGCGGACCTGAGCCGTGTTTTTGATTTCGAGGGCGTGGAACCCGAGCGGGCCGTACAGGATAAAGTCGACCTCATTCTTGGAACGGGTTTGCCAGTAGGACAACTGGTGTTCTCCCGCCGTGTAATCGCACCAGGCCCGCAGGTGCTGTGCAATCAGTCCTTCAAGGGCGGCCCCGTCAATTTCGGCCGGAGAATCCAGCGGGCCAGTCGGACGATTCGCCCGGAAGACACCCGCATCAAAGAAGAAGAATTTCGGATGCGCCGCCAGGGCTCGCTGTGCGCGGCGGGTGAATACAGGAATCTGAAACCCGAGTAGCAGATCTTCGAGAATTTGCAGATAACCCTCGGCCGTCTTGCGGTTGACCTGACAATCCCGCGCAACGTTGGCGAGGTTCAGGACGGACGAATGCGAAAAGCTGATGGCTTCCAAAAAGCGGGCGAAGTTTCCGGTGTTTCGCACGAGCCCCTCCGCCTGGACCTCCTCCCGCAGATAGAGTCCGTTGTAAGCAAAGAGGATGTCCTGTGGGTTTTGGGCGCCTAGGACGACAGGCAGCAACCCGAGCTTGAGCGCCTTTTCGAGACTGAAGCGATCGCCGAGTTCTGCCGCCATATAGGGATGGAGGCGCTTCTGAGCGGCTCGTCCCCCAAGGAGGTTGATACCTGTACGCCGGAGCTTGCGGGCGCTGGATCCGGTGAGAACAAACTGAATGCCCTGCTTTTCTTCAATGAGCGCATGGATCACCTCGAGGAGTTGCGGCAGCTTTTGAACCTCGTCGATCAGGACGGTTTTGAGACCCGGGCAGCCCTCGATGCGTTCGCGCAGGCGTTCGGGTTTGGCTGAGAGCTCGCGCAGGGTGGCGGGGTCGAGGAGATCGATGCGGAGGGCGTTTGAAAAAAGCGTCTGAGTCCAGGAGGTCTTGCCTGTGCCCCTGGGACCGAGCAGGAAAAAATGATCGGCTGGGACCGTCAAAAAACGAGGGATAAATTCCATTTTGAGTCTCAAAATGGCGGAGTGCATTTCTTTTTGCAAGGTTTTGCTTCCTCAGACAGATGCAGGAGCACACCTTCCGACCGCGACGAGGCTTTGCTGAATTCTGCATCATGGTGCAACCCGATCTCCGCCTCACTGGTTTCCGCACCTGCTCTTGATTTGAACGCTGTGCAAATGCTGCCCTCCCAGGGAAGGTGTCATGTCGCCTCCCGATCGCTCAGGATGTCTCCGGTATTTTGCTCACCTCCATGAGCCCCAGGATGAGCCGATCCCGAAAGTAAATAGAGCCTGTCCGTGATTTGTGAACCATTTAATAGCCAGAGCCTTACCGTCTAAAAAAAGAGGGCGTGACACACGAATTTCGCTGCCATGCCCAAAATTGGTGGGTTATGATTAAGTTACAACGCTTAACCAGAACCACCAATGAGCAA
>CANJZW010000042.1 GCA_947479475.1 Chthoniobacteraceae bacterium
ACCCACGGAAGACCCACGGAAGACCCACGGAAGACCCACGGAAGACCCACGGAAGACCCACGGAAGACCCACGGAAGACCCACGGAAGACCCACGGAAGACCCACGGAAGACCCACGGTCCCCTGCATGGAGCGCCAACGGCGCGCCCCACGCTAGCCCAGGGCAACGCCTTGGGAAAATGGCCCCCAATTCCTCCCCAGCCCTGAAAGGGCGTCCCATCGGTTGAGGCTCAGACATCCTGAGGTCACGGGAATTGAGCTGGTCTGTTCCTGATCTCGCTCGGCTCTATCCGTTTCTGTAAACTTGCGGAAAGAAAAAAATTAGATCAGCAAGATTCCTTTTCCAACGAGATGGATCAGGGCGACGTCAGGATGTCTGAGCCTTCAATTTGGTGTTCGAGACTTGGCCTTGAGGTTTAGGGTTTTTTATCCGAGGAGTTCAGGGTTAGCTTAAAGATTATGGATTTTCAGGAGCGTATTGACGGAGATATCAAGGAAGCAATGAAGGCCAGGCAGGCAACCCGTCTTGGCGTGTTGCGGATGCTCAAAAGCGCCCTAAAAAATGCCGCCATTGAACAGGGCGGGGCCGAGGCCCGTTTGGATGAAGCCTCAGCTCAGGCGGTTCTGCGCAAGGAAGCCAAGAAAAGGCAGGATTCCATCGAAGGCTTTACCAAGGGGGGGCGCCAGGATTTGGCGGATAAAGAACAGGAAGAATTGGGTGTTTTGAGTGATTATCTGCCCAAACAGCTTTCTCCAGAGGAACTCGAAGCGCTTGTCTCTTCCGTGATGGCCGAACTGGGGGCGACTTCCAAAGCGCAAATGGGCCTGGTGATGAAGGCCGCTACGGAAAAGGTTGCCGGGCGCGCTGACGGCCGGACTGTAAGCGCCCTGGTCTCTTCAAAGCTGGGGTAGGGCTTCTGGGACCCGGGTTCTCTGTTCCCTCTGAATGCACGCCATCGTTGTAGCCGCCGGTTCCTCCCGGCGCATGGGTTTTGATAAACTTCGGGCGCCGCTCGCGGGACGGCCTGTGCTTTGGCACTCCATCCACGCCCTGGCGCGCTGCCCCGAGGTGGAGGCTCTCACCGTCGTGACGCGACGCGATTTTTTTGAGGAAGTCAGGCTCCTTGCGGATTCTGCGGCGCTGGGCAAGGCGCTCGTTCTGGTTGAGGGCGGCAGCGAGCGGTATCTTTCGGTGAGCGCCGGGCTTGCGACGTTGGGGGAGGAGGGGTTTGTGGCGGTCCACGACGCGGCGCGCCCGCTGGTCACGCCTGAGGTTGTGGCGGGCTGCTTGGCCCTCGCGCGGCTGCACGGCGCTGCAAGTTGCGCATCGCCGGTTGCCGACACGGTCAAGAGGGCAGACGGCGGCAAGATGGTTGCCGGGAGCGTGGACAGGACCGGGCTTTGGGCGATGCAGACGCCCCAGATTTTCTCCAACCGGCTGATCCGCGAAGCTTATGCGGCGGTCCTCCGCGACGGGGCCTTGGTGACCGACGAGGTGTCTGCGGTGGAACACCTGGGGCGGCCTGTGGCGCTTTATGAGAATGGAGACTGGAATTTGAAGATCACTTTTCCGAGGGATATTGGTCTGGCGGAGCTTGTTTTGGCCAGCCGGGTGGGGAGGTCCGAATGAGTGCGGGTTCGCCCTACAAGGTGACCTCGCTGGCAAACGGGGTGCGTGTTGCCACGGCGTGGATGCCACACTTGCGGGGTGTTAACGTCGGTGTTTGGGTGGAAGTCGGCTGCCGCCACGAGCGCAAAAACGAGGAGGGCCTCGCTCATTTTCTGGAGCATCTTCTGTTCAAGGGGACTTCGGCGCATACGGCCCGGGAGCTGACTTGTGCGGTGGAAGGGGTGGGTGGATATCTCAACGCTTTTACCACGGAGGATCACACCTGCTACTACGCGAAGGCGGATGCCGCACATTTCGGGCGACTGGCGGAGGTGCTTTTGGAAATGTATCTGGACTCGCAGTTTCCCGAGCACGAACTGGAGCGGGAGCGGGGGGTGATCCAGGAGGAGATTTCCTCCCTGCGCGATGTCCCGTCCCAGTGGGCGGAGGATTTGTTGGCCGAAAGTCTCTGGCCCGGCCATCCGCTGGGGCGGCCATTGACGGGGACGCTGGAAAGCGTGCAGCGGATAGGGCGGGAGGATTTGCTGCGGTTCAGGCAGCGTCATTACACCGGCCGGAACACGATTTTCACGGTGGCTGGTCCGGTGTCGCATGAGGAGGTGTTACGTCAGGTGCGGCGGCCTCTGGAGCGGTTGCCGAAGGGGCAGGCTTCCCGCCCGTTGCTAGCGCTCTCGCCCAAGGCCCGCGTGCGTGTGGAGAGTGAGGACACGGAACAGGCGCATTTTGCCCTGGGCTTCCACACCTGCAGTCGGACCGATCCCGAGCGGTTTGCTTTGCGGCTGCTTTCTGTGCTGCTGGGGGAAAACATGAGTTCGCGTTTGTTCCAGACTTTGAGGGAGCGTTACGGGTATTGTTATTCGGCGCAAAGTTCCGTGGTGACCCTTGTCGAGGCTGGCGCCCTGTGTGTTTACACCGATTTGGATCCGGCAAAACTGGAGAAAGCCGTGGCTGCGATTCGCCGGGAGTGTGCCCGTTTCAGTGCAAAGGCGCCAAGCAAGCGGGACCTGCAAATGGCAGCGCAGTATGCAATCGGCCAGACGCGTGTGGCGTTGGACAGCGCGACGCAGCAGGCCGGGTGGATGGCGGAATCCCTCATGGCGGTGGGGCGTGTGGTGGAGTTGGAGGAGGCGGAGCGTGCGGTTTTGGCGGTGACTGGGGCGCAGGTGCACGCGGTGGCCCGCAAATGTCTGGAGTTTGGAGGAGCTGCGGCAGCCTTGGTGGGCCCGGGCGCGGGGCTGGGTCATCTTGAGAAGATGGTGAGGGGGTAGGATAAAGGCTCAATTTTCATTGAGGTACATAGGGGGTGGGGGAGCGGTTTCTGCAAAAAACCGAGCTCCCTATTTGAATTTCCCCAAGAGCGAATTATCTTGGAGAATCACGAATTCCCTCGCATTTACAGGATTTCGGCGTTTGCAAAATCGTTTTGGCGGTTATGCTCCGCCCCCCTCTCAGGCCATTTGACTCCCATCCTCGCTCTCCGATTTTTGCTTTTCCGCTAATTCTCTGCTTATGAACGCTGTTGTTGAAACCCTGCCAAACTGCCTTGCCACCCTGCGCGTCGAGGTGGGACCCGAGCGCGTCACTGAAACCCGCGCGTCGCTTGTAAACGAGTTCTTGAAGGAGGCTCGCATCCCTGGGTTCCGTCCTGGAAAAGCGCCTCGCGCCGTGGTGGAAAAACGCTTCCAAAAACAGATTTCAGAGGACCTCGAGTCCCGCATCCTCAACGCCGGATTGCAGGAAGCCATCCGCGAAAAAGGCCTCCGCGTGCTCCACGTCCAGAACGTGGACGACGTGCGTCTGGAAGAGGGCGGCTTTTCCTTCTCGGCCACGGTGGTCACGGTTCCTTCCTTTGAGCTCCCCGAGTACAAGGGCATCGCGGTGAACGTCCCAGCCGCCACGGTAGACGCCAAGGAAATCGACGAGGCCATCAACAGCCTGCGCGAACGTCAGGCGGATTTTGTCGACCTCACCGAAGACCGCGGGGCTGCCATGGAGGACTTCCTCGTGGTCGACTACATCGGCACCATCGATGGCAAACCCGTGCACGACGTGTTTCCCAAGGTGGGAAAAATTCTCTCGGAAAACGAAGGATTCTGGCTGCGCATGACCGATGCCTCGTTTTTCCCCGGGTTCTGCGCTCACCTCGTGGGCGCCAAAGCGGGCGAAAAACGCGAGTTTCAGGTCGAAGTGCCCGCCGATTTCCCCGTGGAAGGCTTCGGGGGCCATAAGCTGGACTACGTCGTGACGGTCAAGGAACTCAAACAGCGCGTGTTGCCCGAATTGAGCGACGAATTCGCGGCTGGCTTTCTTCCCGGCAAGGGGATTGCGGATCTGCGCGAGGTGGTTGCCAAGGAAATGGAATCCCGTCGGACGGCGGAGATCGACGGACTCAAGCGGGATCAAATCATGGAGCACCTGCTGGCCCATGTGGAATGTGAACTGCCAGAGGACATGGCCCGCGCCGAATCCAACCGCGTCCTCAGCGAGGTCGTGCAGGAAAACCAGCGCCGCGGCGTGACTCAGGAAATGCTTAAGGAGAACGAAAAAGAGCTGGTGGCCACGGCCTCTCAGACGGCGCGTAACCGCCTCAAGGGCTCCTTCATCCTGAGCCGGATTGCGGAGCAGGAAAAGTTGGAAGCCAAGTACGAAGAAGTCTTGGGAAGAATCGCAAACATGGCTCAATCCGCCCAGGTGTCTCTGGAGAAGGCCGTGAAAGAAGTGCGCCGTCGTCGCATGGTGCAGGAAATCGAGTCCGACATCTTGACCGCCAAGGCCCTTGATTTTGTGGTCGCCAGCGCTACGGTGACGGTGGTGGAGGCCAAAGCCGAGTCGTTGGACGGCCCCCTGTTATAATTGAATCCTAATCTTGTTCTTTTTTTTGTTCGATAAGACAGCAGAGTCGATTCAAAGGCAGGATAAGAAAAAGATAAGAAAAGGATAAGAGCATGGTGAATGGCGGGGCGGAATTCAAACCGCCCGAGAAGCCGGCAGAGTAGGGGCCGTAAACAAGGAGTCCCCTCTGAAGCCGGCGGATTCGCCACGAAAGCATTCAGAAGTCGCGGTCTTAAAGTCCTCATTGTTTCTTGCATGAGGTGTGGGAGTTGGTCTGATAACCGTTTTATTTTATGTATTTACCGAGCAACAGCAGAGTGGCAGTTCCCTCAGCCAGCCATTACGTTCCGTACGTTGTGGAGCAAACAGGCCGGGGCGAGCGTTCGTACGACATTTATTCGCGTCTCCTGAAGGACCGCATCGTCTTTTTGGGAACGGGTGTGGACGATACGGTGGCGAACTCCGTCATTGCTCAGTTGCTCTTTTTGCAAATGGAAGATCCCAAAAAGGACATCCATCTGTACATCAACTCGCCGGGGGGCTCGGTGACGGCTGGCTTGGCGATCTACGACACGATGCAGTTCATGACGTGCGACGTGAACACGTACTGCATCGGAATGGCGGCTAGTATGGGCGCCGTCCTGCTTGCGGCTGGGACGCGAGGCAAACGTTTCGCCCTGCCGAACTCGGACATCATGATTCATCAGGTGTCCGGAGGGGCGCAGGGAACAGCAAGCGACGTGGAGCGGACGGTGGAGTTCATGTTCAAGCTCAAGAAACGGTTGATTCGCATTCTGGCAGACCACACCGGCAAGACCGAAGAACAGGTCAAGTTTGACTCCGACCGCGATTACTATATGAGCGCCGAGGAGGCCAAGGATTACGGCTTGGTGGACGAGGTGGTCAAAAGCCGCAAGGAAATCCCAGGGCCGATCCGCAGCGAAAAAGCGGGCGAAAAAATCAGTGAAAAGGGGGGCGACCGTCCCGAACCCGCCACTGAATAAGCGCAGGAAACGCCGATTTTAAGACGCCGATTTTTTTTAAGGCGCCGATTTTAAAAGTCCCCCGTCCTCCGGGAGGGGGGCATTCCTTTCCAACATTTCGATCCGAGGCGTCCTCAGCCGCATAAAAGACAACCAGAAGCTACGAGTTCAATTTGCTACCTAGCGAAAGATAGAAAAAACAATGGCGCGCGCATCTAATTTAACCATGTGCAGTTTTTGCGGTAAAAGTCACGCGGAGGTGCGCAAGCTCATCGCCGGCCCTGGGGTGTACATCTGCGACAGTTGCATCAACGTCTGCAAGGGGATCCTGGACAAGGAGCTCAGCGACGAACGCCGGAAGCAGTCGGTGAATCTGCGTGTTCCCAAGCCGATTGAGATCCGCCGTTCGCTGGACCAGCACGTGATCGGCCAGGACCGAGCCAAAAAGGTGCTCTCTGTGGCGGTTCACAACCATTACAAGCGCATCCTGCACAACGGTGCCGGTGCCTTGGGCGGGACGCTGGCGACGGCGACCCAGATGGACTCCCTTGAAGACGTGGAGATCGACAAGAGCAACATCCTTCTTTTGGGGCCTACGGGTTCTGGCAAAACGCTGCTTGCCCGCACGCTGGCGCGCGTCTTGGACGTCCCTTTCTGCATTGCGGACGCCACGACGCTCACCGAGGCCGGTTATGTGGGCGAAGACGTTGAAAATATCATCCTCCGCCTGCTTCAGGCCGCGGAATACGATGTAAAGCGCGCCGAAATCGGGATCGTGTACATCGACGAAATCGATAAAATCGGTCGGAAGACTGAAAACGTGTCGATTACCCGCGATGTCAGCGGGGAGGGCGTTCAGCAGGCCCTGCTCAAAATTCTCGAAGGAACCGTATGCAACGTGCCGCCTCAGGGTGGGCGCAAGCATCCCCACCAAGAATATATCCAGGTAAGCACCGACAAAATTCTCTTCATCTGCGGCGGGGCGTTTGTAGGCCTCGACAAAATCGTGGAAAAGCGGCGCGGCAAAAATGCCCTCGGGTTTGGCGCCGCAACTTCGGCCGCTGGTCCGGAAGTTGCCGAAGTGCCGACAAGCGAACTGCTGCGTCATGCGGAGCCTGAAGACCTTTTGAGTTTCGGGATGATCCCGGAATTTATCGGGCGTCTCCCAGTCGTCGCGGCTCTCGATCCTCTCTCGGAAGACGAGTTGATGGCGATTTTGACGGATACGAAAAACGCACTCATCAAACAGTACGCCAAGCTATTGTCGATCGAAGGGGTGGCTCTGAATGTGACCAAGGACGCGCTGCGTGCGATGGCGGAGCAGGCTGCCAAGAAAGGCACCGGGGCGCGCGCTCTGCGGTCGATGCTGGAGCGTATCATGCTGGACGTGATGTATGACATTCCAAGCCGCGAAGACGTGGCCGAAGTCACCGTCAATCGCGCGGTCGTCGAAGGAAAGCGGCAGCCCACCGTCCGTCGGAAGCAGGACAAAGACGCGGCGTAGTGTTCGGGAGTGGGTCCCGTTCCGGTTTTAATCTGGAGCGGGGGCTCCATGTGTTGTTTAACAGGAAGCCATGGCACCCCCAATTTATAGATTGTTGATCCGGCGCTTCCAGCCCCTTTGGAGGTGCCGCGGGCTGGTCGGGGGTGAAACGCGGGATCAAACGCCGGGCAATGAGTCGCGCCGGATAGCCCTTGAAAATGGTGCATTTCTGTCCCGGGGTCTTCTGTTTGCGGCCTATGTGTTCGGGTCGGGCGCCCTGTGGGCCGCCGAACCCGAAGCCGTCAAGGAGTCGCCGGCGTACACGCCACTGGGGATGTTTGCGAAGGCGCTGCAGTTGATACGTCAGGATTATGTGGACGAATCCAAGGTTTCGTACGCCTCGCTCGTCGGTTCGGCGCTGAAGGGGATGCTTTCCAGCCTGGACCCGCATTGCCAATTTTTGGAGCCAAAGGACTACAAGGCCGTGCAGGACGACACCCAGAGCCGCTTTAGCGGGGTGGGCTTGGTCTTGACTCAAAAAGACGGCCGCCTGGCAGTGGTGACGGTGATGGAGGGCAGTCCGGGATTGAGGGCAGGGATTCTCCCTGGAGACCAGCTTTTCAAGGTGGGCGGGCAATTGACAGAGAAAATGACGGTGAACGATGCCGCCGCCTTGTTGCGGGGGGAGGCTGGTCAGCCAGTGAAACTTGTCATCTACCGGCCTTCCACAAAGGAAACGCGTGAAGTGGAAGTGCAGCGCGAATCCATCAAGGTCACGACGGTCCGGGATGTAAAAATGATTTCGGGCGAAGTCGCTGGGGAAGCCAAGATTGGGTATGTGCGTCTCACGCAGTTTAATACAACAACAGCGGCTGAGCTTTCCTCGGCGCTTGAGGATTTAGAAAAGCGGGGCATGCAGGCTTTGGTTTTGGATTTGCGGGGAAATCCGGGCGGACTACTGGAAGCGGCCATCGAGGTGGCCGCTCAATTTTTGCCGGCAGGGTCCCAAGTCGTTTCGACCGAGGGCAGGGTGGCCTCTCAGGCCCGCGTCTACCGGACCCCTGAGAATGCCCAGCCGCGTCCGGCCTATCCGATGGCGGTGTTGGTGAATGGGGGAAGCGCGAGCGCGGCTGAAATTCTCGCTGGAGCGCTCAAGGATCTTCGGCGGGCGGTTTTGGTGGGGGAGACAACGTTCGGCAAAGGGTCGGTCCAGAGTGTGATTCCCCTGCAGGATGGAGCCGCGATCCGCCTGACCACGGCAAAATACTACACTCCAGGGAAACAGGTAATTCACGAGCATGGCGTGGCTCCGACAATCCGCGCGGTGCTTCCCCAGGATCAGGAACGTCTGGTGGCTCTGCAGCGTCGGGAGGAACTCTTGGACGAGCGCGAGAAAGCGGAAATTGCCGGTTTTCGGGACGCCCAGCTGGAGCGGGCCGCTGACACTTTGAAGGCGGTGGTATTGTACACGGCGAAAAACGGCACGCAGGAACAGTCGGGCGCGGCGGGGCTTCGGAAATGAAGGCTGCTGGGCAAGGGGCCGGGCGGGCGCCGCTGGTGCTCGCGCTCGAGACTTCCTGTGACGAAAGCGCCGCCGCTTTGATTCGGGGTCGGGATTTGCTTGCGGCGGAGGTGTTTTCGCAGATCGCCATTCATGGCAAGTACGGTGGTGTGGTGCCTGAAGTGGCCTCGCGCAACCATCTTCTGGCGCTGCGGCCGGTGTTGGAGGCGACCCTTGCCGGAGCGGGGGTGCGCCTCGCAGACTTGGACGCTGTGGCCGCGACGGCAGGCCCGGGGCTTGCGACCTCCCTGATGCTCGGACTCTCTCTGGCAAAAGGGATCGCCGTGGCATTGCGCCGGCCGTTTATCCCCGTAAACCATATCGAGGGGCATCTTTTGTCTCCCTTCCTGAGCGAGACGAGCGGCCCAAGGGAGTCCGTGGGGCTGGTCGTGAGTGGGGGGCACACCCTCCTGGTGAGGATCTATGGAACGGGCAAATACCGGTTGCTTGGGAAAACTTTGGATGATGCCGCGGGCGAAGCTTTTGACAAGGTGGGCAAACTCCTTGGCCTGCCGTATCCCGGAGGCCCGCATGTGGCGAAAACAGCGCTGGAGGGGGATCCCCGGCGCTTCAATTTTCCCAGGAGCATGCTGGGGTCCGGGGATTATGATTTTTCCTTCAGTGGCTTGAAGACGGCGGTGCGGTATCTCCTGCCCAAACACGCCCCCGTCCCTGTGGCCGATGTCTGCGCCTCGTTTCAGGAGGCGGTCGTGGACATTCTGGTGGCCAAAACAATGAAGGCGCTTCGCTCCGAAGGTGTGGACACCCTTGCGATCAGCGGCGGCGTCAGCTGCAATATCCGCTTGAGAGAGCAGTTTACAGAGGCGTGCCGGGTGGCGGGCGTGCAGCTCCTCGTGGCGCCTTCCGCCCTCTGTACTGACAACGCCGCGATGATTGCTTACGTCGCAGCCCTTAAGTTGGAGAACGGGGCGGTTTCCCAGTTGGAGGCTGAGATCGAGCCCAGCTTGAACTCCGCACGCTGGCTGAATGCCTGACGGGAGCCCTCCGACAGGGCGCGTTCTCGCGCGTGCGCGGGACGGCCGGCTAGTATTCACGCGCAAGGAGCGACCCGGTCAGCGCCCGCATCAACGAGGCCTTTTTCCCAAAGGGAGCCAGCGCTCCCTGGGCCTCCTTGGTGAGTTCTGCGGCAATCTCCCGCGCGCGGGGCAGGCCGAACAGAGCGGGATAGGTCGCCTTGGTCACCGCAGCGTCTTTGCCTGCGGTTTTGCCCAGTTTTTCGGTGGTTTGCGTGACATCAAGAATGTCGTCGATGACTTGGAAGGCGAGTCCGAGTGAGTGGCCGAAGTGGGTGAGAGCCTGAAGCTTTGCGGGGGTGGCGTTGGCGCTCATGGCGCCTAGGCGCAGTGCGCAGGTGAGCAGGGCCGCCGTTTTCGACTCGTGGATAAACTTGAGCGCCGCTTTGGTGACAGGCTTGCCCTCGCCTTCGAGGTCAAGGACTTGGCCTGCGATCAGCCAGCGGCTCCCCGAGGCGCTCGCCAACTCCCGGATCAGGGCGGCCATCCCGTGCCGAGGCGTTGCCTGCGCCTGGGCGAGAATTTCAAAAGCGATGGTCAGGAGCGCGTCGCCCGTGAGGACAGCGATGCCTTCGCCAAAAACTTTGTGACTTGTGGGGCGCCCGCGGCGCAGGTCGTCGTCGTCCATGCAGGGGAGGTCGTCATGAATGAGGGAATAGGTGTGGATGCATTCCACGGCGCAGGCGGCGGGGAGGGCGTCTTCGGCAAGGCCGCCGCAGAGTTCCGCGGCCGCGAGGGCGAGGGCGGGGCGCAGGCGCTTGCCCCCTGCAAAAAGGCTATATCGCATCGCCTTGTGGATGGTGGCCGACTTGGCCGATGCCTTTGGTAGAAATTGGTCCAAGGCGTGGTCAACCTTTTGAACCGAGGCGTGCAGGTAATCTTGAAGCTCCATGGGTGGGCGTCCAAAATGCGGGGCGAAACGTTTGGGAGCAAACCGGAAAACAATCTGAATCGCAGCCGCTGTGGCCTGGAGGTTGGGTTGGACCGGCGTTTTGGGAGGGGAAATCCATGGAAAACCAAAATCTTGGTTCAGGAATCTGTTGACACCTACCCCCCCTCTGGTAGTTTGCGCCTCCGCTTTTTTTGAAACGCCGTGATGCATACCAGTGCAAAGCAGTGCTTCTTGGGAGGCATAAGCACTGCGTGAGTGTGACAAGTGCCTGGGTAGCTCAGTTGGTAGAGCACGTCCTTGGTAAGGACGAGGTCGCCGGTTCAATCCCGGTCCCAGGCTCCACTTGTCACAGGAACCGCTTTTTTTCATCCAAACCAAATAACAACCCACTGACCTGACCCTATGGCCAAGGCGCAATTCGAACGCACGAAACCGCACGTCAACGTTGGCACTATCGGCCACGTGGACCACGGTAAGACCACGCTGACAGCAGCAATCACCACCATCCTTTCCAAGAAAGGCTTCGCGGAAGCGAAGAAGTATGACGAAATCGACGCCGCCCCAGAAGAGCGCGAGCGCGGTATCACCATCAACACCGCACACGTCGAGTATCAGACGGAAAAGCGTCACTACGCACACGTCGACTGCCCCGGACACGCTGATTATGTCAAAAACATGATCACCGGAGCCGCGCAGATGGACGGAGCGATCCTCGTCGTCAGCGCCGCGGACGGCCCGATGCCCCAGACCCGTGAGCATATCCTGCTCGCCCGTCAGGTCGGCGTGCCCTCCATCGTTGTGTTCATGAACAAATGCGACATGGTGGACGACCCCGAGTTGCTCGAACTCGTTGAGATGGAAGTGCGTGATTTGCTCTCCTCTTACGATTTCCCGGGCGATGAGATCCCCATCATCAAGGGTTCCGCCAAGGCGGCCCTCGAGTCTGGCGATCCCGCAGCTCCCCAGTCGGAGTGTATCGCAAAGCTTATGGATGCCGTGGATGATTACATCCCGCTTCCCGAGCGTCCGGTGGACCAGCCTTTCCTCATGCCTGTGGAAGACGTGTTCAACATCGAAGGTCGCGGCACTGTCGCCACCGGTCGTGTCGAGCGCGGAATCCTCAAGAAGACCGAAGAAGTCGAGTTGATCGGCCTCAAGGACACCATGAAGACAACGGTGACCGACATCGAAATGTTCCGCAAACTGCTCGACGAAGCGCGCGCAGGGGACAATGTCGGCTTGCTGCTCCGTGGCATCAAGAAGGACGACGTGGAGCGCGGTCAGGTGTTGGCCAAGCCCAACAGCGTGAAGGCGCACACCAAGTTCAAGGCTGAAATCTACGTCCTCTCCAAGGACGAAGGTGGCCGCCATACTCCCTTCTTCAACAATTATCGCCCGCAGTTCTACTTCCGTACAACGGACGTGACCGGTTCGGTGACACTTCCCGAAGGCACCGAAATGGTGATGCCCGGGGATAACGTCAGCGTTCAGGTTGAGCTGATCACTCCGATCGCCATGGAAAAAACCATGCGCTTCGCAATCCGCGAAGGTGGTCGTACGGTCGGTGCAGGCCGCGTAGGCGAAATCATCGCCTAAGTTCTTGAAACCTGGGGCGCCCTGCCTCAAGTTGAAATCAGTCAAGTCCCCCCGGTCGCAAGGCCGGGGGGATTTGCTCCCCTAGAAAAGGGAAATTATTCTCCTGAACTCCAGATGGGTTCGGGAACCCGAGAAAAAGAAACACGGCAGTAGCTCAATTGGTAGAGCAGCGGTCTCCAAAACCGCTTGTTGGGGGTTCAAGTCCCTCCTGCCGTGCCATCTTTTCTCAACCCGCTCTTCACCCCACTTTCCAAAGCTCCTTCCTACCCCGTTAAGCGCATGTCCGCGAACGTTTCCACATTTTTCAGTGAGGTGAAAGCCGAACTTCAAAAGGCCACCTGGCCTTGGGACCCGAAAGAGCACGGGGTAAAAAAATATCGCGAGCTCATCGATTCTACGACGATCGTGATCGTTGCCATGCTCCTCCTGAGCGGCTTCGTCTCACTCTGGGATCTCGTCATGATGAACATCGTCGGAGCCCTCACCAAGTAGCCATGACTGAAGAACAGAAAAGAAAGCAGTGGTTTGTCGTTCATGTTCTTGCAGGTCAGGAAATGAAGGTCCGCGATAACCTTAACAAGCGCATGCGGACCGAAGAAATGGGAGACTTCGTTTATGAAGTCGTTCTTCCCATGGAGCGGATTGCTGAAGTCAAACGCGGCAAAAAGACCGAGACTACACGCAAGTTTTTCCCAGGCTACCTGATCGTCAACATGTGGCTCTTTGACGATCCCCGTGACAACGATCGCCAACCCCTCGTGGACCGGACCTGGTATTTCATCAAGGACACCCCCGGCGTCATCGGCTTTGCCGGAACAAAGGATCGTCCAATTCCAATGCGGGAATCCGAAGTGCAGGCGCTCCTCTCGCAGGTGCGCGAGCGCGAGGAGAACGTCATCCCGAAGATCTCTTTCAGCATCGGCGAAACCGTCAAGGTCGCCGACGGTCCTTTCGAAAATCAAAGCGGTGTTGTCGAAGAGATCGATCCGGAGCGTGGCAAGCTGCGCGTTTCTGTGAGCATCTTCGGCCGCAACACCCTCGTGGATCTGGAGTACTGGCAGGTTGAACGGGCGTAGTCAAAGCGCAGTCAAAGCCCGCCCAAAGCCCACACTTCTCAAAGCGGCCGATGTGGCCGCAAACCTAGACTTTAACAATTTAAACTAACTGAATCATGGCAAAAGAAATCGTCGCAACCATCAAGCTCCAGATCCCAGCAGGAGCCGCGAACCCCGCTCCTCCTATCGGGCCAGCGCTCGGTCAGAACGGGGTGAACATCATGGCGTTCTGTAAGGAATTCAACGCCACCACTCAAAAGCAGGCCGGCGACATCCTCCCGGTGGTGATCACTGTCTACAAGGACAAGAGCTTCACCTTCATCACAAAGCAGCCGCCGTCCGCCATCTTGATCAAGAAGGCGCTCAATATTGCCGCCGGTTCCAAGGAGCCCAACAAAACCAAGGTTGGCAAGCTCACCAAAAAACAAATCTCCGAAATCGCTCAGCGGAAAATGCGGGATCTTAATGCCCGCACCGAAGACGCGGCGATCCGGATCATTGCTGGCACCGCCCGGCAGATGGGGGTCGAAGTCGAGGCTTAATCTCGAACCGGAGTCAGAAAGAGCGGGCTCTTTCACCCTCCAGTCCTGTTTCAACGGCGCTTCCTGTGCTTGCACGGGTAGCGCCGTTGGTGTTTTTAGTGGCCCTGAAACCCGCCGGGAAACGATAGCCTTTGGCCATCTCACATTCCGGCGGCTTCCCGCCTAAACCGTCTGCCAATCCCAACCAATTTCCAAGGTATGAAGAGCCTGATCCTCACCAACGAGTTCCCACCCAATATCTATGGCGGCGCAGGAGTCCACGTCGACTACCTGACCCGGGAGCTCTCCAAAATGATGGAGGTGGAGGTGCGTTGTTTCGGGGCAGACAAGCGGCAGCCTCTGTTGGAAGGGAATAACCTCACGGCCGCTGCTTTCGGTGCAAGCGCCGAGCTCTACGGGGCTCCGAAGAAGCTGCACGGCGTCTTTACGGCCATGCAGCGCTGCCTGGACTGGAACACCGCCGGCGTGGACGCCGACATCGTCCACCTTCACACCTGGTACACCCACCTCGGTGGAATTCTGGCTAAACTCAACTACGGGATTCCTCTTGTATTAACGGTCCACTCGCTCGAGCCACTCAGGCCTTGGAAACGCGAGCAGCTCGGTCAGGGATACGACTTCACCTGTTGGGTGGAGCGGACGGCCATCGAAATGGCGGATGCCGTGGTCGCCGTCTCTGGGGACACCAAGCTCGACATTCTTCGCCTCTTTAATGTGGATGAAAAAAAAGTGCATGTCATCCACAACGGGATCGATCTAAACGAGTACAATTTAAAAGATTCCACGGCCGCCATGAGGCGCTTCGGGATCGATCCTGACAAACCTTTCGCGTTGTTTGTGGGCCGGATTACCCGCCAAAAGGGGATCATTCATTTGGCCCGGGCGATCCAACATATGCACAAGGATTTTCAGATCGTCCTTTGTGCGGGGGCTCCGGACACGCCTGAGATTGCCGAGGAAATGCAAAGCGCGGTTGCCCTGGCACAGGAGACCCACGGTTCCGTAATTTGGGTGCGAGAAATGGTGCCCAAGCCGGACCTCATCGAGCTTTATTCCCACGCCTCGGTGTTTTGCTGTCCTTCAGTGTATGAACCCTTCGGAATCATCAATTTAGAGGCGATGGCCTGCCATACCCCCGTGGTCGCCAGCGCGGTCGGCGGGATTAAAGAAGTCGTCGTAAACGGGGAGACGGGGTTCCTGGTGCCGCTCGAACTCAGGGAGGGAACCTTTGAACCCATTGACGCAGACCAATTTGAGCGCAATTTTGCCGACAAGGTGAACGCCGTAATGAGCGACGCAGGCCTGCGTACCCGGATGGGTGCCGCCGGTCGCAAGCGCGCGGAAGATTTTTTCTCTTGGGAGGCCATAGCGGCCAAAACGTATCAGCTCTACGCCGATTTGGTGGCCAACCACCAGGCCAGGGCCTAGCACACTCTTTTTTCATGTTTGTAGATCATATTCGGGTTCAGGCGTTTGCCGGTCGCGGTGGCAACGGTTGCGTATCTTTCCGCAGAGAAGCTTTCGTCCCCAAGGGCGGCCCCGACGGTGGCGACGGCGGCCGTGGCGGCTCCATCATCCTCCGGGCCGATGTCCACACGGACAATCTCACGGCCTTCTTCTACGAGCCTATCCTCAAGGCTGCTGCGGGCCAGCAGGGGCTGGGCAAGCAGTGTTATGGAAAATCCTCCGAAGACAGGATTTACCGAGTCCCCGTGGGCACCCTCGTTTACAAGATGCCTCCGGCCGCCGACCCCAACGAACTGGAAGCCTCCGTGCGCTACGGTTCAGAAGCGACCTTCGTGGACCTTGAAAAGTCCCCGGAGGACGAAGTGGAGGAAGTGGTAGAAACAAATCCCGATGAACTCCAGTTGGTTGTGGACCTCAACGAGCCCGGGCAGGAATTCGTGCTTTGCAAGGGAGGGAAGGGCGGCCTCGGAAACGTCCATTTTAAAAGCTCCAAAAATCGCGTCCCAACCCAGTTTACGTACGGAGCGGACGGCGAGTCTGGCGTTTTCTATCTGGAGCTCAGGAAGATAGCGGATGTCGGCCTGGTCGGCTACCCGAACGCTGGCAAATCGACGCTCCTAGGCGCCGTCTCCGCGGCGCACCCCAAAGTGGCGTCCTACCCCTTCACGACGCTGACGCCCCACATCGGAGTTGTTGAACTTGAAGCTTTTCAGCGGTTTACAATGGCAGATATCCCCGGGCTGATCGAGGGCGCGCATCAGGACGTAGGTCTGGGACACGAGTTTCTGCGCCATATCCTGCGCTGCAAACTCCTTGCCTTTGTTGTTGATGCTGCCGGGAGCGAGGGCAGGGACCCAGTCTCGGACCTTCAAAGCCTCAGGCGCGAAGTCAGCCTCTACGACGCCGACCTCGCTGAGAGACCTTGGCTTATCATTGCCAACAAGATGGACCTGCCAGGTTCGGCGGAAATGCTGGAGACATTGGAGCGCCGGTTTTCGCGGGTCGAAATCATCTCCGTCACTGCCTCCACCGGAGAGGGCGTCAAGGAGCTCAAGGAGCGACTCGGGGCTCTGATCAAGCTGCATTCGACACCGCCTGAGCCGCAGGAAGTCCCGGATCTAGGGTAAGGTTTGTGTAAATCGACTTCTCAGAAGCCGGAGATTGTGAAAAGTTTCACAAAGTTCTTGCCGCTCCCCTCCCCGTTCCTTTTTAATCACACCCTTGGTTGCGGCCCGGCCCATTCCCAAGGCAAGATTCATTGCCTGAGTTGGGTGTTCGTGCTAAATCTTTTCCTGCAAAATACCTATGCTGTCGTTTCTTCAATCTTGCCTTCGCCGCGTCACTGCTGGAGTTCTTCCGGCTACGTTGTGCGCTGGGCTTTTGATGAGTTCCAGCGCCTTTGCCGCCGAAGTCTCCCACGCCCCCGGGGCGCATGAGGCGCTGCCGGCTGCAGCTCCCGTTTTATTTCACATTGGACCCCTTCCAGTGAGCAATTCAATGGTGTTGATGTGGATTGTTGCGGCCATCGTTATTTCTGTGGCACGAGCGGCTACGCACAACATCCAGCACGTGCCGGCCGGCATCCAAAACTTCGTCGAGTGGATTGTGGAAAGCCTGCGTAATTTCCTAGAGAGTGTCATTGGTCGCGGCCTGACGGCACAGACCTTTTGGTTTTTCGCGTCCGCTTTCATTTTTATTCTGGCGTCAAATTGGTTCGGGCTCGTTCCGGGCGTGGGCACAGTGGGTTGGGGGACCCCGGATGCCAATGGCGTTCTCCATCATATCAGCCGCCCTTTGCTGCGCGGTTCCAATGCGGATTTGAACATGACTCTGGCGATGTCTATCGTGTTCTTTATCGCGTGGACTTATTGGGCTCTTAAAGCGAACGGAATTGGCGGCTTCTTAATGCATATCTTCGGCCCGAGAGGTGATTCCAAGGGGTTCCTGAAAGTCGTGCTGGTTTTGGTGTTTCTCGCCGTTGGCGTGTTGGAAATGGTCTCGATTCTTTTCCGGCCGGTTTCCCTTTCCTTTCGCTTGTACGGGAATGTTTTCGCTGGCGAAAATATGCTTGAAGCAATGTCGAATCTCGTCCCTGCGCTGGCACCCTTGCTCCCAGTACCGTTTTACTTTTTGGAGCTCTTGGTTGGATTTGTTCAAGCGCTCGTCTTCACTTTGTTAACCGCTGTTTTCACTCTGCTTATTTGTGATCATGGAGACAGCCATAACGAAGCTCACCACTAACCACTGGGCCGCTTTATTAGGCCGGTATACTGCTGAATCCTTTCGGGCGCCCGACCGTGGCAAGACTGCGGGGGCGTTCGGTAACCAAACCAAAAAAACAAGTACGATGAACATTGCAACCAACCTCGCTGATATCTCCGGAAACATCCACATCGGTCTGGCCGCTCTAGGGTCCGCTCTGGCTGTAGGTTTGATTGGACTCAAGGCCTCTGAGGCAGTGGGCCGCAATCCAGGGGCGGCGACGCCCATTTTGATTCAGGCTATTCTGAGTTCTGCCTTGGCTGAAGGGATCGTATTCTTCGCGATCTTCCTCGCAAAGGGTCAGTAATCGCCTTTCCTTTGCGCGGGGCGGCATCAATCCGTCCCGCGCAGTTTTTCCCAACGCCGCACAAAATATGCTTTTAACCGTCATTCTCGCCTCCTCTCAGGAAGGCCTTATGGGAACCGCCGCGTCTGTCGGAGAGACCTTCGGCTTCAACACTTGGGCCTTTGTGGCGCAGGTGCTTTCCTTTTCCATCGTGTGCGCCGTCCTCTATAAGTTCGCGTACCATCCGATTTTGAAATTGCTTGAGGACCGTCGGCAGCAGATCGAATTCACCTATCGCGAAGCGGCCGCAATCAAGGTTCAGGTGGCTGATGCGGAACGCCGCGCTAACGATATTGTAGTCCAGGCCTCCTCGGGCGCGCACAAGATTGTGGAGGAAGCAAAGGTTGCCGCTCAAGAATTCCAAGAAAAACAAATCGGGCAGGCCAAACAGGACGCTGAAGATTTGATCACCAAGGCCCGCGAGGCAACCAAACGGGATTACGACCGTATGCTCGTTGAACTCAAGGGGGAAGTGGCTCGACTCGTCGTAGAAACGACCGCCAAGGTCACGGGCCGGATCCTGACGCCTGAAGACCAGCGCCGCCTGGTTGAAGAGGCTAACCGCGAGATCGCCGCTTAATCGCGTTTAAGAACCCCGTATTTTTTGATATGAAGGTCTGCAAAGAAGCCCGCAAAGGCGCCAGGATTCTGTTTGATGCAGTGCGCACAGAGGGGCGCATTGATGAGTCCAAAGTCCGGCTTGCCCTCGCGGCTGTCGTTGAACGCAGGCCTCCGTTCGAAGGGCAGATCCTTCATGAGTTCTATCGTTTAGTTCGTCTCGAAATTGAGAGCCGGACCGCCAAGATCGAGTCCGCTTCGCCGCTGGATGCCGCTCAGACAGCTCAAATCGAATCCTCTCTTCGTGAACGTTTCGGTGCTGATATTCGCACCGGATTTTCCGTCAATCCGGAATTAATCGCCGGTATTCGCGTCCAGATGGGCAGCGACGTCTATGATTCAAACGTGCGTGAGCGCCTCAATCGTCTGCGTTCCGACCTCGCGCACTAAAACTGTTCTCCACCCAGACTCCCCCTTTTTACAGGCTGGGGCTCGAGCTTCCATTCCTTCGTCCTTTTCTTCCACCCTTTCTAAATCGAATTCTGACTTCCAATGAGCAACATCCTTCAAGAAATTGCCACCACGATCTCCGGCCTTAAAACGGGCACGAGTCGCTCCAACGTGGGTGTCGTACGCCAGGTCGGCGACGGTGTCGCGCGTATCGAAGGTTTGAGCAACGTCATGCTCAACGAGATGATCAAATTTCCAGGAGGCCTCTACGGCATCGCGCTGAACTTGGAAGAAACCGAAGTCGGGGCGATTCTACTTGGGGATGACAAAGGCATCACCGAGGGCATGGAAGTCGAGACCACAGGGAAGCTTCTCTCCGTGCCAGTGGGCAAGGAGTTGCTGGGTCGCGTCGTGAACACCCTTGGTGAAGGCATCGACGGAAAAGGACCTGTGGGATCCAAGGTGGAATATCCAGTGGAAAAAATTGCTCCTGGAATCATCCAGCGGCAGTCCGTGACTCAGCCGATGAACACCGGGATCATGGCTATCGACGCAATGATTCCAATCGGTCGTGGCCAGCGTGAACTCATCATTGGGGATCGCGCGACCGGCAAGACCACCATCGCTGTCGATACCATCATCAACAACGCCCGGATCAACAAGGCGAATGCGGGCAAGGAAGGTTTCCGCCCCGTTTATTCAATCTACGTCGGGATAGGGCAGAAAAACGCAAACATCGCCCGTACAGTGGCGGTTCTGGAAGAGTCTGGCGCCCTGGAGTACACGATTGTGGTTTCCGCCCCCGCTTCCGACACAGCCACAAACCAGTATCTCGCGCCCTTCGTCGGGTGTGCCATGGGTGAGTGGTTCATGGACAACGGGATGGATGCTCTTATCGTTTTTGACGATCTTTCCAAACACGCCGTGGCCTACCGCCAGGTTTCCCTCCTGCTGAAGCGTCCCTCAGGTCGTGAAGCTTATCCGGGAGATGTTTTCTATCTTCACTCGCGTCTCCTCGAGCGCAGTGCGCGTTTGAGCGAAAAGAGCGGCAATGGTTCACTGACAGCGCTTCCGATCATCGAGACACAGGCAGGCGACGTGTCGGCTTACATCCCCACAAACGTGATTTCCATCACGGATGGCCAGATCTACCTTGAGACCGATTTGTTCTATCAGGGCGTCCGCCCGGCAGTTTCCGTGGGGCTTTCCGTAAGCCGTGTGGGATCGGCGGCGCAGATCAAGGCGATGAAACAGGTTGCCGGTAAGATTAAGGGCGATTTGGCCCAGTTCCGCGAACTGGCAGCCTTCGCGCAGTTTGGTTCGGACCTTGATGCCAAGACGAAGGCCCAGTTGGACCGCGGTGGCCGTATTGTAGAGCTCTTTAAGCAGACCCAGTACAAGCCGCTTCCAGTGGAGCTTCAGGCAGCCGTTTTATGGGCTATGCAGAACGGACACTTCGATGAAGTTCCAGTCGCCTCTGTGAAGGACTTTCAAACGAAGTTGCAGGACTTTTTTGTGACGCGCAAGGATGCGGTGATTACAAAGATTCGGGAAAAGGGCGCCATTGATGATGGGATCACTGCGGACCTCAAAGCGGCGTTGACGGAGTTCAAGATTTCTTACAAAGCCTAAAGGCGATGGCTGCCAATACTCGCGACATACGCCGACGCATCAAGTCGGTGAAGAACACGGCGCAGATTACGAAAGCCATGCAGATGGTGGCTGCGTCAAAAATGCGTAGGGCGCAGATGGCTGCACTGGCTAGTCGGCCTTATGCGCAGGAGCTTTCCCGGCTTCTGCTGCCTTTCACCTCGTTTGAGTTCGATGAGGATGGCGGCGGGCATCCGCTCCTGCAGAAACGCAAGGGAGGACGTGATCTCGTAATTCTAGTCTCCACGGACAAGGGCCTGTGTGGTGCGCTGAACACGAACCTATTGCGGGAAGTTGGGCAGTTTGATCCCGAAAACACGGAATTTGTGTGCGTGGGAAAAAAGGGACTCCAGTTTCTGGCGCGTGCCAAACGCACCGTCCTGGCCGAGTTTCAGCTGAAGGATAATTTTTCGTTTTTTGACGCTCAGGTGGCGGCGAAGTTCTGCTTGGATCGTTTTCTAGGGGGCCACGTCAATCGCATCACCGTTTTGTATTCACATTACGTCAACACCTTGGTGCAGGAACCCTGCAAATTGGTGGTAGTACCCGTACAGTCCTTCGAAGTGGGGTCGGTAGAATTGGGCCGTAATGGTTCCCGTTCGGATACGGAAGTAAAGGCCGAGGTGCCAGAGTACATTCTGGAACCGAATCAGGCTGACTTCCTTGATTCATTGCTCCCACATTTTGTGTTCTACAAGATTTTCCACATGATCCTCGAGAGCCGTGCCTCCGAGCATTCTGCACGGATGGTGGCGATGAAAAACGCTTCGGATAACGCCAAGCAGATCATCAAAGATCTGACCCTCGAGTATAACAAGATTCGCCAGGCCAGCATCACGACCGAGATCCTTGAGATCGCGACAGCGCAGATGATTCTTTCCTAACTTTTAAACGCAGCACCCAATCTTTTCCCATGTCTGAACCCACTGCCGCCCAAGAAAATATCGGAGCGATCGTCCAAGTGATCGGGCCGGTTGTCGACGTCGACTTCAGTAAATCCGGCAAAATGCCGCACCTGCTTGAAGCACTCGAACTCAAATACGAAGTTAACGGCCTTGCCAGTCGCCTTGTCCTTGAGGTGCAACAGCATCTCGGCGGATCCTGGGTGCGTACCATCGCGATGAGCTCCACGGAAGGGCTCAAACGCGGGATGCCGGTGCACGCCACAGGTTCTCCAATAACGGTTCCCGTGGGTGAAGGCGTTCTAGGCCGAATTTTTAACGTGACTGGTGATCCCACAGACGAGCGGGGGCCGGTGCCTCATACAAAGCGTTATCCGATTCACAGGCCGGCACCTCCCTTGATCGATCAAGACACACGGGCGAATGTGCTGGAGACAGGGATCAAAGTTATCGATTTGATCTGTCCCTTCACAAAGGGCGGCAAAGTCGGCGCGTTTGGTGGCGCCGGCGTGGGTAAGACGGTTGTGATCATGGAGTTGATCAACAACATCGCCAAGGGACACGGCGGGTATTCCGTTTTCGCAGGCGTAGGAGAGCGTACCCGTGAGGGGAACGATCTCTACCACGAAATGGCCGACTCGAAAGTCATCCGGTTGGACAAAATTGAGGAATCCAAAGTGGCCTTGGTTTACGGCCAGATGAACGAACCTCCCGGCGCTCGTATGCGCGTGGCGTTGTCTGCCTTGTCGATGGCCGAGTATTTCCGCGATGAGCAAAACCAGGACGTGTTGCTCTTTGTGGACAACATTTTCCGCTTCTCCCAAGCTGGATCTGAAGTTTCTGCGCTGCTCGGGCGGACGCCTTCCGCGGTGGGTTACCAGCCCACGCTGGCTGCAGAAATGGGCCAACTCCAGGAACGCATCACTTCCACGCGTTCCGGCTCTGTGACGTCTTTCCAGGCGGTTTACGTGCCGGCTGACGATTTGACCGACCCCGCGCCTGCCAATACTTTTGCCCATTTGGATTCCACGATCGTTCTCGAACGCTCGATCGCCGAGTTGGGGATTTATCCGGCGGTAGATCCTCTCGCTTCGACTTCCAAGGCGCTTGCCCCAGATATCGTGGGTGAAGAACACTACGCAGTGGCGCGCGGCGTTCAGCGCGTGTTGCAACGGTACAAGGATTTGCAGGATATCATCGCGATCCTCGGGATGGATGAACTCTCTCCTGAAGATAAGCTCACTGTTTTCCGCGCCCGTAAAATCCAGCGCTTCCTTTCTCAGCCCTTCCATGTGGCTGAAGTGTTCACCGGCACCCCCGGCCAGTATGTATCCATCGGAGAAACCATTCGCGGGTTCCGTGAAATTCTCGACGGCAAGCATGACGACGTGGCTGAAGGAAATTTCTACATGAAGGGTGGCATCGATATGGTGCGTGCCTGATAAACATCCGCACCTCTCTCTCTCCGCCTTAAAGCGGGGGAGGGTGTGCGGCGACAATCCGTACTGATGGCTGCTACTCTTAAACTCGAAATCTTCACGCCTGAGGCCGTCGCCTATCGTGATGATGTGGAAATGGTTTTAATTCCCGCGGAACTGGGGGAGATGGGCGTCTATCCCATGCATGTCCCTCTGATGACGCGAATCAACCCCGGCGAGCTTGCAGTCACCAAAGACGGCGAGGTTATCTATTTGGCCATCGGGGAGGGTTTTGCGGAAATCACCCAGACCAACGTGCGTGTCCTGGTGGATATGGCAATTGAAGAGCGCTTTATTGATGAGAAGGCGGTTGAGGAGGCGATCGAAAGAGCCCAGAAAGACATTCGCGAAGCGATGTTAGGGAATCAGGAAGTGGCGGCAACTCAGGTAGCCCTCATGAAATCGATGGCCCAATTGAAAGTGCGCCGGCGCAGATACACGCCAGCGGCAAAATAAAGGAACTTCCTCCGAGCAGGAATGATTAAAGGCGGACCTTATGGTCCGCCTTTTGTTTTGTGGCACGGCGCTCTTAGATTTGAGGGCCGTGTTCGCGCAAAAGCGCTTCGAGTTTGGTTTGGCAGGCGCGTGCCTCGCGGTATCGAAGTGCGATTTCTTTTCGAGGAAGCAGAGGTTCCGTTTCTGGCAGAGCTTGAATAGGCATTCCTAGTTTTTCCATCGCATAAACAGCGGCACCTCTGATCGAAGCCTCCGGTTCTGGGTTGGCGTACAGGGGTTGATCCAAAATATCCGCAAGACGCTGTAGGGCGGTCAGGGAGTGTTGGATCCCTCCAGATACCAGAAACTTTGGGGTCTCCTTAGTGGTGGCGACAACGAGATCCGCGATTTGGGCGATACGCTGGTAGGTGGCCTCCGTGATGGCTTGGAACAAGTCCAGACCAGTCGTGGAGTGGGTGATTCCAAGAATGGATCCTTGGAGATCCTCGTTCCAGGTAGGGGCACGTTCCGCTGCCCAGCAGGGGAGCACAGTCAGACCGTGGTTCGGTCCCGGCCGGGCGGCGAGGGCGGCCTCCAGTTCCTCAGGATTGCCAGTTTGAAGTTCCCTCAGGCACCACTCCCTTAGGTTCCCCGCGTTGCTGATCGCCCCGCCCACAAGAAAGCGCTGTGCATCCACACGATAACAGAAAAGTCCGGTAGGGGATTTGGCTTCCGTTCCAGCGCGCATGATTCGAAGGGCGGCGCTCGTGCCAACATTGATGGCGGCAAGACCGGGAAGTGTGCATCCAGAGCCGAGATTTGAGGCCGCGCCATCTCCAATTGCGGGAAACCAAGGCACTCCGTTCAGTTCGGGGTAGGTCTCGCCGAGGGAGCCGCCAACGGTGACCGGTTCATCCGAGAGGGGCAGCAAATCTGAGGGAGTGAGGCCGCATTGGGAGAGTATTTCCGAGTCCCAGTCTAAACGGGTGGGATCAAAAATGCCTGTACCAGTTGCCATTGCAAGGGCACAAACGGCGCGACCCGTGAGGGTCTGCTGGATCCACTCCGCAGGGGACATCCAGACTTTGACCGAGAGGAAAATCTCGGGTTGATGCTGTTTGAGCCACAGGAGTTTTGCCGGCCAGAAGGAACTTCTTAGCATGCATCCGGTGCGCGCATGGACGGCTTCCTCCGAAAATAATCCTCGAAGTTGGGCGGCTTCCGGGCGGCAGCGAGCGTCGGCCCAAGTGATGATTTTGGTGAGAGGCGTGCCACGACTATTGGTGCCGACAAGGCTGTGCCAAAAACAGGAGACGCCCACTCCTGCAATGGGGCGTCCGCGCAGCGCAGGAGTGGTGCGCGCGACATTGATGGTCTGCGCGATGCATTCCTTGATGGCCTCCAGCAACACGGTTGGATCTAGTTCCGCACCGCCATCGGGCGTGGTGAGGAGAGGATAGGTGCGTTGGGACGTGGAGGCGACAATCCGGGTTCCTGTCTCATCGAAAAAAGAGGCCCGACTCGAGGATGTTCCTATATCGATGGCGAGGATAAGCGGGAGCATATTCTAAATACGGTTTGTCAGGCTGCGGACGCGCGGAAAAGGCGCAAGGCGGTTCTCATGGCCTCGACTGGAGCCGCGCGCTGGAACCAGATTTCAAAGGCGAGCGCACCCTGGTGAAGGAGCATTGAAAGCCCGTTGGAAGAGCGTGCACCCACTGTCCGTGCATCCGCGAGGAGTTGAGTGGGGCGGCTGTAGATGGTGTCGTAGACTAGGTGCTCACGGCGCAGAAACCGGAGTGGAAGAGGGGAGGGATCGCCATCTTTCATTCCCACAGAACTGCATTGTAGAATGATGTCCGTCGCTTCCAAATGGGCGGAAAGCGTCACACTGTCAGCCCCCAATGCAGTGACGATTGGGGGAGGTTGTGGAAGTCCCGGAAGACTTGCGATTTCTTCGGCAAGCGCAGCGGCCTTTTCCCGGGTGCGGTTGACGAGCGTGATTTTCGGGCAACCTTCCAATGCGCATTGGAGTGCCACGGCCCTTCCCGCACCGCCTCCCGCGCCGAGGATGAGCACGCGCAATGCCCCGAGGTCCACGCCAAAGTCTTCGGCGATGGCGCGCGTCAGTCCTTTTCCATCGGTATTGAATCCGGTGAGCCTGCCCTCTTTAAAGAGCACGGTGTTGACCGCCCCCATGATTCTGGCGTGGGGATCTACGGCGTTTAAGAAAGGCAAAACGGCGGTCTTGTGTGGGATGGTGAGGTTCACCCCGATAAACGCGGATTCTTTCAGAAGGCGCATGGCCTCGGGAAGCTCCTCCGGTCTAATGTGGATTCTGCCGTAGGTGTGCAACAGGCCGCAGGCCTCCAGCGCGGCCATGTGCATGGGCGGGGAGGCGGAGTGCGCCACAGGATCGCCGAGGACCGCCAATTGAAGGGGCGCCGAGCCCTTCCAATGGCGCAGATCTTCCACGGTGAAAACAGCGGGCGTGCTCACGGATTGAGTTGAGCTTCCGTCGCGAGGGCGTGCCGGATCCTCGTCACGGAGCGCTCCCGGCCCAGGACTTCGAGCATGGGAAAGAGGTTGGGCCCGGAGGCCCGACCAGAAACCGAAACGCGTGTGGGCAATAGCAACTCGTTCGGTTTTGCGCTGAGTTCGGTTGCCGTTTGTTTCAAGACCGCCTCGATGTTTATGGCGTTCCAGTCAGAGAGTCCCTCAAAGGCGGCGGCAAGGAGCGCGAGGCGTTCCGCAGCGACGGGGTTTGTGAATGCTTTGCGAACAGCCTCGGGATCAAACGGATAGTCCTCGGTGTAAAAGTAAGTGATCCATGCGGGAATCTCAGAAAGGACTTTGACCTTTTCACGCACCAGGGCAAGAACCGGGTCGAGAGCTTCGGGTGCGCTGAATGAAATGCCCGCCTTTTGGACAAAGGGCAGACACATTTGGCGGTAGCGATCGAGAGGTGTTTTCGCCAAGTGCTGGGAATTGAGCCAGAGGCATTTATCCAAGTCAAAGTGGGCGTTTTTGCGGTTCACCTTTGAGAGGTCAAAAAGCCGGATGGTCTCCTCAATCTCCAGAAGTTCACGGTCATCCTTTGGCGACCAGCCCAAAAGGGAGAGGTAGTTGCGCACCGCCTCCGGGGCATAACCAGCCTCAATGTAACCAGTGATGCTCGCGCCCGCATCGCGCTTGCTCATCTTCGAACCATCCTTGTTTAGAATGAGCGGGATGTGGGCGTATTGCGGCGGCTGGCAACCAAGGGCCTTGAATAGTTCGAGATGCTTTGGAGTATTGGAGAGATGGTCCTCCCCACGGATCACGTGAGAGATGCGCATCTCAATGTCGTCTACCACGTTCACAAAGTGGAAAATCCAGGAGCCATCTGGCCGCCGTATCGTCATGTCCGGATGTGTTTCCCGATTGGAGAGATCAAATTCGATCCGACCGCAGACAATGTCGTCGACTACGACGACTTCGCGCAGTGAGCGGAAACGCCAGGCGCCGCCATCCTCGTACAGATGGCCCGAGGCGAGAAGTTGCTGAAAATATTTTTCGTAGAGATGTTCGCGTTGGGATTGAAAGTACGGCCCGTGACCACCGTCCTTTTCGGGTCCCTCATCCCAGTCGAGACCCAACCAGCGCAGACCGTCGAGGATCACCTGCACGGCTTCCTGGGTATTGCGAGCCTTGTCGGTGTCCTCGATGCGGAGGACGAACGTGCCGCCATGGTGACGGGCGAAGAGCCAGTTGAAAAGGGCCGTCCTAGCGCCGCCCACATGCAGGTAACCGGTGGGTGAAGGGGCAAAGCGGACGCGGATTTCGGAGTTCATACGGACTGGTAAGGCTGCAAACCAAGCGGCTTGGGAGCGAGCAAAAACGCGGATTCTGTGCAGTAATCCAAGCGAAGCGGTGGAGGTAGTTGGTGCAGAAACGACCTGGATGTCCTAAATGTGGCGCATGCTGGACGTGCGTTTCAAGGAAGGGGTCGAGTTGCCCGCTCACGGGCTGTGGCTGGATCCCCACCGCGCGCGGCCCCTTGCTTTTGTTTCGCATGCGCACAGCGACCACCTTGCGCGGCATTCAGAAGTGCTGCTCACGCCGGCAACAGCACGTCTGATGCGGGCGAGGATGGGGGGAGATAGACTAGAGCACCTACTCCCCTACGGCGTTCCCGCCACATTCGGTTCGGCAAGAGCGACCCTTCTTTCTGCGGGGCACATTTGCGGGTCGGCCCAGTTGTTTTTAGAGTCTGACGCCGGCACGCTGCTGTATACGGGCGATTTTAAATTGAGGGAGAGTCGTTCTGCGGATCCCTGCCAGTGGCGCCCTGCGGAGACGTTGATCATGGAGACCACTTTTGGACTCCCGAAGTACAACTTTCCACCCACGGAGGAGGTTATTCAGACAGTGATTGAGTTCTGCCGCGGAAATCTCGAGCGCGATTGTGTCCCCGTTCTCTATGCCTATTCCCTAGGCAAGACGCAGGAAATGGTGTGGGCGCTTCTGGAGCACGGTCTTGTTCCAATGCTTGCCCCTCCAGCTTATCGCATGACGGAAATTTGTGCGGAGATGCAGCCGGGCTTCCCTCGAGGCTACCTTGAACTGGACATCGCCAACGCCGCAGGCCACGTGCTTGTGGTGCCCCCGGGACGAAAAACAAAGCAGCTTTTGGAGTCGGTGCAGCCCAAGCGCACGGCCATTTTAACAGGCTGGGCGCTCAATCCCCACGCCAGGTTTCGATACGGCACCGACGCAGCGTTCGCTCTCAGCGACCATGCTGATTATCCGGACTTGCTCCGCTACGTTGAGCTTGTGCAGCCAAAGCGCGTTCTGACCCTGCACGGCTATGCCGCTGCTTTTGCCACCGATCTTCGAGCGCGAGGCATCGAAGCCTGGGCGTTGAGCGAGGAAAATCAGTTGGAACTAGGCCTTTGATGCATTCCACGCCCCGAAGGCCGGTTGAAGCGGAGTGTCAAGCGCTCGAGCGGGAACATTTGGCGAAATCTGGCCGGTTCCCTGTGGAGCTGAAAACGGGGATTCAGTCGAGAGGGTGCTGGCAAACTTCTGCGCGCAAATAAGTCGCCAAAAAACTCAAATTCGAGGGTGGTTCACTCGGAGACCGAGCGGAACAGGAGTTAAGAAAATTGAGCCAACCCTCTTCTGGCACGGCCTGTGCTCTGTGAGTCTCCACATGAATGTTGGAATGTACAAAGGAGCCGCTGCACTCTCCGCTTACGAGCGTTGGCAGGACACCATTGCCCAGAATCTTGCCAACGTGGCTGTAAATGGGTACCGAAAAAACGAGACGAGTTTTTCCGGCGTGATGGCGGACGTGACCCAACTGAAGAATGGGGACAGTATTTCGCAGAAGTCCAAAGGGGTTATGCCGCTGTCTGCGAGGAGCTTCAATATGACGCCCGGATCTACCACTTACACCGGGGTGGACACTAATTTCGCCTCGGAGGGGGACGGTTTCTTCCGGATCCGCAAGGCAGATGGGACGGTGGCCTACACGAGAAATGGAAACTTCCGGCTGAGTTCCGATTACAATCTGGTCACACAGGAGGGGCATCTTGTCGAGGGAGACAACGGGCCGATCACTTTTCGTCAGGAGGGCGGAGTCATTTCAATCAACGGGGAAGGCTTGTTAAGCCAGGGACAGCAGCAGGTCGGAAAGTTGGCGCTGTTTCGGTTTAACGACAATTTCAAGTTGCATCGCATCGAAGGTGGGTTCCTGACCCCTGGGGCGGGCAACCCCGCGCTGCCCATGGAAAGGCCCGTGTTTATTCATAAGGCCATTGAGGCGAGTAATGTAAAGCCCGTGGAGGAAATGGTGAATATGATCAGCCTGGGCCGGGCTTATGATACGGCGAAGAAGGTTTTGGATGTCAGCGATGACGCGGCCGGGAAGGCGATCCAGTACCTGGGAGGCCCTTCATAGGATTTTCTGATCCCGACTTTCATTCGGTTCTCTTTTAGAAAAGCTTCAAAATAATATTCGATATTTATGATACAATCTTTGTACGCCGGCGCCACCGGCATGGAAGCCCAGCAGTTAAATCTGAACGTGATCGCGAACAATCTGGCAAACGCGAACACCACTGGGTTCAAGCGGAGCAAGATTGAGTTCCAAGATTTGCTTTACCAGAAACCCCGCACGGCAGGCGCCGATGCTGGCAATGGGAATGTTTTGCCTACCGGTTCCGAACTTGGGAACGGAACCCGTGTCGCCGCGACAGCCAAAATTTTCACGCAAGGCCAGTTGAAGCAGACTGGAAACGAACTCGATGTCGCAGTCGATGGTGATGGCTTTTTCAAGGTTCAGCGAGTGGACGGTACCGAGGCATATACTCGGGACGGCTCTCTTAAAATTGATTCTCAGGGTAAGGTTGTCACAAGCGACGGCTTTCAGATCCTCGGCATGCCAAATTTGCTTGATGCCAGAAATATTAACATTTCTCGCGATGGAGCAGTCACATTTTTTGGCAAGGACGGGACTGTTGGAAAAGCCGAGATTCTCCAGTTATATCGGTTCCCAAACTCTGCCGGTCTGCGCAGCATGGGTGGCAATCTTTACGAAGAAACGCCTTCGAGTGGCGCCCCTCTCTCCGTGACCTTCGGTAAGGATGGCGGCACAACCATGGCCCAAGGATTTTTGGAATCCTCTAACGTAAATATTGTCGAGGAAATGGTGAATATGATTCAAGCGCAGCGCGCTTATGAGATCAATTCTAAGGCCATTACGACCTCTGACGAGATGCTTGGTCAGCTTGCCCAGCTCAAACGATGATCCGATTTGGCCGGCTTCTGCTGTTGGCTGCCTTCTCCCTCTGGGCGACGGGTCCAATGGCTTTTGCCGATTTCAATACGCTGCTCGCCCCGGTTTCCGGAGCGCCGAAGCGTTCTGTGCCGCCCGCCGCCGCGCCTGCCGCCCCCGCTCTGGTGGCGCCGCCTGCGGCAGGCATTGCTCCCGCTCTCGCTCAGGCGCCCTTGCTTTTGACCGATGGCGAACTGCTCTCCGCGATCGAAAGAGACCTGCCAAAACGCTACGCTATTCAAGGTGAATTGCGCGTGAGTCTGGCGCGGCCTTGGGTAGCTTTGCAGCTCCAGTCGCCCGATTTTTTCGCGGAATGTGTGCAACTGCCTCCGAGCGGGTTGGCCAGCAACATGCCCGTGATTGTGCGTGGAGTGAGTGGTGGAAAAATCGTGGGTGAATGGCCGCTGCAATTGAAGGTGCAGGTTTGGCAGGACGCTTGGGTGGCGCCTCAGCGTTTCGAACGTGGACAAGTCCTTTCCCGAGGGATGTTGACGATCCAGAAGATGGATATTCTTCGCGAACCCAACCCTCTTATCACAGAGGAACAGGATATCTCCGGCTTTGAACTTGCCCAGGCAGTCCAGCAAGGTCGCCCCATCACAAGGCGGGATCTTGTCGAGCGTACGTTAGTAAAAAAGGGTCAGTTTGTAGATGCCATTGGGAATGAAGGGGCACTGAGCCTGCGGATGCGGGCGGTTGCGGTTGAGGGAGGGCCGGCGGGTGCGGTGATTCGCGTCAGGAATGTAGACACGAGAAAAGAATTTTTCGCTCAGGTTATCAATGAAAACCAAGTTCAAGTCCGTTTTTAAAGGCTGGCGCTCTCTAGCGCTTCCCAGTTTATTCCTCTGCCTTCTTTTGCCCTCTGTGGGAAATGCAGGTTCTCTTTGGCGTGAAGCCGTCACGGATGAACGCGGGATGTTTGCAGACAAACGCGCGCACCGGTTGGGAGACATCGTTTCGGTGATAATTGCTGAGGCAGTGAATTCAACGAACACAGCGACTCTCACAAGTAATCGCAATGTCGCGGGAGATCCTAATGGTCTGGGGACGGGATTGGTCAATCAATTCATCAATGCCGCCGGCAGTATGCAGGGCGCGGGCCAAAAAGGAGTGGGTAAATTCCCTTCATTTTTACTCCCAAAGCCGGCTGGACAGAATCCCTCAATTCTCAGCCCGACAGGAGTTAACAACGTTGAAAATACCGCCAACGCTGCAAACACCCAATCCGTCAGAGCCCAAATGGCGGTGCAGGTGATCGACGTGCTGCCAAATGGCAACATGGTGATTGAAGGAATCCGTCAGGTTTCATTCTCCAAAGAGCGTCAGTTCGCTTCTCTGCGCGGCATCATCCGCCCGGCAGACGTGAGCGCCACCAATACCATAGCTTCCTCTGCCATTGCAGATGCCCGGATCGATATTGTTTCGGAGGGGGCGCTCACGGACACCCAAAAGAAAGGCTGGCTGATGCGACTGGATGAAAAGATCAGCCCCTATTGAGCCTTCGCTTCGCCCCGTTACATCGGAACAACCCTCTCGTTTTAAATGCGCTTTTTTATCAACTTTCTCCTGAGCTTGCTGCTCACTTTTGCTTGTGCCCATCCTCTGCAAGCGGCCCGAGTTAAGGATGTGACTCTGATTGAAGGCGGCCGGGACAACCAGTTGGTGGGCTATGGCCTCGTTGTGGGGCTTGCCAACAAGGGGGATAGTAAGTCGGATCAGATCGTACGTACGGTGGCCAATGCTCTCCAGCGTTTCGGTATCAATCTTCAGGGCGCACAGCTCAAATCGGACAACGTTGCGGCGGTAATGGTCACGGCAGACATCCCCGCTTACGCACGAGCCGGAACGCGGATCGATGTCACGGTCTCTTCGATTGCGGATGCTAAAACCATCCAGGGGGGCGTGCTCCTTCAGACACCTCTTTTGGGGGCAGATGAAACCGTGTACGCCGTGGCGCAGGGAGCGATTGCCGTCGGCGGCTTTCTAGGAGGGGAAGGGGGGGCTGGCGGCGCTACGGTTCAGAAAAATCACCCGACAGTGGGGATTATCAGCGGGGGAGCTTTGGTCGAACGGGAAATTCCTTCCACTTTTGTTCGCGACAATAATGTAGAGCTAATGCTTCTGAATCCAGACTACACATCCGCCGCCCGAATCGCCCAAGCGATCAATTTGGAGTTTCCACAGAGCGCAATGGCAAAAAATGCCGCTACCGTGAACATCGCGGTTCCAGATGATTTTAAGGGCTACGAGGTGAACTTTATTGCCCGCCTTGGTTTGATTGAAGCCGAGCCTGATGTGCCCGCCCGCGTTGTCATCAACGAACGCACAGGGACCATCATCGCGACTTCAAATGTGAGAGTTTCGACGGTTGCGATCAGCCATGGTGCATTGACGATCACTGTCGCAAAGACGCAGGCGGTCAGTCAGCCAGGAGCTCTTGCTGGAGGGAACACCGCGGTCACTAACAGCACGCAGACGGACGTGAAGGAGCAGCTAGGAAAGTTTGGCGTGATCGAAGAAAGCCCGACGATTCAGCAGGTGGCCTCGGCTCTGAACGCGCTCGGCTTGACGACTCGCGAAATGATGGCGATTTTCCAGTCTATGAAACGCGCGGGCGCCCTCCAAGCGGAATTGATTCTCAACTAAAAGCGGCGCGCCTCCTTCCTTCGATTATGAGTATTGGTCCCATTACCAGCCTTCCGACAGGAGCCGGGGTTTCACCTGTTTTGCCGATGACTGCAGGCGAATTGAACCCTGCAAATTATTCCGGGCCTGCGAAGAAGGCCTCCGATCCGGGCGAAGTGGCCCGGCAGTTTGAAGCGATTCTTGTGCGGCAGATGCTCTCGGAAAGCATGAAGTCGATGCTCGAGCACGGAAAAGACGGACAAGTTTACGGATATTACATTTCTGAGGCGATGGCGGACGGAATCACTAAAGGCGGAGGCCTTGGACTCCGATCTATACTGGAGACACAATTGCGCCAGCAGGTGCCTTCACAGGCGGCCAGCGCTCAAGCCCTGTCTCAGACTCCCTCGCCCGCAAAGGCAAAGAAGTTGTAGTTAGATTTGCGGCTGTGAGCTGCTAATATTCCTAATGCCTCCTCCATCACCAGTTCGTCGGCCCATGGGTCAGCGGGGTCCTGCGACTCTTCAGGACCAAGTGGTGGCGTGCCTGAGGGCGGAGATTCAAGAGCACGGCGTGCTTCTCGGAATTTTTTCAGCACAGCAGAAGGCAATCATGCAACGGGAGTCGGACCGTGTGATGATTTTCGTTGATGACGTCCAGAGGCAGGTGGACCTCGTTCAAAAAGTGCGGTCCAGACGGGACATGCTCATGTCTCAGATGGTGCCGCGTTCCCGTTTTACGCGGACGACTCCGTTGTCGGAGCTTGTGAAGCGGTTCCCGCCGCCGATGCAACCCCTACTGCGTGCTTTGGTGGACGAGTTGCTGCGGATCTCCGATCAGGTGCGTCGGAAGGCGAACCAAAACCAGGTGCTGCTCGCGCGCTCCATCGAAGTCATTCGTGATTTGCTCGAGGAACTCACCCCGGCCAATCCCGCCCGGACCTATGAAAACGACGGGCGTGTGAAAATATCTTTATCGGGAACCGCGGCAGTTTATAAGACTTAGGAGTTATCTATGGGCGGACTTTTTGGAAATCTAGTACAGGCGAGCAAGGCGCTGATGGCAAATCAGGTCGCCATCCAAGTCACGGGCCGCAATCTTGCCAACGTAAACAACCCTGAATACGCCCGGCAGCGGGTCAAAATGGGGGACCGGTACGTGGACCAGACCCCCCACGGCCCGGAGGGCAGTGGCGTGGAAGTTCTTCAGGTGCAGCAAATGCGGGACGCGTTTCTGGATGCTCAAGTGGTGAGGCATGCCTCCGACACAGGCTCTCTGGACGCGCAGCAGACCATCTTGGCAAATCTTGAGCTCATTCTCGGTAACCAGCTCAATTCAGCCGCAGATCCAGCGGCGATCGCAGACGCCTCGAATTCCACAACTGGAATTGGCGCGGCGATGGACGAGTTTTTTAACGCGTTTTCCACCCTCGCAGGGAATCCGTCGGATATCCCATCCAAAAGCGCGGCGCTCAATGCGGCGGCAACCCTCGCCGACCGTCTCAATCTTGCGGATCAACGCGTCGCGGGTGCGCAGGCGGATCAGGAAGGGCAGATTCAATCAGATGTGCAAACCGCCAATGGGCTGTTAGCGGATATCGCCGGACTGAATTTCCAAATCAGGCAGGCCGCAGATGTCGAAACCGGCGGAGCCGTGCAACTAGTGGATCAGCGACAAGCCAAGCTAGAGCAGCTTGCCAGTTTGTTTAAACTGGACGTCACTAAGGACCCGAACAACTCGAGTGAAATCAACATCAGCCTCGGTGGCGTTGTTTTGGTTGCCCAGGCTCAGTTGATTCATCAAATCGGCTATCTTTCAGAATCGGCTGCTGCGACCCTCAGTGCTGCGGGTTCGCTGGGAAACAGGACTCAGGGTTTTGAGATTGGAGACTACGATTCAACAGGGGCATTCACCCCCGCAATCGTTTCAACGGGCGGGGCGGCCATGCTTCGCCCCTCGGACACCGTCTCTGGCGCATCTCTCCCGGCTGGTACGACCCTTTTGGCGCGGATAGATGGCTCCACCGTCCAGATGAGCCAGGCAGCCACCCAGACAGGCTATTTTAGTTTGACGGTCAATGGAGTGGCTAACGCCCGCGTCGCTTACTCGACAGCAGGCAGCAAGATCGTCACGTTGAGCAACTCCACCGGGTACGAGGTGGTTCCCAGCGGCGGCTCAGCCCAGGGCCGCTTTCAGGCCACCTTCGGCGCCCCGACGGCGACGTACATCACCGCAAAAGGGATACGCTCCCAAATAGCGGACCTCGCTTCAGCGATCAGAACGCAGGTAAATTCAATTTACAACCCAAGCGGAACCGCCTCGGACCTTTTTGTCTCCTCCGAAGTGCCATTGGGCACCGCGACAACGACCGCAGGAAGCCGAACAATTTCAGTTGCAGATACTTCAGCGCTTGTCGTTGGAATGCACGTTTATGGAGCGGGGATTCCCTCCGGGGCGACAGTGGCGGCGAAGTTTAACAGCACGACGTTTGCCCTCAGCGTGCCGGCGACTGCCTCGGGTGCAAGCAGCGCGTTGACCGCCGCGCGTAATCTTTTGGATGTTCAACCGAATTTGACCTCTTCCAGTCTGTTGTCAGCGCCTATGGGATCACCCGCGAGCGCCAATACTTTTGCGCTGAGGATTGCGGCTCTGCGCGATGCTTCCCTCCAGTGGAATTCCATCGTATCGGGCGGCCCGGCTTTTGGGGCGAAGTTCTCCGACTTTGGTCGCGGCATGGTCACTAGCCTCGCTCAAACCATTCAGACCGTGGGAACGCGCGCCGATGAAGCGCAGGTGGTGGGCACCGCGATCAAAGCGCAGCGTGATTCGGTGAGCGGCGTTTCGCTCGACGAAGAAACCGCAGATTTGTTGCGGTTCCAAAAAGCGTATCAGGCGAATGCCAAGGTGATCAGTGTGATTGATGAGATGCTTTCTTCGCTCATCAGCATGATCAGATAACGCTCTGTATTAGAAACATAGGCACTGAGGAAAAATTATGCGGATCCCAAACTTAACCATCTCTCACGCACTTGTTGCCCGGTTAAATACTCTCAACACTCAGCAAAATCAGTACAACGATCAGCTTGCGAGCGGCCAGCGCATCACAAGTCCCAGCGAGGACCCGCAGGCTGCCAGTCGGATTTTACGGCTCCGTTCGGAAAAGTCTGAAATTCAGGTTTATGCCAAGAATGGCGACCGCGCCCTGAGTGTTTCCCAAGCTTCTTTCGCGGCGTTGGACCAACTCAAAAATCTTTCAGACCGTGCCAGTGAGTTAGCGGCATTGTCGAACAGTGGCAATGTGTCGGCGGCCGAGCGCAAGTCTTATGCGATAGAGTTGAACCAGATCATCAAGGAAGCCATTGATGCTGGCAATACGAAGTACCAAGGGGAGTTTTTGTTCAATGGCATCGATACGGCTGTTCAGCCATTTACCGATGATGGCGCCGCCACTCCTGCCGCACTTGCCACAACACCTGCGGCTGCGGACGGCTTGTCCATCCAGCTTTCAGGCTCGGTCTCCATCTCGCCCTTCACAACAGGCGCCGGGAATGCGAAAATCGCCACGTTCATCACCAATATGATCGCCCTGCGCAAGGGCTTGGACAATACAGCGGCTGCCACGGATGCGGGAACCGCAGCAATCACTTCGGCACGCAGTGCGCTGCTGCGCTCCGAAGACGATTTGATCGGCATCATCGCAGACAACTCCGCTCTGCAGACCCGGATGGAATCTGTTAAGGCCCAGTCGGAAGCCCGCTTCAACAACATCCAGTCTTTGATTTCCAAAGATGCGGATGTCGATGTTTCCCAGACGATGGTGAACCTCACGCGCGTCCGCACGGCCTACCAGGCTGCTTTGCAGTCGGGGGCGCAGGTGATGAAGCTTTCTCTGCTGGATTATCTCCCGTAGTAAAAATAGCGAAGAAAGGGCTTGCTGGATGATTTCGTTCCGCTAGTCTGCACGTCCGCTCGAAAGAGACCCTATCGTCCAGTGGCCTAGGACACTCCCCTTTCACGGGAGTAACACGGGTTCGAATCCCGTTAGGGTCGCCACTTTAACCCCCTCAACCCGAGGGGTTTTTTATGCCCGCGAACTGCAGGCTCGATTTTTCGGACAGTTTTCGGACAGTCTGTCCCTGTTTCCTGCTTCCGGTATCGCATCCCTGAAGCCCGAGTCGACATCCGCAGCGGTTGCCCTTCCCGCGCTCACGCGGGATAAGCACCGTCCAGCCGCGTCACTTTGTTGGGAGGCCCATCTCCCGTTGAGCCTAGAAAATGTCTTACAAACACATGTCTGACATTTTTACTACGCCCGATAGAGGCGCGGCGGGTACCGCGTAGGCCGAAATTCATTAAAGTGAAAAAATTAACGTGATTCCTCATTGATTGCTCAGTGAGGTTGCGTATTATTCACTTAAATGAATATGGACTCGCAAAGCTTGGCTGCGATTGTTTCTGCCCGACTCCGGAAGCGGCGGCAAAGCCTCGGCATCCGACAAAAGGATCTCGCAGAGTTGGCTGAGATCGCGGTTCACACACTCAGCAACATTGAATCCGGCAAGGGCAATCCATCTCTTGACGTGCTGGGGCGGCTGCTTGATTGCCTCGGGTTGAAACTGACCATCGAGCCAAATGGCCAAAGGGACGGCACCCATACAACCTCTGCGACGCCAGCAATCACTGAACACCCATGAGCCAAGTCGGAAAAGTCTTCTACGGGGACACGCTCGCGGGCCACATTGAGCGGCGGAACAATGGAGCCTATTGCTTTGTCTACCAGCCTGACTATCTGGCACGCCCCGATGCGCGTCCTGTGAGTCTCACGCTGCCGCTTAGGCGCGAGGAATACAACTCGCCCGTGCTTTTCCCATTCTTTTCGGGACTGCTCGCGGAGGGAAATCTCAAGGACCTCCAGTGCCGTTTGCACCGCATTGATGCCGATGACGATTTCACCCGGCTACTCAAGACCGCTCGTCACGATGTCATTGGCGCGGTTACTGTTGAGGAGGTTGTGTCGTGAGAACTCCAGACAATATCTGCCTGAGCACGTTACGCCCCACGCGCGGCCAGTCCTATAGCGGGGGGGCAGTACGAATGCTCTGGGGAGGAAAGCGCATTTCCCCCGTACTTTCCTTCGAGCAGAAAGTCTTCGCCGACTTTCGTCGCGACGCCGCTCCTCGCATCTCCCTCTCCGGCGTGCAGGACAAGATTTCTCTCCGCCTCGTGAATGGCGTTCTTGTCCCCACCGACCGAGATGGCGAATTCATCCTCAAGCCAGTCCCGCGTGCGCTTACTGGCACTCTCGACTTCCTCGATGACGTGCCCGCGAACGAGCACGTGACCATGCAAATCGCTGCGCAAGTCTTTAAGCTGCGCAGTGCAGCGTGCGGTCTCGTCTTTTTTCCCGATGGCGAGCCTGCCTACATCGTCCGGCGTTTTGATCGGGACGCTGCGACCGGAAAAAAACTGGCCCAAGAAGACTTCTGCCAGCTTGCCGGAAAAAGCCGCGGAACCCACGGGGAGAACTACAAATACGACGGCAGCTACGAAGAACTTGGACGCCTCCTCCAGCGGTTTAGCCCGGCTTGGAGAGTCGAAGCCGAGAGGCTTTTCACGCTTATCATCTTCAATTACGTCTGCGGCAATGGAGACGCGCACCTCAAAAACTTCTCACTGCTTGAAACGCCCTTCGGCGACTACTCGCTCAGCCCTGCTTACGACCTCCTCTGTACGTCACTGCACCTCCCTGCGGAGAGCCGCACGGCCTTGGAATTTTTTGATGATTTCGTCACTCCAAGCTTCGAGATCAACGCTTTTGCCAAACGTTCGGATTTCATGGAACTCGCCAACCGCTTTGGACTGCGCACGCCACGTGCCACGGCCATCCTCGACCGATTCAACAGTGAACGCCCCAATGTTGAGGCACTCCTGGACCGCTCACTTCTGTCAGCCGAGAGTAAATCACGGTACCGCGCCTTGTTCGCCGACCGTCTGATAGCCCTCGCGGATTGACGCGAAATGGTTGCAATTTGAGTCACCGACGGTCGATCGCTGACGGCTGCGAGTTTGGAATTCACTCAAAGCTCTGGGGTGGAGTGCCTTTTTAGAGTGTTCAATAATTTTACACTCGATTATTTTCGGTCGATCGCCATATTGGTCTATAGGGTAAGCGGAGTTCACTCCTCCGGCGCAATTCAAACGAATCCAATACGCCCCGCCTCAAGAACCGTCTCCACGAATGATTTGCCCGGCGATACCGAGGGCATGGACCGCAAAGCCGCCTACTCCAAACTCTGCCCTCACGTCGCAGATGCGGCGACTATGGGCTACAAGTTGTACCACAGCTTGGATGTGAAGGGCCGCATCGCGGAAATCCAGTGAGAGGTCCACAGCCGGGCTTTGATGGGGATCGACGAGAAGCGGGACCTGCTGAGGCAGATGATCGAGGGGACGATCCCTACCAAGGTCAATAAGCGGAGGGATGGCGGTGTGGAGGCGGTCTTCGATATACTTGGGGCGTTGGTGGCGGATGCGAAGATGGCGGGTGCATTCGACGGGACCGCCGCAGTGAAGGAGTGCCAGCGAACTGCAGGATGGATTTTCAGGACCGTTTTTTCCTGTTTTTTCTGCTGTCGTGCCCACCAGAAACAAGGATTTTCCCATCATCATCGAGGTTTGCGGGGGCCGATATGAAAGTGGCGTGATCCTGCCGGTTTGAAAGTGCTGCCGAGAACGGACTCCGGCGCGGGGGGCTTCTTCTTTTTCTTCCCACCTTCCTCACAGATCGTCTACTTCTCCTCCTTCTACAGAGTTGGCTTCGTGGC
>CANJZW010000043.1 GCA_947479475.1 Chthoniobacteraceae bacterium
AAAAACTTTCCCAACGCCGCCGACGCTGGGAGGCTAACAGCAGAGAGAAGACCGGCACTTCAACCAAACCAAACAAAACCACAATGGCCGCCTCTCGTGTAGCGTAATTAAACCGCTCGTGAAGTCATTGATTCAGAAACGCGCCGCTTCTCGATAAAATGTTAGCCATTCGAGTTTTGTGAGGCACCGTGTGAATCCTTTGTTTTTACTTCATCGCGTCTGGACAAACGCGTAAGTTCGGTTGATGTACCCCGCACGCCTAGCCCTCGTGGCCGCCCTCTTGCTGTCTGCTGTCGCTCCGGTGTTCGCCGCTGAAGCGATCACGCCCACTGCGAAAACCGAACTCTTCAACGGCAAGGACACCGCCGGTTGGGTCGTTTTTCCCGAAGCAAGATCCAAGGAGACCTGGAGCATCAAGGACGACCTCCTCGTGTGCACCGGCAAGCCTAGCGGCTTCCTGCGCACTGAGAAGAGCTACAAACAATATCGCTTCACGGTCGAATGGCGCTTCACCAAGCCCGGTAACACCGGAGTGATCGTCCACATTACCCCGCCAGACGCCGTCTGGCCGAAGAGCATCGAATGTCAGGGCATGCACGACCGCCAGGGCGACTTCTATTTCTGGAACGGGGCCACGGTCAAAGACGGCACGGAACTCAAGGACAAGAATACCGGCGCTGTGCGCGGGTATCGCATTGGCCGCCCCGGCGAAAGCGCTGAAAAGCCCGTTGGCGAGTGGAACACCTTCACCTGCGTCTGTGATAAGGACGGCGTCACGATTATTGTGAACGGAAAAGAAGTGAACAAGGCTGCCGGCGCCAACCTCAGCGAAGGGTTTATCGGTCTGCAAGTCGAAGGCGCCGCCTTCGAGGTCAAACGCTGCACTCTCGAGCCGCTCTAATGCGCCGCCCTAACCCCCTGACAGCGCTTATTTCAACGCAACACCTCACCCTCCTGTTCGCGATCGTGGTGACTTGAAACAGGATGAGGTACATTTGGTCACAGTCCAAAACAGCAATGAGCACCTTTCGGGTCTTTCAAAACGGAGGAAGACGGCGCCTTACTGCGGACCTTTCAAAGAGCAAAATGCGGTGCGAGAAGCAGAGTGGCGACTCGGGTGATCCCGGACTGTGCCATGAAGCGAAGTCCAAGTCCTAAGGCTGCCTCATCAGATCGCAGCTAGCGATGAGGTGAATGAGTTCGCGAAGGGTGTGGCCTTTCGCTTTCCACTCAGCTTGCAGGCGGCGAATGCTGGGCTGGTCGGCGAACCCTAGAGGGCGGCCCAGGGCGTAGGTGAGGAGGCGGTGGACAAGGTTTTGCGCTAGCAGATCGGGATGTTGGATGAGATAGGCGCGGATGTCGGCAGGACTGCTGACGGGCTGGCCGCGATACTCGCCGGTGGTATCGACGAGGGCTCCGTTCGGATAGGCGCTCCGAAAATGGCCGATGGGATCGTAGGCTTCGAGGGCAAAGCCAAGCGGGTCGATCTTGGCATGACAGTCGGCGCAGGCTTGCACGGAGCGATGTTTCTCCAACTGCTGCCGGATGGTGGTGGCGCCGCGGATGTCGGGCTCGATGGGCGGTACGTTTGGTGGCGGCGGACTGGGCGGAGTGCCGAAGAGTTTTTCCAGCAGCCACACGCCGCGCTTCACGGGCGACGTCTCCACGCCGTTGGCGGTAATGGTGAGGATGCTGGCTTGGCCGAGCAGTCCACGTCGCGGTGATTCGGCAGGCAGGCTGACGCGTTGCAACTGGTCGCCGCGAAGTTCGGGCAGTTCATAGAGCCGCGCGAGCCCCCCATTGAGATATGTGAAATCCGCATCCATCAGTCCGGTGACGGGTTTGTTGGTTCGGATGAGCTCTGCGATGAAACGCCAGGTTTCCTCCTTCATCGCGGGTTCCAGTCGGTCGATGTGATACGCGGGAAAGGTTTCCTTGGAGGGCGGCATGGTGCCGAGCTTGTTCAGGCCGAGCCATTGCTCGGTGAAAAGGCGCAGGAAACGATCGCCGCGCGGCGAGTCAAGCAGGCGGTCGGTTTCGCTGCGGATGGCTTCGGCAGTCATCGGACCTTTGGCTGCATGCGATCGAAAGGTGTCATCAGGCGGGCCTGCGGTGAGAAAGTAGGACAGGCGGGTGGCAAACTGCATCGGCGTGAGGGTCTTCGTGTCCGATTCCGGCTCGGTAAGAAACAAAAACTCCGTGGAGCAGAGCAGCGCCTTGAAGACTGGCCTTGCGGCGTCGGCGTAACGCGTCAAGCCATCGAGGCGCTTTTGCACGGCGCCCGCATAAATCGCAATGTCTTCAACATTCACCTCGCGACGAAAGAGGCGGCTTGCGAGGCCTTGCAGCTCGGTTTGGAGGCGGGCGGGATCGATTTGTTTTTCATCGGGCGCGATGCCTGCAAAGAGCAACGATCTGGCAGGATGAGGCGTTTCGTCGCGCTCAGGGCCGGAGATCTGCCAGTAATGCACGCGGACCTCGGGGCCTTGGTAGAGATGCTTATAGAGTTTGTCGCGTTCCGCACGGAGAGCGAGATTCTCCCAGACGTGCTTCTCGATCTTCGGCACGCTGGGGTCGTATTTGTAGAGTTTGGTCGAGACGAACTGGCCTCGCGTACCCTTGGGAGGACCGTCGATCCAGGAGAGGTATGGCACGGTGCCCCGATCCAGCCAGATCCGCGCGCGGACGGTGATAAACCGGTCATCCGGTAACTCTGTAGCGTGAATGATGTTTGGGGGAATAAGCCGCCAGCCATTGCCTTTCATCCCTTCTACCTGCCTGCCAATGCCGAGCTGCATCGGCTGGGATTCGTCGTAATAGGACTTCAGGTCTTTATAGTACGCCGATAAGAGTCCAAGCATGAGATCCTTGCCGTAGGGATGATGCCGGTTCGCGGCTGTCGCCTCGACATCAACGTCGTACCAACCGGAGTGCGGCACGCCGGCATCGCCCAGACGACTCAGGAAGAGCTTGCTGTCAAAGATCAGCTCCTGATTGCGCAAGCCATGGCTGAGATGGATGTAAGCTGGGCCATTCGCTTTCTCTGCGCTGATGACGCCGAGACCGAAGGCATCGTTAAGGGGGGACATGTTTTCCGCGCTGTCCTTCCAATGTTTTACCGCCGGTCTCCCATTGACATCGGCGAGGTCGTAGGCGTGATCTAGCACTGCATCGGCTGCTTTTAAGTAATGCTCCAAATGATGGCGCGACGTGTGCAAGGCAGAACCAATATTGCGAAAGCCATCCATCTCGTCGTCGCCCGGAAAGCTCGGCGTGGGATCGAAGTCGCCATCGAATCCAAAGAAATCCTGCATTGTATGCCGATACTCCGCACGGTTCAGGCGTCGATGGACCACGCGTCCGCCCCTCTCTTGAGCGCTGGACTGTACTTGCAGGAGTTGTCCGTCGATCCAGGCTAGCAAAGCCCGGCGCTCCTCATCGCTGGGCTGTTTCTTTTTCGCAGGCGGCATCTCTCCGAGTTGGAGTTGCTGGAGCACCTCCTGCCAACGCTCGGCCGTGTTTATGTCCGTGCCGATGTTCAATGGTAAATTATCGAGTCGCCGGTCGCCCTTTTGGACATCGGTGTCGTGACACCCAAGGCAATACTCTGAGAGAAAGGCGTCGGGTTTGAATGAGGCTGTGTCCGCGGCTTGGAGCCGGGCGGATGCCGAAACGAGGAAGGCAAGGAGGGACAGGCGCATACTAAACCAGAATCTCATTGAGGTTACCGGCACTCGATCCGAACTTGTCCCGCTCGATGCCCATTTGCTGAAGCAGCGTGACGAAGAGATTGCAGAGGGGTGTTTGTTGGCGGCCTTGTTTCGGGAAGAAGAGATGCCGCCCATGCCTGAAGCCGCCGCCGGCGAGTACCAATGGCAGGTTGGTGTTGGCGTGTGCGCTGGCATTGCCCATGCCGCTGCCGAAGATAACGGTGGTGTTGTCCAGCAAGGAACTGCCGCCGATGTCTTTCATCGTCGAGAGGCGCTCTAAAAAGCAATCCAGTTCAGCCATTAACGCGGACTCGATGATGTGCAGTTGGCGCAACTTTTCCGGGTCCTGGCCAGTGTGTGAAAGATCATGGTAGCCGCGATTGATCCCAGGGATGTTTGTCACCGGTAGCGACCCGCCGATATTCAACGTGACGATGCGTGTAGCGTCGGCTTGGAGCGCCAGTGCTGCGATATCAAAATTCGCGCGCACGCGGTCCATGCAGCCATCGTTTTTCCACGCAGGCTTTTTGCCATCCGTCACGGGCAACGGCTTGTCCAGCCACGCCATATTTGTGGCGTTGGCGCGTTCAAAGTCGCGAACCGCCCCCATAAACTCGTCCATTTTCTCGCGGTCCCAACGGTCCAGATGCGGGGCGACGCGTTTCGCATCCTGGCTGATCAGCGCGAGCGCGGATTCATTCCCGGACAATTCCGCGCGTCGGGCTTCTGCGGCAGACTTGCGTTGGGGTTGAAAGAGCATGTCAAACGCCGCCCCCGGGTCCTCTATCTTTGGCACCGCAATACCCGAGCGTGTCCATGAGATCGCATCGCCGCTTCCCACCCCGAGACAGAGTGATGGAAAGCGCGTCAGCCCGCCGCAATGCTCTTCGACCAACTGGTCCAGCGACACACAACCATCCGCAAACCCCGCCGCCTGCTCGCGGCGCACGCCGCTCAGAAAAGCATGCACTCCGTAATGCCCTCCCTGAACGCCGGGATGCTCGAGCTGCGAAAATACCGTCATCTTCCGCTGCCAGCGCTCAAGCGGCTTCAACAGGGCTGTCAGCTCCAGTTCCGGCCCTTGATTCCCCGGAAAAAATGATTCGGGCCGCAACCCAAAGTCCAGTCCAATGCAGACCAGTCGCCGTGGCGCCTTCGCCGCCTCCGCACCATGCAGTGCGAGGTTCGAGAACCATGGAAATGTGAGCGCCTTGGCGCCCATGGATTGGAGAAAGTGTCTTCGTTTCATGGATGGTGTTTTTATTGTACGGATGCACCCTTGGGTTTGGGGATTGTCGCTGTGCCGGTCTGATGAACGGCCTTTGTGGTGGCCGGTATTAAGAGTTCGTGGAGGTCCAGTGATTCGATGGAGCCAGCTTGATGATCGAGGACAAACTCCAAACCTTCGGTCACGACATCATTCATTTGTAATAGTTGGATCCGTGGCTGCGATGTCAGGTAGCCTAAACCCTCTGGCCAGCCCCGGCGGCTTTTGCCCGACGGCTTCACGATGCCTGCGCGCGCATCCATGAAACCCTTTAGTGCGGAGCGATCCATGGAGGTGCCGACCAAGGAGCCGGCGGGTGCGGTGACTTGCGGCCTTTGCACAACGACATTGCGTACTTGCAACAACGCGATGCTGCCATCGGCGCGGATGAGCGGTGTGTGGCCGATTTCCTTGCGCGGGTCATAGACGTTTAAGCCGTCGATCCGCAGCCGATCAATCTTCGCATCTGGCTGGATCCACACAAGCGGACGGTCGTCGATGGGCGCATGGCTGCTGATGTTCTTGAGCGTCACCTGCTCCATCTTGCCCGCGATCCAAAAAAGGAAGGGCGGCACGTAATCGTAGGCGCGCGGGGTGACGGGACGGAGGTCGATGTTTTCGAACTCGAGTCGTCCGATGTTTCCGCCCTCGCGCAGATACGGCGTGATCCAAACCCCGAAGTCCCGGTAGGTTCCCTTGACGTTGCGAATGGAGACGCGGTCCAGCCGGGAGGCGCGGGAGAGGATGCGGATGACCTGGGCGCAGTCGTCCGCCTGGACGCCGTCGATGTCCACATCACTCACTGGACCAATGCCAGCGGCACTACCGTACCGCTTCACAGAGGCGGGATCACGGGCGAACTTCCCGTCGCTGTCCCAATCGCCAAGCAGGTCATCGATGTTCAGCGCAATCATGTCATCCCAGGCGCGCCCCTGCACATTGCGGATGCTCAGAAACTCGCCCGGACCTTGGATGTGAATGCCGTCCTGATTCGACTGTTTTGGGATGTGGTCGAGGTTGATGTAGGTGTTCTCAAATGCCACACGCCGCCAGTTCGTGAGATAGACGGCGAAGGTGCGCGAGTTCGTGAGCGAGAGATCACGAAACAGGACTTGCTCCACGCCGTGCAAAGCAAATGCGGTCGTCCAGCCGTGTTCCGGAGTCGTGTGCTTCTGGTGCTCTGCGTTACCGTTATAGGTGCCGCCGAGGAAGGACAGGTTGTGATCCGCGCGGCCCTCCGGTTGAGGCGTCGCATTGGCGATGAGCGGACGGTTGGCGTTGTCCGCGAGATAGAACCCGCACGCGCGGTTCAGGCACTCGATGGTCGTGTTTGAGTGAACTTTGAGCCCCGCAACTAGGATCGGTCCATCCACAACAAGTTTGAGCGCACCCAGTTTTGGTGCCCGGTCGAGGATGCTCTGGATGAGAGCCGTATCGTCGGTACCACTTCCTTTGTTGACGTCACTATCGAGCTTTGCGCCAGCCTCGCTGGCGATGACGATGCGGGCGTCTGCGGAAGGTGCAGCGTGCAGTGTGGCAAGCGGTGCGAGCAGAAGGGCGGCGAAGAGGGGGAGGGTGTGTTGCATTGGATTTACATCAGTTTCAAAAACGCCCCAAGGATCACCTCGTTTCCAACCCCTTCATCGTTCCCGTGCTGCTGGCGAACTTGTCGGTCTTGATTCCTTGACGCTGGAGCATCGAGACGAAGAGGTTCGCCAACGGGTAATTGTTCTTCTTGTCGAAGGCGAGGTGTTGGCCGTGGTTCCAACCGCCGCCGGCGAGGAGGATAGGGAGGTTTTTGTTGTCGTGGTTGTTGCCGTTGCTAAGGTTGCTGCCGTAGAGGACCTGCGTATGGTCAAGCAGTGTGCCGCCGCCTTCCTTCGAGGCGCGCAGCTTGGAGAGGAGGTTGTTCAGTTCACGAAACTCGGCAAGCTCTAGGTTTTTGAGCTCGCCGAGCTTGTCCTCGCGGCCGGCGTGGTGGGAAAGGTTGTGGGTCTCGCTGTTGACGCCAGGAATGTTTTCGCTGAAGAATTGGAGCTGGATCATGAGCGTAATGAGGCGCGTGCTGTCCGTGGCGAAGGCGAGGTGCGCCAGGTCATACATGGACCCGAGTTTTTCGAGCAAATACTCGCCGTCCTTTGGCGGAGGCACATCGATCCTCGGCCTGGGCTTGCGTTCCCATTCCTCGGATATGAGGAGCCGCTTCTCGACCTCGCGCACGGAGGTGAAATACTGCTCGAGTCGATCTCTGTCCGCTGGGCCCAGTTTCTTTTGTAATGAGGTTGCACGGTCAGCGACTGCGTCGAGAATGCTGCGTCCGATGCGGAGGTTAGCAACCTGTCTTTCTACTTCCTGCGCGTTCCCGGCGACGAAGAGCGCCTTGAACACCTGCGCGGGACTGCGCTCTGCGGGAAGCATCACACCACTGGAGGTGAATGAGAGAGACTGGTTTCCACTTTTTGACACCACGAGCGGCAGAGCGGACACGCGCGTGAGATGGCCGATTCGCTCGGCGGCGAATTGATCGAGTGAGATGCTGTTGCGGAACGATGCTGTGCCGGGTTGCGGCGCGGCGCTGAGATAGGACACCTCCGCAGAGTGGCCGCCGGTGACGTCGGGGTGCGACGTGCCGGAGAAGACGGTGAACTGATCTCGATGATCCTTAAGCGCCTCCAAGTAAGGCGTGAGCGAGTAATCGCGGCCCGCCTGCTCCGGGAAAAAGTGGCGTTCGAGCACGCCGAGATTGGTACAGATGGAGAGGATGCGGCGCGGTGCGGAGGGTGCCTCGCCGAGGGCTTCGAGGAATGGCAGGGCCATCATGGCGCCCGAAGCGCGAAGAAAGGAGCGGCGGGTAAGGTTCATTGGAGAGTTGGTTCTCGGGTGTGGATAATTTAGTTCGCGAAGAGCGGGCTCGCGACGATGTGTTCGAGAATCGTGCGCAGCCCGTGGTTCGAGGATTTGGTTTTGGAAACGATCGCTTCGATCTCATCGCGATCTCCGAATCGTGGGGCGCGTCCGGTGGCGTAGGTCAGGAATTGGCAGATAACGTTTCGCGCGAGTGCGTCTTCGTCCTTCAACAGCAGGGTGCGCAGTTCGTTAATGTCCTGAAAAGTACGGCCATCCAAGAGTTCGCCGCTGGCATCGACCGGCGAGCCAAGGCGCATCTTGACGCGATTCCTAAGGAACGCGCTCTCGCTCACGATCTCAAGGGTAGGTTCCTCGACGGTCTTGGCGGTTTTTCCTTTACCAACAAGAATTTTCTTGGGTTTCCCTGCGAGGCGATAGTGAGCGCGCCATCCGCCGATGGCGTCGAAATTCTCCAGCGCTAGGCCCGGCGGATCCATCTTGGCGTGGCAGGAAGCACACGCGGTATCGGCGTGGTGCTTTTCAATCATCTGGCGGATGGTGACAGCGCCGGTGGCGTCGGGCTCGACGGCTGGGATGTTCGGCGGCGGGGGCTGCCGCGGGATTCCGAGGATGCGCTCCATGACCCACACGCCGCGCTGTACGGGCGAAGTTGCTGTGCCATTGGCGGTGACCTTCAGGACGGAGGCTTGGGTGAGGAGCCCGCCGCGAGGCGAGCCGGGCGGTAGAGTCACCTCGCGAAACTCGCTACCGGTCACACCGCGCAGGCCGTAGAGTTCCGCGAGGCGTTGATTAACAAGAACGGTCTCGCCTTGGATGAGTGCGCGCACACCGAGGTCCCGCTCGAGTATCCGGCGGAAATCGCCACGCGTCTCGGTAAGCATTGAATCGTGCAGCCACGCATCGTATTCGGGATAAAGCGCCGGGTCCGGCGTGGTGAAGTCGATCTTCTTCAGCTCGATCCATTCATCGAGAAAATGCTCGATGAATCTCTCCGAGCGGGTATCGGCGAGCATGCGCAGCACCTGCTTTTTCCGGTTCTCGGGGTTCGACAGCTCACCCTGTGCGGCGAGCCTGAGCAGTTCCTCATCTGGAGGCGCATTCCAGAGGAAATATGAGAGGCGCGAGGCGAGCGCGTAGTCGCCAGGCTCGAGTCCCAGCACTAGGAAATCCGGCGAGCATAGAATCGACTTGTAACCGGAAAGCATCGCCGACTCAAAGCTGGCGCCGCCCTTCAACTGGGTCTCGGCGATCCCGGCATAACTTTCAATATCCGCCACCGTGACGGGGCGTCGGAAGGCGTGCGTCGCAAAGCTTGCGAGCAGTGGCCGGGGATCGGAGCCCGCAGGGGTGTCACTGAATAATTGCGGCTCCTTCGCCGGTGGCAAATCATCCACGAGCGGGCCTTCCACTTCGAACCAATCGAACGCCACCGCCGGGCCCTCGTAATCGCGGACACCGTCACTTGTGCCAGATTTGCTCGCCCCAACTGCAGGCAATGTCATGGCATGAAAGGAAACTTTCTCGTCCGGGTTCAACCAGACTTTGAACTTGTGAACCTTTGGCTCAAGAGACGGCACATCAAAGTACCCGATGGGCTCGCCGTTGAGCGAAGCACGCACGACCTGGGACACCTCCGTGCTTCCGTAGAACTCGACATTCTCCATCCACTCCCGCGCTGGCTTTTCCTCGGCGAGACGCGTGTATTGCCACTCGTCGCTGGCATTCTTGAAATACGGCTTGTCTAAGGTGTCGAACTGGCGCACGAGTCCGCGCTTTGAAGCCTCGGCACGCGTGCGCATCCAGCGCAGGCTCCACGCGGAAAATCTCACGCGATACCAGCCGCTCACCGGCGGCTTGAAACGATCTGGCTGAAGCCCCTGGGGCTGCACCCGCCCGATGACACTGGTGAGCAACGCCACGGAGTCCGCCTCACCTTTGAATTGCCCCCAGCGGACGACATTGCGGAGGTCGGTCTCGGGGTTGGATGTGATGAATGTCGTGAGGCCCGAGGCAAGTTCGCGCCCCTTTAGCGGCACCGCGCAGTGCACCCGGATGGCGTCGATGACAGTGCGCTGCTTTGCAGCGGGCTCGCGCCAGAGCTTACTTTCCTGCTTTTTGCCGTTTTTCACCAGGGCCAAGTTCAGCGCGACATCCGCGGCCTCCAGGTATTTGCGAACGAGCACCGGTGAGAAGTCGAGCGCACCTCCCACCTTGTCGAACCCAGCCTGCTGGCCATCCTCGGGCAGCAATTTTTTTACGTGCAACAGTGGCAGATGGAGCAGATCACGCAAAGTGCTCTCATACTCAACCCGGTTCATTCGCCGCACCGCTGCGACTGGTTGATTTGCCTCCGCTTTTATCAACGAGGCGCGCAGTTCATCCAAGAAAGCAGTGCGCTCAACGGTCTCAGGCTGGTCCGCCTTTTTCGGCGGCATTTCGCCCTTCAGCACTCTATCAAACAATAACACGAGGCGATTGAGTTGATCGCGGTCCGGCTTCGCGACGGAAAGCCGATCCACTCGCAGGTTACCCTTGTGCACATCTTCGTCGTGGCATTCCGCGCAGTGTTGCTCGAGGAACTTCCGCGCGGAGGGAGTGAAGTCCGCGGCATGAAGCGAGGCTGGACCCATCAACAGGGTGGCGAGAAGGAGCAGAAGACGGTGTTTCATGGCTGGTTTCAACATTCGTTTCGGGAGGAGATAGCTTTCATCCGATTGCTACCTTTTCAGCAGAGGCTTCAGCGCAAGGAGAAGGGCTGTCGGGAGTTTAAGGGTGTATTTCGTCGGTCTCATTTCGTGCCAATCAGGGTGGGACGGTTGGGCGCACCTCTGCCCAGAACGGTGATGCTGCTCAGGAAACTTACGGTGACGCGGTCAGCGTCGAAACGGCAGGTGACCGTATCGCGGTGCGGGAACTCAAGGTAGCGCCAGGTGAGTTCGAGCGTCGAAGCGTCCAGCCAAGCGGCGCTGGCGGCCACCTTCTGAACGGGCGTGGCGAGAGTGCCGGCGCCAAGCCGGGTGGGTGTTCCCGGCATGGCGGTTTCACCCATTCGCCATTCACCGAGGCCATGGACGATGGAGTGCTCGGTGTCGCCCACCTTGGCGGTAAGGGTGACGGTTTGGCCGGTGTTGGCAATGGCTAGGCGAGTGATGGCGAGGCTGTTTTCTTCCAAGGCGAAAGAGCGCGCTCCGGGGGCTGCGGCGACGCCAGCACGGGGTGCGAGGTGGCGGGTGCTAAGGAGTCGGGTGAGCTTTTCCTGGGCGGCATCGTCTGCCGGAAGCTTGACATCCCGTAAGGCGGGCAGGAGATGTTGCCAGACGACAGCGAGTTGCTCCATCATGTCCCGGCTTTCGCTGGTCATCACGACGACCGCATCCTGATCGGGCATCATCACGATAAGCTGCCCGAAGGCGCCATCGCCTCGGACGGCGTTGTGCCGGCAACGCCAGAATTGGAAGCCATATCCCTGGCGCTGGTCATCGTCTTCCTTTGTGCGGGTGGAGCCCGGCTTGGGGGGCTGTTGGATCTGAAATGAAGTGGCCTCGGCCACCCATGCGGCGGGGAGGATTTGCCGGCCCTGCCAGTTGCCTTTCTGCAGGTAAAGTTGCCCGAACTTGGCGAGACCCTCGGTCGGCAAGCTCAGGCCCCAGCCTCCTGTATTGATGCCACGGGGGCAGGTGTCCCATGTCACGCCGGTGATCCCCAGCGGCTCGAACAGACGGGGCTCGAGATAAGCGAGCACGGTCATTCCTGTCGCCTTCTGCACGATGGCGGAGCACATATAAGTGGCCGCGCTGCTGTAGACAAACTGCGTGCCGGGGGCTCGGACAAGCGGCTGCGCGAGGAAGGCACGTACCCAGTCGTCGGACTTCACCACTTCAGGCTGCGGATCCTTTTCGTGACCCGCGGCCATGCAGAGCAGGTCTCGCACGCGCATGACGGCCAGGTGATCGCTGACCTGCAGTGGCAACGACTCTGGAAAAAAAGAAATCACCTTGTCGTCCAACGAAAGCTTCCCCTCCGCGGCGGCGAGGCCGACGGCGGAAGAGGTGAAGCTCTTACTCAGTGAGTAGAGGCAGTGCGGCAATTGGGGCGCATAGGGAGCCCACCACGTCTCGGCGACGACCTTGCCGTGTCGCAGCAGCATGAAACTATGCAATTCGAACCGGCGCGCCTCCATCGCCTCAAGGAATTGAGTGATGCCCGCGGGGTCTACGCCCTCTGCGGCAGGCAGACTTCGCGGAAGCGAACGGGAGGCATCAGCATGGTCGGCAACCTGTTGAATTTCGCGGTCGAGTGCAGCGGACCGTGTGCGTAGCTGGGCGAGACGGCGGAGTTCTTCTGCCGTCGGTGCTACCATCGGCGGCACGACAGCGCCACATTCCACGCGCGAATCCTTGACGGTCACGTCTCTAGTGTCGGCGAATTTGGCGAGGCCGGGCACCGGTAAGGGAGCGAGGGCGACGACGCCTTGGAGTGTCAGGCCGTCAACATCATCTCCGGCGATGAACGCGCGTGCATCCGGCTTTTCCACGGCGAGCCGTACATTCGTGAGACGGACACCCTTGACGTGCCGAAGATAGAGTGCGGAGGCAGGCAGTTCGCCGTCGAAGGGCATGGCCCACTTCTTGTAATTGAATGACTCCAGCAACTCGCCGACATCGAGGCGCGAGGCCAACTCTGGCGCGCCGCCGCCGGGGAACGTAATATTAATGTTCGTGAACGACACGTCCTCGATGCGCGTCCCTGGGAGCGAAACGACCGCCGAGCATAGGCGCTCGAATGAATCATCCTTTCCTCCATAGCCTTTGAAACCGACGTATTCTGCTACACCTGCGAGCACCCGGATATCCTTGAACCGCACGTTCCGAATGCGCCCGACCGGAGGGCGGACCGACTTGCTATGTGCGCTGAAGGCAAACCGGGAGGCCAATACCATGAAGGGCTGACAGACTTGCTTCATCTCGATGCCGGAGAACGATAAGTCCTCAAATTGAGCGCCCTCGTTGGACTCGATCTTGATGCCACCCTGACAGTGGGTGAAGACGCAGTCGCGCACGTTCAGTCGCCGGATCGCTCCGATGGATTCCGCGCCGACGCGGATCGCGCACCAACGCGAGGTGATGCGGCAGCCGCTGATCTCGAAATCTTCGTTGGGCCAGTCGGGATTTAAGGTCTTCAGGGCAATGGCGTCGTCGCCAGAGTCGAGATCGCAGTCTGCGATGCGGACGCGCTTGCACCCGTCGAAATCAAGACCATCCGATGTTGGCGTCTTCCGGCTGCGGATGGTAACGCGCTCGATGGCAATATCCTCGCTATGCACGAAGAAAGTGGTGAATACCGCGGGGTCAAGAAGTGTCACGTCCCGAACGGCGATTCTCCGGCAGCGTTCGAACCGCACCAGCATGGGCCGGCGGGGGTCTTTGTGATTTGGGAAAACCTTGCGTTCAGAACCACCTTGGCCGTCAATTGTTCCAGGCCCCTCGATGGTGATCTGTTCGGCATCCTCAGCGTAGATCAGGCACTGTTTCCACAGGCTGGAGGAAGATTTCCAAAAACCACCCCAATGGAGCGGAGCGGTGTCGACCGTGTAGTCCCCAATCTGGGGGCTTCCCCGCAGAATACCGCCTTGGTCGATCTTGAGCGTGACCCGGCTCTTAAGCCGCAACGACCCGGCCACAAACACCCCTTCGGGCACGACGACCCTGCCTCCACCGGTCGCATGGCATGCGTCAATGGCTTTCTGAATCGAGGCGGTATTGACCGTCTGGCCATCGCCTACTGCTCCGTAGGAGCGGACGTCGAATGCCTGTGCTTCCCGCACAAGTGATCCGTTGTCGGCAGCGCGCAGCGCAGGCAGCGGCGCGAGCAGCAGCAATGCAAGAACCGAGCAAATGGAACCGGAGCACAGCGAAGATAGGCGACGAAAATGAATCAAAAACGGTTGGCAAACAGCCTTCCAAAATAATTTCAAAGGGATGCAGGCGACGGTGATGGGGGGGGGCATGGCGTGGCGCTTTATTGCAGCTTCTCAACCACTAAGATTCCCCATGGATTCAGTGCGGGCACGGACACAAGAGTCGATGCGCCTTCGGTGGCCGTGGTGAGGGTGGTCTCGCGAATAAGGGCTCGGTAGTTCTTGTCCTTTTCGGCCTGGGCATGCAGTGCGGCGTCATAGGGAAGTGGCTCGCGCAGAGTTACCTTAAGCGCATTTTTTCCGAAGAATCTCGCAGTGGGCAGGCGGAGCGACGTGGGCGCGCCTTGCGCCCGTTCAACGAGGTGGATGACCACGGGTGCATTGGCATCGCCCGGTTTGGCACGGAGGAAGGCGCTAAGCTTGCCGCTGCCGCTCTCGATGCGCATGGGCGCTTCATCGCCGAATCGCGCGTCTTGCAAATCGTAGCCTCCGACGGCAGCTTCCTCGTAGCCATCAAGGACATCCGCATTCGCTCTGACAAAACCGGTCAGGTCGGCGAATTTTTCCTGCGCGATGAAGATGCGGGGCAGTTTACTCCATGGAATGCGTGGTTCCCGTGTGACCGGATCGAGGGTTACATTCTGGAACTGGTCCCAGGGCACGATGTAAAGATTGCCTGAAGCATAGCTCGTGGCCCAGATCCAGCGGTAGTCTTCGGCAGGCACATCTTCCTGGCCGGTCAGCACAAAGAGCTTCTTCTCCTTGCGTGCAGTGAGGCTGATCTCGCGAATGCGGCTCGGACTGATGATCTCCTTCGTCCCGTCCATAGTTCGGAAACGCACCTCGGTCATGCGATAGTCAAACACCTGCATGAAGGGCGGATCACTGTGGCAGTTCGCGCTGAAGGTGAGTTTACGGCCGGCGTGTCTTTCGATCTCGGTTCGGGCCCAGCGGTGGAACTCCAACAGTTCGGCGTCGGGGATGGCGTCACGGCGACCCTTCTTGCCCCAGTCGAAAAAGCCTTCATCCGGGTCGTCGCGCTGGAAGCTGTTAACTCCCAGGTCTGCCATCCGCGTGGCGCGTTCGAGATAAAGACGGCGGTATTCCGGGTTTGCGTTGTTGGCGCGGAAGGGGGGCTTGTCGCTTTGTCCATTTGTCCCGATCGGTCTGTCCTCGCGGTCACGCAGGGCGAGGGAGGGATCGATCAAGGCCATGCCAAGGCTGCCCTGGAACTCCCAGCCCTTAGCCCGGACGCTCTTGATGAAGGATTCGTCCTCGATGTAAGACCACACACCGCGCGTAATGTGAAAGTCGCTTCCGGCGGAGAGCATTTGCGCCGCAGTAAGGCTTTTTGCGTCGAGCCTAAATAGCCGCATGCAGACATCGCTGAGCTTCGGCATTTCGGGTGAGAAGCCTGAGGGCTGGGCGATTTGGCTAAAAGTGGCGTCAAGAGCAATGGAGGAAGCTATGGGCTCGACTGCGTTCAGAGAGGCTAGCGGTGCAAGCACCACGGCGATTATCAAATAGAGGGTAGGGTTCATCGCTGTGTCATAGTTTAGAAGGTGAAGCTTGTGTGGTCTCGTTGAGTAAAATCATCGCAATGCCTGGTTCCGACGGTTGCCCACTGGCTTGCGGATGCTGATGGACGCTCGCACGTCATCTACGAAGTGCCCGGCGAAGGTCACGTGGTCGGGCGGTGGTGACAGGCTCTCGCCGCTCTCGGGCTTTGGGCTGAAGGATACCTTCAATAGCACCATCTCCGTCCCCGGCGGCAGTAGAAGACGCGTAGAAGCACTTTGCCAAGTGGCCGGATCGCGGTCCAATGGACGACACATGCCGACGCTATGCGCCAGCGCATCTTCCATCAGACTTTCCTCCGTGGGAAAACTTGCGTCAAGTGCCCAAAGAGTGACCACCCCGTCATAGCTCTCCGCCTCCGGGAAAGGCGCTGCATTGAACAGAGCCGACAACGTCATCACCACCTCTCCGCCGTCCGCTTCGCGTAGAAAAGGCCGTACATCGACAACACGTATCAGATCGGCCTGACGGGTTGGCTTTGAGGAAGTCTTGCCTTCAAAGTCGGAACGCAGCAAGCGAACCATCCGCCTGCCGTCCTTGGGCTTCACTCCCTGTTGCGCGTCTATGGTCTCCGAGAAGTCCCCACTCCACTGGTTCAGTGTTTGCGGCACGCCCGTGACGAGGGGTGCAGGTCCACTCTCAAAGCTTTCCTTAAAAAGTGATACCACCTTTTCCAACGAACGCCCGGCAAACCCAAATACCATCGACGCGCTGAGCAATCCAAATACCAGGCCAGCCGCCGCCATTGTGACAGGCCTCCAGGATAACCAGCGGGCTTTCAATCGGGAGTGGGGGTGCGTCTGCACGAGATTGAGCACGCGGCTCGCGAGATCGTCCGTGGGGGAATCATCCGTGACGGCCGTCGATAGGCCGAGGGCATCGTGCATTTCAAGCCAGCGCGGACCGGCGGCCTGAACGGCTTTGATCATGCCGAGCATTCGGATTTCTTCCGCGCACTCGGCACGGAACACTGCCTCGTTTTCGAGACGCTGAAGGAGACGCTTGCGATCGGAATCGGAAACATCCGTGCCGCCAGTCCATGCGTGGAGAAAGATTTGGAGATCGGGATGCATCAGTGGGCCGCTTTGTTCATGCAGTCGCGCAGTAGTTGATTGGCGCGGTAGTGGAGCTGGTAGACCGCCGGAACGGTGGTTTGCAGGTCCTCGGCGAGCGCGGCGGGACGCGCGCCTTCCAGTCCCGCATGGACCACGCGGCGCAGCTTTTCCGGCAGACGGGAGATACAATGCAGCAGTCGCTCGAGACGGCCATCCTCGTCCTGGTTCGCCGCCGTCTCGAGTTCCTGTCTCGCGAGGCGGGCCACCTCCGCCTGAAAGCGCTCTGCCGCGCTGGCACGGCGCTGCTGGCTGCGGAAGTGCGTGAGAAGACGGTTCCTCGCAATGCCTCGGAGCCAGGCTCCAAAATCTCCTTCACGACGGAAGTTGCCAAGGTCCCGCCAAGCGGTGATGAATACCTCCTGCGCCAAATCATCCGCCTCCGCGATGTTGTAGAGTTGCCCGGCGAGATAACTGCGCAGCATGAGTTCATACCGCCTCACCACCTGCAGATACAAATCCGTCTCACCGCGTGCGATTCGGTTGAGCAGTGTGGTGAGATTGTTTTCGTCGGCGTTCATGCGTTAGGCGTGCAGGCTTTCATCCGATATGTGCCGGGGCAGGTCCCGATCTCACAAAAATTTGCGTTTAGCATGTTTTTGCAAACCGTCCTCGCCGCTGCCGGGAGGCTACAAGCGTGACGATTAAATCGCGGCAATTCATGCTTGCCAGGGTGACCGATGATTTTTTGACGGCAAGGGAGGTGAGGCCCGTCTTGATGTATCCGATGAGACTGTCGAAAGGCGCGGGCGCGCGTGGAGCCCTGTCTTCGGAGGGCGCGCGGGTGTTAGGTTGCCTCGCTTACCTTTTTAGATCCAGTGGTTTAGCTTTACCGCCACTGGTGCCGTGGTTCATCCCCTGTTTGCTTTTAACGAGGTTTTTTAGAGCGGCACCCTCGCTCACGAGATTCCCGGCTTGAACGTCTTCCTCTCGGAAACGGGCGAAGAGGATTTCCGCCGCGCCGGTACGGTCCCGGTCGTAGTGAACATAGATGTCGCCGTTCGGAGTCTGCGCAATATCAGGGTAGGAAACAGGGCTTCGTTCATCCAAGAGCAAGCTGCTGGGCCATGTTTTTCCATCGTCGGTCGAGAGAAAGGCAGTCAGATACGAGCGACCTTTTCCCCAATTCCAAGCTTCGGAGTTGTCTTTGGCTGGGGTGTTAAAAGACGCGCCGTGCTTGATGATAAGAAGGTTCCCGGACTGGAGACGGCGGAAGACGGCCTTGCTATTGACCTGCGGGAAAAAAGTCGTCTGCGCCTGCCACGTCTTTCCACCATCTGTGGAAAAGCTCTGGGCGATTTCCTTCATGCAGCGCGAGAGCATCCACAGCGTGCCGTCCTTCTTTTCAACGATAGAATGTTCATTGAAGCAGCTGTCCTTGAAAATGTTTCCGCCCCGGTAGCGCCAGTGGCCGCCCTCATCATCAGACACAAAAACGTTCGAGCCGCGCACAGCGTCAAGTTCGTGGTAGCAATCGGCAAATGGCTTGTCGATGTGCCATCGCTCCCACAAGGACACCGGTAGGATCCATTCAGCGTTTTTGCGCACGACAGGTTTATTTAACGACGCGCCGAAGCCTATGTATACAGGGTCAGTCCACACGGGATTAGCTGTGTCGGGATCGTCGCACCGGACGTACCAATTACTACAACTGCCGTCGAACATCCCGACCGACTGGTGGAAGAAAAGCCAGAGTCGCCCCTTCGGATCGCACCAGAAGGAACCGAGACGCGTGCCCATCTTGAACCCGTGCGCCTGCGGATCGATGACAAACACGGGGTCTCGCCACGACTTGCCTTGATCATCACTGAAGCTCGCCATCAGGTAGGCATTCGGCCCGTCCTGCCCGCCCGCCCAGCAGGTCCAGAGCCGGCCCATGTGAGTGGACTCCATACTCGCCGCCATGGCAAAGGGCAGATACTTTTGACTGTAAGCCGGCATCGGGTCAAAGTTCAGCTTGGGCGTGACGTGGATGGAGTTCAGCAAGGCCTGCGTGACAGGGATCGGTGACTTCCGCTTGTCTAGTGCGCCCGTTTTGGTCAGAGGCGTCACGTGCACGCTTAAAGCGGTGAGCGTGACTCCTGTGGATGAAGTGAACGTGAAAACGTTGCCGCCCCGCTTCAACGCGGTTGTCAGAGCGGCGGAAGAGAGAGTCAGGGTGATGTCCGATTTGCCGCGTGTCAATTCGAGAGCAGCGAGCGGTTGTCCGTTTAAGGTGATTACGGGCGGTTCAAACTTCTCATCGGCTTTGAATACCATCTCAAGGCTTGTCTTCACGGCAGTCGCTGGATCATCGGCGATAACCAACTTCACGGTGGCGGATGAGCTGGGATTTAAGGTCAATAGCATCAAATCTCCGAGGGAACTCCAGGGGCCGTTGAGCATGTCCATGTCGCAGAAGTATTCCTTTGGCAGCTCAGCTAGCTTCGCGCGGTCGCCAAACTGATCGAGCAGTGGCATCTCGTCGCGGAGGTAGAAGTTGAAGAAATACAATCCATCGGCGCCCTTCTCCCAGAGAGTAGCTGCGGCGGCGCGGAGGGTTCCGGGAGTACCATAACGACTGAAGCTCTTGCGCAATTTCATACGCTCCAGCGACCCATAGACCGGCGTTTGATAGCGATGCGCGAGGGTGACCCATTGTTCGAGGTCTAAGTCGGAGAACATGACGCCGTTCCCTGCGATTACGGCATCGAGAAGATTTTTCTCCAACCACGCTTCGACATCGAGACCCATGGCGCGTGCGAGTTCGGGTGAATCCGGCACGCGTGACACAAGGCGCAGTGGGCGACCGCGATTGTTAGCCGACACGTCGAGAATTTCCCGCACCTCGGTGACAAAAGCAGTGATGGTAGCGGTGTCCACTTCACCCCTTCGAAAAAGTTTGGGAGATCGGAGCCAGTCTAGCTCGATCCCATCCAGATCGTAGCGGCGGCAGGCTTCGCGCAATGTGTCGAGGTAAAGCTTTCGCACCTGCGGCTTCGAGTAATCCAACCGCAGGTCGCGATGCGAAGGGAAAACGGGCTTGGGGCTTGTGCCATTCAGCCAAGGGAGAAACTGGGTTTCCCATTCAGCGTCTGTCGGCGGGTCAATCCACAGGTCGCGGTGCGTGCGGCGGAAGTCATCCCAAAGGTGCGCCCAGTTGAAGATCTCCTGATGAGCGTCATTCATGCGCATCGAAAAGAAGAAGGTACGGCCATCGCGCTTCCAAAACTGAAGAATCGGCTGAAGCGGATCCTCCCCCAAAGCAGCTATGTGGTCGCGTTTTAGCTCCCAGATGGGCAGGCCAAAGTTGCCGCAGTATGCGAGGCCTTGCGTCTTTGTTTTTGCTAGAGGCCCGATGCGGGGCGCGAGTGCATCATCGAGCGAGTTGATGGTTGGGAGCTGCAGGTATTTGCCTACTAGCACCCAGAGACCGTTTGTATGATGCTCTGGGTAAGCCGGCCACTTGAGGTCATCGCTGTCGTTGTTGAACAGGAGGCCCGGCAGACCGCGACTTTCCAGATTCGAGGTTCGTGTAATGCCGCCCGTCACCGACAGACTGGTGATCGGAATCACGGCTAGTTCGTTTGCGGCATGGCTTTTGTGAGTGTAAGCGATGTAAAGGTTGCCATCGCGCTCCACCGCGTAGGGGTAACTGAAATCGGCCTTCGGATGGGATACGCCCGGCGTTCCATCGAAGATCGATCTGCGGACTAGGAAAACCCTGCTGAAGACCGACTCGCCCGGTTTGCTCACAGCAATGGTCAGGGGCGACCTCGATTCACCGGTGTCCGCCGTGGTGGTGCAGACGAGGTAGCGCTGGCCAGTGCTTAGGATGCCCGAATAGGGCTTGCTCGTCGCCATGGGAAGGTTCGAGGGTGCGCTGGGAGTCCAAGTGCGGCCGTTGTCCTCGCTCACGGATACCAGCGCAAGCGCCTTCTTTCCGTAGCGGGAAATGTTGAGGATACGTTTGTCTTCCACTAGGACGGTGGACTCGCCCCAGATTATTCCGACCCCTTGTGCGGGAGCGATCACCACCATCTCCCAGCGCGTGAAGTCGTCGCCCTTGCTGATGGCAACAGCAGGGAGGTCGCCCTTCACGGAGTATCCATTCGAGATTCTCGCTCCCGCCATAATCCAATTACCGTCGGCCATCTTCTGAGGCTCCTGCATCGGCCAGAAACCATCAGGGACAACCACCCCGTGCGGCTTCCAGGAATTCGTTGTCTCGTCCAGCTTGTAGGCGCGAGTGTGCGTGCGCTGGAAGCGGTCATAAAACGCACCCATAAACGCCCACAGATTACCGCCTTGCGACAGAAAAACGCCGTGACTGACTCCCAGGTTGCCCTCTCCCGGATCCATCACGACAGGTCGAGCCCAACTCATTCCTCCATCGCTGCTGACGCGGACGTGCGCTTCTTCGGTAGGGGGGTTTTCCTCGCCGGTATTGAAGCCGTACGAGGCGTAGAGTTTCCCCTTGTGCCATGCGAGGCCGACTCCGAGAGTCCACCTGCAGGAATCCTCATCGGGCCTCTGCTTTTTGATCACGTGAAAACTTGCACCCGCCACCTGCGGCAGGTCGGCGGCCCTCGGCAGAGTCTGAGTAGCATCCCAAAGTGAGAGGCCGGCGGGGGCGACCTGCGCCGTAATAGCATGCGTATTTGGGACGGGTCGATAATTCGCGGCAATCTCGTCCCCAGTGAGTGCGCGCGCAATCACTGTGCATTCGTCTAGTGCTCCGTGAAAAGCTTGGCGCGAGCCTTCCGCATCCCAGATGCCGCCAAGCGTGATTGGGGCATCTGTGGACGCAATGGGTCTTTTGAGTTTCACTTCGCCCGCATGTTTTCCGTTCAAAAAAAGGATCGCCTTGTCGGGGTCGACCACCAAAGTCGCCCAATGCCACCCACCGGCCTTTAGCGGTTCGTCGCATGAAATTGTGCTCCACCCATCCTGCTGCAAATACGCCCGCAATCTGCCGTTGGGCTCGATAGTGAGGCTCCACTGGCGCTCGTTGCGCGAGTAGCGGTTCTTGCCAGCGAGCACCTGCTGGGCGCCGGTGAGTTCATACGGATTGAACCACAATGAAACCGTGAACGCGCCGCTGCCCAGCTTTGCGCTGTCTTTAAGTTCAATCAACGATTCACCATCGAGTACCAAGCACCGGCCCGAGGCTCCCTCGGCAGGCTTCGCAGTGCCGCGAACCAACAACGTCTCCTCCACACGATCTAAAGGCCAGGTCTCGGCGATCACTGGGGTCGCGAGGCTCAGTAGAAAGAGCAAAGTGCGGTTCAGGAGTCCAAAATGGCTTTTGCGAGCAGGTGCTTGATTTGGCATAAAGAAAAGCGAGGAGGTGATAGAAATGGCTGCACCTCTTGTTTTCAACCCGCATATACAGGGGAGCAAACATTTGACCTCTGTCACATACTCAAAAGCCCGATTCGGCATCATCACGCCATGACAAACGAAGGAATCCGCCGCCTCTCTGAGTTTCGCTCCGTGCTGGAGGGCTTTGCGGCAAGCCACGCCGCAAGGAACGCAGCAGCCTCTCCTGAGACCCTCACGCGCATGCGGTTGAGTTTAAAGCGACTCGTCAAAGCCGTGCGCGCTCGGGACTACGTTGCATTTACCCGCGCCGACCTCGATTTGCACCAGATGATCGTCGGCCTCGCCAACATTCCGACGCTTGAAGCCGCGTGGCGAGTCGTGTGGGACGGCCTGCTTCCACTTCATAAACAGGGTTTTGACGATTACTTTCCCGACTCCGGCACGATTGCCGAAGAGCATGACTACCTTGTCGAGACCATTGCTTTCGGTGATCCCGCCGCCGCCGAAGACGCAGCCCGCACCCACATTGAAGCTGTGTGGCTGCGCATCGCCGAGCAGTCGCGCTCTAACAGCGATGCCGAAAGCAGTCCCCTTAAACGTGCCAGTGTTCACATTGCATTTCGCCTGCACTGCCCCCTGACCCTGACCCACGTCGCAAAAAAGATCGCCTTCACCAGCCCAGGCAACCTTTCGCGCCTGTTCAGGCGCCACCACGGAATTAGCTTCCAAGGCTACTTACAAAAACTTCGGATGGAAAAGGCCGCCGACCTCCTGCGCAGCACGCGACTTCCTGTGGCCCGCATCGCCAAGCGGGTCGGCTACAACGACGCCTCCCGCTTTAGCCAGCACTTTAGACGCCTGTTTAAGGCAGCCCCGATCGCATATCGGGTGGCCGGACAGCCCTAGAAAGCGACGGAACCGTTAGGGTCGCCTGTTCAAATGGCCTTGCTCAAGCGTACTGGTATCGAGCCCTTTTTTTCATACTTACCGTCTGCTCGAAGGCAATGCTTTAGGACAAGGATTGAACTCATGTGTTTAACGTGACCAAGGCTGCAACGCTAATCTCAAACGAGCCTGCCTCGACAATGATGTTATGGAGTCGCGTTACAAAAAAGATTTGGGATAAAAGCCTCACTCACTCAATTTCGGAAGAGGGCAGCAGGGCAGCGAGAAATGCGGTCGTAGAACGAAAGAGCGATGGGTCAGGGATCAGTCTTTCAGTGGAATGCCACGCAGAATGAGCGGATCGAAGCGATAAGGCGACTCGGCCGCGGCCCAGGCAATGCCGCGCAGGAGGATCGCGCGGAAAAATGGGTCGTCAAACGTCCAGTCGAAGTGGCCCAGGGTCGAGGCCACAACGCGGCCTTTCCCGTGCTCGTGAGCCCAGATGACGGGTTCGGCGCTGACCTGATCGTTGACGAGTTCATCGGAGGTGGCGAGCGCGGTCACATTGCTGCGATTGCCTTGCAGGTTCCAAAAGCACTCGTCGTTGATGGTAAACGTATCCGGGAGTCCGTGCACGATCGGATGACGAGGCTCCGGGAGTTTCAGTGTGATACCCTTGTGCTTGTAGCGACTCTCCTTTCCCTTGGCGAGGCCGAGCAAGTCCGGCAGCGCTGGCGAAGCATTCCACAGCACAAAATGAGACAGCACCAGGCCGCCGCCACGGTTTAGGAACGACTCGATTTGCTGCTGATGCTTCGCGTCTGAAAGACAGTTCGGGTGTTGATACAGCACAATGACATTTGCCGTGGCGAACTGATCCTCCGTGGGCCATTCTAAGGTGCTTAACGCTGTCACGAGGGGCGAGCCTGAGGAGATCAAGGCGCGGTCCGCCTCCACCTGGGGGCGATACATATTCGTCACCGCTTCATCACCCGGGCCAGCGCCACCAAGCAGCACTTGCCAGCGCTTCGGAAGCACGTCGTGCGAATGTGACCGGGGCGGATGATCCTTGGCACCGCCTGCGAAAAGAATCGTGAGCGGGCGAAGACTCTTGTCCGCTTGGGGCTTGGGTGCCTTGTCGAGAACGGCCGCAACCTGCGCGCGGCTGCGCAGTTCCGGTATCTCGACGCCATACGTGTTCTCGGTCTCGGCTTTGGCGTATTCCAACAAGCCAGCGGATGCGGCGAGTAGACCCGCAGAGCGATGGACAAAGGCGCGGCGGGTGATGGCAGTAGGGAGTAGGTGAGTGGGTTTCATGGGAGGCTTGCAGGCGGTTGCTAAGGTGATGGTTGCTCTACTTCTCCAGCGGTTTGAGGTAGATATTGCGGAACTGGATCGGGCTGCCCTCGCTTTGCAGGCAGATCGCGCCTCTGGACGGTTTCGCGCCGTTGCCTTTGTTCTGCAGCAAGCCGTTGACGGTCAGTTGGATCGAGTCCCCATTGCAGAAGATGTCGTAGCTGTTCCACTCGCCCGGGGGGTTCTCGTTCGACAACTCGTGTTTCTTGGCTCTTAGGTATGGTTTTACAACCGGGCCGAGCTGCTTGCCGTTGACGGTCAAGGACGAGAGGTTGATCAAATAGAAGTCACCTGCGTTCTCATGCATGACTTGGGCCTCGATGGAGGTTGGCCAGAGGAGGTCGGGGCCTGTCTTGTGCAGCAGCACGCCGCTGTTGGTCGGCTTGCCGTCCCAGCGCCACTCGAGATGCAGTTGATAGTTCGCGTAGTCTTTGCTGGTGCGGAGGTAACCCTTGGGCTTGCCCTCACAGTGGATCACGCCGTCGCGGACTGACCACACCTTTGCGACGTTTGAATTGTCGTCTTTGCCCTTTCCTCCCTCGGGGCTGAAGGGGATCCAACCGTTGAGCGATTTGCCGTCGAACAACATCACCTTGGCAGCCGACTCGATTGCCTGCCTGGCGGGAAGCTCTGTGATGACGAGGTCCTTGTAGCGCACGATGGAGGATGAATTCCCGTGGATCTGCAGGGCGATGATGCCGGCGGTAGCGATGGCGGGGTCGGTCTCGGTGTAGTCCACGGTCTGCACGCCATTGAGCCAGATCTGAATCCGGGAGCTTTCGGCGCGGATGCGGTAGTCGTTCCATTCGCAGACCGGCTTGCGCGCCTTTTCCAGCACTTCCTTCTCGGGCCGGAGCAGGACTTTGCCGCGACGCGCATTGTCGTAGAGCGCACCATCATAACCCATGCCGAGGTCCGCCTGAAAGCCGGAGACTTCGTGCGACGGTGGCGCGAGCCGTTTCGAGCGGAACTGCACGCCGCCATTCACGAAGCCCTCGGTGCCTTCCAGTTTCCATTTTAGCGTCAGTTCAAAATCGCCGAACTCTTTTGTCGTCGCGAGATAGTCGTTGTGGGGTTGCTTCTTTTCGAGTGAACCCGAGGTAAATGCGCCGTCTTCGATGCGCCATTGCGTGGTGTCACCCTCCCACCCGCTGAAGGTCTTACCATCGGAGAGCGGTGTCTGCGCTGAAGCTGCAGAGGTGATGAGAACAAGGGTGAGGAGGAGGTTTTTCATGATTTTGAGTTCTTAGTTGTTGGTTGTTGGTTGTTGGTTGTTGGGTCGAGGGGGGCTTGGCTACGTTTCATTTCGACAGGCTCTTCACATAGGCCATGAGCGCGTTGATTTCGTCGTCGGTCATCGGTGCCACCACCATGCCGGGCATGGATCCTTCATGAATCTTCTTCATGGGTTCCTTCACCGATTCGACGAAATAGGCTTCATTGAAGTCCACGCTGATCAGAGGACCGTCGATGCCGTCATGCACTTGGATCGGCTGGCCCCAAAACTTGCCGAGGAAACGAGGCGCGTGCAGCGCCTCACCCGGGGGGGCCGGGACAGCGGGATCGATCTGATGGCAGGTGGCACAGAGTTTTTCAGTGAACAGCCGCTTCCCCCGAGCGATAGCGGAGTCCGCACCGGCGAGCGAGGTCTCCTCCGTCGATATTGGGGTCACCCTCGGTTTTACTTCGCCGTGGAAGGTGACCAGCCGAAAAACCTTGCCAGTGGTCCCTTTAGGGCCCGCCAGAGAGGTGGTCAGAGCATAGAGTTCCCCCTCTGCATCCTCGCCAAAGGCGACCAGGTAGCCGTCGAGCGGCTCATCCGAGGGACCTATGAGGAACTCCTTCATTTCTCCCGAACGAAGATCGGCGTGGAATAGCTGCCCATGCAAGCCTCCGGAGGTGGTCCAATTGCCGAAGACATAGCGTCCCTGTAGCTGAGGGATCCCCGTGCCGTGGTACACGTAACCACCGATGACGGAGAGGACGCCTGACTGGATGTATCCGCGAGTGTAGGCGAGCGCAGGATCCATCAGCGGAGCTTGGCCGGCCCAAGGCGCATCCTTTGTGAACTTACCTGGATTGTCGTTGCGATAAGAATGACCCTCCTTGAACGGCCAGCCGTAATTCCCCCCACGTTTCACGATATTCACCTCTTCGATCGAACTCTGCCCGACATCGCCCACGATCAACTCTCCCGTGGCGCGATCGACACTCATCCGCCAGGGATTCCTAAGCCCGAGGGCAAAGATGGCATCGAGCCCCGGGCCACCGACATAGGGATTGTCAGATGGGGTGCTGTATTGACCAGTCCCGGCCTTGACGCCGTGGAGGCCGAGCGGATCGATTCGAAGGATCTTGCCTCGCGGGCTATCGATGTCCTGCGCGATGCCCATGGGTGACTTATCGGTAAACACGAGCCCGGTGCCACCGTCGCCGACGCTGATATACAGCAGGCCATCGTGGCCAAAGGCGAGGCTGCCACCGTTGTGATGGAAATTCGGCGTCGCGTAGGAGAACACGACTCGTCGGCTGCCGATATCGACGCGGTTGGTATCATCGTCGGAGACGCGCCACTCCGTCACGACGTTAAGGTGATCGACTTTTTCGGTGGCGCTTGCCAGAGGAACCTCGCATGGGCCGGGAGGCTCGCTCGTGAAGGTATAAAGCTTGCGAAATCCAGGGTGCTCCTTGCGGTCGTATTGGGGGTGGAACGCCAGGCCGAGCAATCCACACTCGTCGTAGGCTGGATTCACTTCCTTCAACCAGGGCCGCAGGTCGAGGAACGCCTCGCTGAGCAAGCGTGCGTGATCGACGATGCGGATGATGCCGACCTGGTCCGCAACGTAGAGTCGGTCCTTTTGTCCCGGCGCGTATGTCAGCACCAGCGGAACCGCAAACCCAGACGCCACCTCCTGCAGGCCGACTGCAATGTCACCCTTGGGCATGCGTTGCGCCTTTCGATCGAACGAAATGCCGCGAACAATGCCGCTCGCTAGGGCCTCCTTGGAATTGGGAATCGAGCCCGATGGCTGCTTGGGGGCAGCGGGTTCGGCCCGGAGATCCGGTTGTGCGAGAAGCAGAGCGGCGAGGAGTGTGAGTGTGGCTTTCATGGTGCATTTCCTTACCTTGTCGGAATGAAGAGGGTTGTCGGCTTGCTTGGGGTGAGTGGCAGCTCGCGCCAACCGTCATCCCTCAGGGTGCCGGCGGTGAGAGGGCCTGTCTTTCCTGTGGCGTAATCAGGGAGGATCACGGTCAGCTTCACATTAGCCGGAGGAGCGAGGGTGATCTCCTGCACGCCGTCCTTAAGCTGCGATTTGAAATGGATCGGGCCGCGCACAGTGAAGAGCTCCGTCTCCAAGCCCTTCAGGTCGCCAAGTCGCGGTTGAAGCTTGAAGATGCCGTCGGGTTGTTCGGCAGGTTCAAAGCGGAGCAGACGGTTTATCAGCACGGCGTTCGGGGTGAAGTCCACGTCGTTGGGGTTCTGTGGGTTGATTGGGATATAGTCGTGCCTCGGTGTGGTCAGCTTGTGAGCGCGAATCTTGAGGCGGCTGTCAGGCGAAACGAGCTTGCCCGCCAGGACATCTGCTTCGCGGATGCGTGCGAGCACGATTTCTCGTCCGTCTGCACCGTAGCGGCTCAGTTCGTAGCTGACCCAAATCGAGCCGTCGTCGGTCTGAACTCCGTCAGGGTAAGTCGTGAGCTTCTCAATCCTTTGGTGGGGGGATTCATCCGGGAGGTAAGATGGGATGTCGCGATCATCCAGTCGCAATCCACCTTTCCACGTGGCTCCGTCGTTTTCAGAGAGCACGGCAGTCATGTGAGTCCGCTCCCGCAGCTGTCGCAGATTGACCAGCGGCCCCTTGGTGGCGAGCGGATCGGGTGTTTCGGGTGGGCGATTGTAAACCAGCAGCAGGTTGCCGGATTTCAGACGGCTTATGAAGAAGCGGGAATGCACGACGGCGTTGAGCCCAGGCAGTGCGTCGAAGTCGCCCCAGGTGCGGCCGCCGTCAGCAGAGATGGTCCTGCGGATTCCAGAGACAGTGCGGATGAACAAAGCGATCCGCCCGTCGCGCAGTTCCACGGTGATTGGCTCTCCGATCTGGATCTCCACGCCGGGCTTGCTGTTCACGCTGCCGATGAAGGAAAAATTCTTTCCCTCATCCTGCGACCGATAAACCGTCACCCCTTTGAATCCCAAGGTGGGGATTTTATTGTGCGGCGTCCAGAGCCATGAGCCATCTGCCAACACGGTCGGCTTGTTGATAAAGAAGCCCTGCGAGACAAAGAACGGAGGCTGAAAATGCGGCTTCGCGGCTTGGGGATCGTCGGCAATATTGGCTACCATTCCCCCGTTCGCATAGTAATACCACCACAGCCGGCCGCGTGGATCAATCCAGAGTCCAGGATCTTGGACATGCTGCCCACGCGGTGACTTGACCACTGCGACAGGTCCTTGGAACGTCTGGCCTCCATCGCCGCTGGTGAACAGGAGCACATAGGTCGGCTCGGTGCGGTCACCTTCGAAACCTCCGCCGCTCATCCATGACAGCCAAATCCGACCCTTCGGGCTCATGGTCATGCTCCCGGATCCCTGCCAGATGCGCTTTCCATCGGCAAACTCCGGGCCCGGATCAAGGATAGGTGCCAGTGGTATGCCCGAGGGCTTTCGGGACATAATTGCGGCCAGCTTGTCGTCACTGGCAACGGGCTCGGGCTTATCAGCGGCGTGCAGCGCGGCCAGCGATGCGAGAAGCAGCGCGGCGAGGAGTGTGAGGGTGTGTTTCATAGCGGGGGCTGGGGGCGTGCGCTGAGTGGTGGGACGCCCTACTTTCCCTTCGCTGCGGGCAGCTCCGTGATGGCGATGTCCTTGTAGCGGACGATGGAGGAGGAATTGCCGTGGATCTGCATGGCGATGATGCCGGTGGTGGCGATGGCGGGGTCGGTCTCGGTGTAGTCCACGGTTTGCACGCCATTGAGCCAGATTTGAATGCGCGAGCCTTCGGCGCGGATGCGGTAGTCGTTCCATTCTCCGACCGGTTTACGCGCATTTTCCAGCACTTTCTTGGTAGGCCGGAGCAGAAGTCCGCGACGACCATTGTCGTAGAGCGCACCGTCATAACCTGCGCCGAGGTCGGCCTGGAAGCCGATGACCTCGCGGCCTTTGGGCGCGCGTTTCGAGCGGAACTGCACGCCGCCATTCACGAAGCCTTCGGTGCCTTCCAGCTTCCATTTCAGCGTGAGTTCAAAGTCGCCGAACTCCTTCGTGGTCGCGAGATAGTCGTTGTGGGGTTGCCTCTTCTCGAGAGATCCCGAAGTGAAAGCGCCGTCTTCAATGCGCCATTGCGTGGTGGTGTCGCCCTCCCAACCGGTGAAGGTCTTGCCCTCGGAGAGCGGTGTCTGAGCCGAAGCTGCGGAGGTGAGGAGAACAAGGGTGAGGAGGAGGTTTTTGATGATTTTAAAAGGTTGGTGGGGATGTTTTTAGTTCTTGGTTCTTAGTTCTTAGTTCTTGGTTGGGGAGTAGTTGATTCTGTTTGGGCTGAGTTTATTTTCCTAAGTCGCTGACGTAGCGGATGAGGTCGGCCAGTTGCTGCTCGCTGAGTGTGGCGGTCAGGCCATCAGGCATGAGAGTTCCGGCGGTCTGAATTGTGGCGGTGCTGGCACGTGGGAGGGGCCTGACAGTACCGGTGGCTGGGTCGCGGATCTCTATGGTGTCGATGGTCTCGGAATGTTTAAACCCCGCAATCACGCTCCCATTCTTCATTGTGACGGTAGCGGCTTCGTAGCCTTCTTTGACGTTGAGCGCGGGCCAGATGATTTCACCAATGATCATGTCGATGGGCATGCTGCGGCTGATGGCGCTGAGGTCGGGGCCGATTTTGCTTTGCGCCGCTCCGGGCATGTGGCAGGCGATGCAGCCGGTTTGCTCGAAGACCTTTTTGCCTTCGGCGGCACGGCCGATGGTCTCCGCGGCCTTTACGATGGTGGCGACATACTCCTTCGTATAGACGGGGAGTGTGGTGTTCATGCCCGCGAGATTCATGAGCAGTTGCGGCAATTTGCGGTCGCTATGGCCGAGCAGATTCAGTGCGGTGAGCGTGAACTTGGCGCTGGCGGCGCTGAGCGCTTGCGGCTTCGACAGGGCCTTGTTGAAAGCGGCGCTGCCTTCTGCTCGTGCGAGCATGGCCTTGACGAAAGCCGTGGCTTCCTCGCTGTGCTTGGCGTGGTTGAGTTTGCCCAGCACGATCCGTGCAGCCTCGTCCGGACTGCCAGTGATGAGCGCATCGAGCGCGGTGGCTTGCAACTCAGGAGACGTAGCGCTGTCGATGAGCCGTAGGAGAGTAGGATCGGGCGGGCCGCCAAAGTCACCGATGGCGGTCAACGCGGTTTGGCGCAAATGCAGCGGAGTGGCTTCGTCGGCAGCGAGGGCGCGGATGCGCTCGGCGAAGGCGGCGAGTTTCCAAGCACCCGCGATGCGTACGGCTTGGGTGCGCACGGCGGCATTCGTCGATGTGAAGAGCGGCTCGATGAACGACGCGGTGTCATTGGGTTTGGAACCGCGCAAGGCGGATGAGCTGGCGAGTGCAGCGAGAACGGCGGGATCCTGGCCGCCGCGCTCGAGGATGAGTCGGATGTCGGTTTCTCTGGCCACCGTGGCTAGGGCCTTGAGCCAAAGGGACTGACGCGCGGCATCGCCTGCATGACGCTCGATCTGCAGGCGCATGATGTCCCTGTTGTTCTCCACCTTGGCATTTTGCAGGGCAAAGATGAGGTGCTCGTCCTTGTCGAAAGCGAGTTTTCCAGCGGCGAGAGCTGGCACCCAGATCGGAGCGAGGCCGTTCAGCGTCTTCGGAAGTGCGTGTTGATGATAGGAGTTGAAAGGCTTGTCCAAAGCGCGCAGGGCGACCACGGCTGCGCGTGGGTCCGGTACGTAGCTGGCCGCGACAATGGCTTCCAGACGCACCATTGGGTCTTCATCGGCAATCTGCGGGTCAAGCAACGTGATGGCCTCGGGCAAGGCACCGTCCCGCGCCCACGTCGAAAGCGTGCGCGTGGCATAGGCGCGAATGCGGGCGTCCGGCGAACGTAGCAGCGACTTTAACAACTCGGGGCGCGCCGTTTCGTGGGCCTCGTAAATGGCGAGGGCTTGCAGGCGGCGGTATTCATCCTTCGCATCACCCGCCGTGAGTTTGGCAACCCATGTGTCGAGTGCCGTGATCACTTCCTTGCTGTCGCGCTCGAACAGCAGGCGCTTGGATTGGTACTGGGCCCAGCGCTCGGGGGAGTCGAGTTGCTCAAAGAGGTCACCCGCTGTGGCATTCACGAGAGATGCCGGCTTGACCAGCGGACGGCCCTGGTAAGTCACGCGCCAGATGCGGCCATGTTCTTTGTCGCGGTCGGGGTGCCGATAGGAGGCGCTGTAATGACCAATAATGGGATTATACCAATCAGCGACATAGAGCGCGCCGTCCGGGCCGCTACGGACTTCCACCGGGCGGAAGACATTGTTCTTGGTCTCGATGATACTCGGGAGCTGCTTCGAGGAATATGCGCCGTCCTTGAGGTGTAGTTCGTGTTGCTCCAGACGGTTCGCGTAGAAGCCGCCGAGGATGACGCGGCCCTGCATCTCCTGCGGAAACTGGCTGCTGCCGATGAACTCCATGCCGACCTGCTTGGCGCTGGCATTGCAGACTCTCAACGCTCCGGAGGAACTGGCGAGGGTGGAGAGCACGAGCCCCGGTGTGCTGAAGAAAGCACCCAGGTCAGCTCCGCTTTTGTGGAAAGGCTGGCCGTAGTCCGTGGTGATCACGCCCCAGCAGTTGGAGCCCGCAGTGGACCATTGAAAAAAGGGATCGAGGTGCCCGGTGCGCGGGCGCAGACGCCAGACGCCGGAGCGGTTCAGCGTCTCCACGCCATACGGGGTCTCAACGCGCGAGTAGATGTGATACCCCTGAGTGAACCACAACTCTCCGCCGAAGCCCCAGTTCAGGCAATTGATCAATTGGTGCGAGTCCCCCGTGCCGAAACCACCGAGAACGATGCGCCGGCTGTCCGCTTTCCCATCGCCATCGGTGTCGCGGAAGTGCAGCAACTCCGTGCCCTGCGCGACATAGAGTCCGCGATCGCCAAGCTCGATGCCAGTCGGCATTAACAAGCCCTCGACGAACTTGGTGAACTTGTCCGCTCGGCCATCGCCATCGGTGTCCTCGCACACCAGCACGTAGTCGTTGGGCTTTTCGCCCGGCTTTATCTGCGGATAGCTCACCGTGCAGGCGACCCACAGACGGCCGCGCTCATCCCAGCGCATCTGGGACGGCTTCACAACGCCATCGGCTTCGGAGGCGAAAAGATTCACCTTGAAGCCGTCGAGAACGTTCAAGGACGCGAGTTCTTCCTCCGGCGATTGCGGCTTCACACTCGGCGGCTCGACAGGGATGGACGAGTGGATGCCGACGGGCGTCACGGGCTGGCCTTCGAGTGTCTTCCAGATGTTCTCATCAGCCTGCTGAACCAGCGGCACGAAGTCCTTCATTTCCTCCGGGAACAGGTGTTTTTTGTTGTCCTTCCAGTCCCTGGCAAACGCCTGAGTCGTGCGGTCGCCGGTGATGAACGCCCAGTTCATGGGTCGCCAGTAATCAAACCACAGGCGCTCCATTTCGATCACGGCGCTGCGCAGGGCTTCTGTTTCCGCCTCGGGCTTCTTCGAGATGCCCAGCGACTTGGCGATGTGCGCCGCCACGATGCGATGACCCTGCTCATTGAGCTGGTAGCCATTGTCAGTCAGCGGATGCGCATCATGCGGGAGTTTCGTGAGATCGATAAACGTTACGCCAAGTTTCGCCGCGAGATCGCGAATGGCATCTACATAAGCCTGGACCGCAGTGTTGTTTCGTGTGAGATCGGGAGCGCGCGGCAGTGTGTTTTTTTCAAACCACATTGGGGAAACCAGCACCACGCGGCGGCCACCCTCCGTGAACTCCGCAATCAGTTTCTCATAGGCCGCGATAAACGCAGGCAGCCTCTCCACGCCAGCGAGCGATTCCATCTGGCCAAACTGCGCGACCACCGCCGTTGCTCCGACCTCGGCGAGCTGGTGTCGCCAATCACGCTGCTGCCGCCAGCTCTGGCTCGGGTCGAGTTTCCCCGCCGCGCCACCATCGCGCCACTGTTCAAATACCGTGTCGCCTTCCCACCCGAAGTTGCGCACCTTGAGTTTTGCGTCGGGGCGCGCGGTGAAGAGATGCGTCTGCAGGAACCCGTTGAATCGAGTGCGCTCAATGGTGGATCCACCTGTCAGCGCAATCACGTCGTTAGATTGCAGCCTGAAGGCAGCAGGTTCGGCCCGAAGATTCGGGTGGGTGAACAAGATGGTGGCAAGGATCGCCAGGCAAAGGAAGGGGGCGGAACGGGTGGTGTCCATGGGAGGAAGGCTGAGCCGGGATTGATTTCGGGCATTGTGTCGCAAATGCCACCTCTGTGCTTGGCACATACTAGCGACTTTTTGTATTTTCAGCGCATAGTGCCGGTCTAAAGTTCACATGAAAAAGCGCAATGAACTCTCCCAGCCCGCTCGCAGCGCAGAGGGGAAAAAACTCCAGGATGCCCTCTTTTCGCGTCTCACTCCGGAAGATACGTTGGGCCAACTGTTTGATATGCTCCCGAATGTCTACTTTTTCGTGAAAGATACCGAAGGGCGTTTCCTGCGGATGAATCAAGCGTTGCTGCAGGCTATCGGATTTCGCCATGAAGGCGAGGTTATGGGATGCACAGACGCCGACCTTTTTTCTCCGTTTCTAGCCCACGGTTATCGTGAAGAAGACCGGTGGATCGTGAGTAAAAACCGCCCGGTTCGGGACAAGATTTGGTTCGTGCCCAATAGCAAAGGTGTCCTCGTGTGCTATCTGTGCAGTAAAGCCCCCCTTCATGACAAAACAGGGCGAGTCATCGGAATCGCCGGAGTGATGAGGGATGCACGCAGCGCGGGTGCGATCATCGGCCCCTACGAGGATCTCAAAATCGCGGTGGATTATCTCAACAGCCATTTCAACGAGAGCATCACCATCGAGAGCGTCGCTGCGTTGATGCATCTCTCGAGCAGTCAATTTCAGCGACGATTCAGAGCCTTGTTTCAGACGTCACCGATTCAATATCTACTGCAGCTTCGGATCGACAGTGCCTGCCAGCAATTGCAGCGCACCGACACCCCGATTGGCTCCATCGCCTTGGAGAATGGCTTCTACGACCAGAGTGCATTCTGCCGCCAGTTTCAAAAGCGGGTCGGTCTGACGCCCCGCCAATACCGGGCACGATTTGGGAACAATGCGAAGTGGAAATCGACTTCTCACTAAGGCTTCGAATTCCTCGTGGGTCGGAGCTCTGAGTTCGGCGTTTGAATGGGATGTGGTGGACGGCAAAAAAATGCCGACCAGACTTTTGAGTTGGTAAGCAACCGCAACGGAGGGTCCGTAAATTCTGAAAATGCTACGACTGCGCCTCGAGCGCGAATTCCGGCCTTGGCCTGTTCTGGGGCGTTGCACCGGAAACTTCGCAGCGCCACGATGAGGACGCTCATCAGGAAATCACTTCACTGCTCCGCCCAATGGAACAACGCTAGCGCTCAAATATGCGGAAATCTCGTCGTGTTCGCGGTAGGTTGATTCGACCCCCAGTTCAGGCACTTCGATGTGCGCGGACCACACTAGCGCGTTGAGCACCAGTCTTCGGAAGTCGTCATTCTTCCAATTGTCGTAAAAATGGCCGCACGTCGTCCCGAATCCGCGCCCGCCATCCTCGCGTTCGCGCGCCCAAGCCACACAGCGTCCGTCGGGTTCGCGTCCGGGAAGCGCAGGCACCGCAAGGAGAGGTGAGAGAGACTCGTCGCTGGCAGAGAACCTAAGGTTGTAGTAAAATTCTTCTTTCATCCGGAACGGTTTTACGCCGCGTGAGATGGCGTGCCTCGGTGAGGGAAGGGATAGTTCCGTGTCCAGAACCTTGATTGCGGAATACCACTTCCGTTGCCCGTCTGTTTCCCATTGGAAGTAACCTCCACTCCAGCGCAAAATCTGATCCCGATACACTTCGGGGGCAAAGGTCGAAAAGTGTATGACACCGAAGCCGCACCCTCTCTTCATCAGGCGCTCCATGAAGGAAATTCGCTCAGCGTTCTCCAAATGCGGCGCTTCTGAAAACAAGTTTCCATCCCGCCCGTCGGAGAGGATGAAAACCGTATCGGCGTCTTCGATCGGCTTCTCATTTTTTGGCCAACCGTCAAAATAAGTTTCAACGCTCACCTTCTCCCGCACATCGGACTGTTCAAGCAGCACCTTCAATAGCTTTACAGACCACGGATAGTCGTGAATGCGGTTCCCCTCTGGCCCGTGGCTTTTTTTCCCCGCGATCAGCACGATCTTTTTCGCCGTGTTCGTGACAGCCGGAGAAATCGTACCATCCGCCGCGAGAACATTCATGGTAAGAAGGGCGAAGCACGCCGCGGTACGGAGAATGGAACCCACTTGATTTAAATTCTTCATAAACAATGAGACGATATGAGGTTGTATAGAAACGAGAGATTTAACGATCATAAAAGCGATGAACAAACCCACCCCATTTTGAGCATTCGTGTCCGATGACTCGATGTAGGTGGGCGCCACGCCACAACTTTTTCCGGAGAATTCAGTTTTCACTCCATTTTCGCAGCCCGCGCAGGATTGTTGTGGGGCGGGCTAAAAATCGGGAGTGGGAATTTGGATACTGCGTCGGGCGAGCGAACCTTACTTCTTAGCTGACATTAGAGATATCGATGAGGTGCAATTGCCGGCCCTGGCCTGTGTGTGGTGAGTCAATACACACCAGACGTTCGTCGCGACTCAGGCGAGGGTGTGTGTCTACTCGCCATTCACCCTTGTATGCCGGATGCAGCGTGAAAAAGCCAAGATCAATACGGCGGTTTTCTTTGATCTTGTATAAATGAGGGGTCTGGAGGCGCTGGTCGCCCTTTGGATAAGTGTCGTTGAGGATCCAGGCGTTGTTGCGCAGGTAGCTGAAATGGCCGCCGGGATCGAGTACGCCTTTGCCCACCTCCTCGATGATTCCCGCATCTTTGTCTTCGAATAGAAAGTCGCCCCATCCTGGGTTTTCCAGCCAGCCCTTGGACTGGGATAGAATGTGGGTTGCATCCCGCCAGATGAAGTGGGAAACGAAGCCGTTGGGGATTACGATGCGCAGGTCGCTACCGTCCATGGCCGCCGTGAACAACCGCGAGAGTTGGCCACCGCCGGGTTGCGTCCAACGGTGCAAGAAGATGAAGCGCTTGCCATCGGGCCCGCAGAGCAGGTGATAGGTATGATGCTTGGAGTCGGGAAGGTTCTGGGGGATTTCGCCCCTCTTTGCGATCTGCTCGTGAGTGATGATGAGCGTCTCACGGCCGGTGGACAGATTGACATGTGTGATGCCGCTGCCTGCGGGAGCCATCGCGTGGAAAAAGCGGTCGCGGATGCCTGTATAGCCGTAGCCTGGGCGACAGTCGGCGACTCGCGCGAAGTCACAGGAAACGGCTTCTTTACCGTCTGGACTGAGCGCGTAAACGGGGCTGGGAATGGTGCGTTTTTCTCCCGTTTTGACGTTGAGAATGTGGCTCACAAAACGATCCTGTTCCCGGTCGTTCCAAATCACCTCGAAGGCGCTTCCTGGAAGCCATTGCAGCATACAGCCCTGTTGCCAGCACCAGGCGCGCGAGGTGCCTAGCGGAATCCATTTATCTTTGTCCTGCAAATCAACCATGCCGACCTCAATGACGTCATCCGCCTTGGGAGAGCGGTGTTCAAAGTTGACCTTGTGGCTGAGCACAAAGCGGTTGTCAGAAGAGAACTGCAGCTTGTCGTAGTAGGCAAACCAGTGGAATCCCGGGCCTTGAGTGATTTGACGCACCGGTGGAAATTTCTTGGCTTCTTGGGCACTCAGCCGGGTCCTGACGGAGGCTGCGGCTAGCGTAGCCAGGAACTGACGGCGGCTTACGGCTAAGGGAGACGAAGGCGTACTCATAGGCGGTGGTTTACAGTAAATATTCCAATGGCGCCGTGCAGGGTGAGGAGCCACGGCTTTATCGGCATTACACTTGCCGAAATGAAGAGGCCGAGCAAGCGCGCTGGAGGACTTCGGGCGTCCTTAGCGCTCCGGCCTACTGCCCGCAGAAGCACACGCGCCAAGCAAATCACCACGGTGCCACAAGACCATGCAGTCGCTACCTCCAGTCTCGCCTCCGACAATGCCGATCCAACCGTGCGCCTGCATCTACGCAGGTCACCAAAGCCGTGTTGCGCCCAAAGGCAACTGCCACGGCACCGTCTACAGAGCGTTCCGAGCCCGTTTACTCCGATCGCCTGGCCCGGGCGATTCGGCAGATTGCTGTGCAAGTACAGTCGAAGTAGGGTCGAAAAAAAGGTGGTCGCCACGAAATCAACATTGAGGACGCACGACGTGTGGCGAGAGGGCAGCGGGGTCTTCACGCCTAACCCTACTTTGCGAACTGGCGGGGTGAAAAATATCTAACAGCCTCATGTTCAGCAGTCATTCTAAAAAGGTTGGCACTACACGATTTTTCAATTCGAGCTTTTTGCAGGACTGTAGATTTTAGGAGGGGCTTGCTCCGGAAGCGTCAAATTCAATTGATCCAGTACAAGACAGACATCCCGCTCAGGC